>CAYJIJ010000038.1:0-22386 GCA_964370185.1 uncultured Oscillospiraceae bacterium
TAACCCTAAGTATGTATTAGGGTTAATACTATGGCTTTGATTAAACCAATCCCCACTTGCATCTTGAATTTCATAATGTAAATGAATACCACGTGAAAAGCCAGTATTACCAGAAAATCCAATAACCCGACCAGGAAGAATGATATCTCCAGGACTTACGCTAACAATAGCTAAATGTGCATAAAAATGTTGATTTTTAGAAGAATCTTTTATTAAAACATAATTACCAGCCGAGTATCTGTTGTAATTACTAAGATGTAAAGGTATTTGACTCCACCTTGATTCAATGTCTACAACTACTCCTCCAGTAGTTGCGTAAATTTCTCCGTAATAAGCAAAATCAATACCTTGGTGAGGTTGTTTGGTTGCGGTGTAATTAGGGTCATGATAATCATATGTAAAAGTTTCCATATCCCCAACAGGATTAGCATGGGGCATGGAGGAAATTCTCTTAATAGAACTATCTAAATAATTTCTAAGCATATCAGTGTTTTGAGAATTGCCAAACTCGCCACTTTCAATCTGAGCAGTAATATCATTTACATTAGCACCATCCTTTAAAGTGGCTTGAAGTATTTTAAGCTCTTCATAATCTTTGATATTGTCCACATCTAAAGCGTTGACGCTTGTGTTTGCTACTTTGCTATCGGAATAAACATCGTGTATACGAGTTCTTATTTCCTCACGGGTAAAGTCGTTTTGCAAAATTTTGGTTTTATTCTCTATTACTATGGGAAGCAAATCTTTGTAAGGTGAAAGTGGGCTATTATTAAGACGGAGTAAATTATCTATATCATTTATCTCTTTGGCAAATTTATTTAAAAAACGGGGGTTCATTTTATCAAGGCTTGTGCTACTATCTACCACAAGGAGGGAGTTGACTTTTTCAGTTAAATCAGCAATAACTTTCTCCCCCTCATAAAAGCCATCCTCATACTTTTTCCACAGCTCATCCCCACGATTATAATTAGCCCAGATATCTTTATTATCGGCAGAAAAATCAAAACCATCCCCACTTTCTTCCCCATACCCCCTCAAAGCCCCTTCCATCTGCTCGCCAAAAATCCCATCTTCCACAAGAAGCTCGCCATTCACATCCCTAAAGCCAGCTTCATTTAACTGCCTCTGCACCAAACCAAGCGGAATGGAGGGATACAGTGTATCCGTTATCCTACTGCTAATATCCAAAGCACGGCTTATTAGCTCACGATTGTGGTTTGTAATCCTATTTGCAGGGTAGAGGTCTTCTGCTTTTGTGGTGGAAAGCTTTGTAAGTGCAGATTTAGTCCTATCGCCAAAAATGCCGTCCACTTCAAGGGTATTCGCTTCGTCGTCATAAATGCCTGCTTTGTTTAGGTTTTTTTGTAGGTTTACCACATCGTAAACAAAATCAAGCCCCTGCTGATGTGATGCCTTATATGGCTTATGCTGTGTGGAAACCTTTTCCCCCTGTCGCCTTAGCTCTTTGAGCTTCATGTCATATTTAGCATTTTTGGCGGCGGTGGGTTTTTCATAGAGGGACTCAAAGGCGGAGCGTGTCTTTTCACCAAAAATGCCATCTTCTTTGAGGGGATTCTCTTCACTGTCACGCACGCCATATTTGTTTAGATTGTTTTGCAGTGATTGTATACGGCTCTTCTGCTCATAGCCCGAAGCTTTCTTTGCTTTGTCATAACTTGCCTTGATTTCATTAAGGGTGGGGTCTATGTCAAATTTGTTTTTGGTTTTCTTTACTATCTCGGAAGAGGATTTATACTTCTCACTGCTCTGTGGGGTGTAGGGGTTTGGTTTAGTGGAGGAAAACGCCTCCTTTAAACGCTCACTCGCAGTTTGTTTGCTCTTAGAAGCAGTACCGCTGTTTTTATAAAGACTGCCTAAACTGCCCGAGGCACTGCTCTGTGATGCACTGCCCACACTGCTATTTGTCTTAGTCGGGGAGAGGAGCGTGGACATTCCACTGCTCGCCTTGTCTGCGGACGATGCCGCCTTTGTAGAGCTACTCGCCTTGGGCGAATACAGCTCTTTGCTCGCGCTGCCAATCTGTGAAGCCACCGCTTTCCCTGCCATCCCCGGTAAATTGCTCGTGGCTACTCCCTGCATAAATTTCGTAGCAACATTTTTTACAGCACTATTTTCTTCCTCTTCAAATAGGTTTTTCTTCTGCTTTGTGTAATTCATAGTTCTTCTCCTTTATTTTACTATTTTTTAGTATTAATTACAATATTAAATTTAAAATATATGTTCTTAAAATGCGTGGCGGATATTGTGAGGTTTTCACAATAAAACTGTGCATATGTGGGAGGGCTTTTTTAAATTAGGGATGAGGAGCGAGGAATTAATCTGTTTCACACGGCGAAAATACATTCCTCTAATCTCTAAAAGCTCCAACCTCTAAACCGCTTTGCTGCAAGGTGGGGGCATGCATATCCTTCACGCTTACGCAGTACATTTTAACACATAAGTATACTTAATGAGTAATCATAGCTTGATTATATAGAATATGTAGCGCTATGTCAAGAAATAGTTTCATAAATGAGATGAATGGGCAATTTCTTTTTGTAGGGGGTAGAATGGGATTTCTGCATTATTTTTGCTTGTGCATAACCTCGGGCGAACACACAGGTTCGCCCCTACGGCGATACCGAAAAATTACCTACAATCAAAAATAAATCTCCAATTCCCTGTACAACCTACACAAAAACTCCATTCCATTTTCTCTAAACCTCACGAAAATGCAAAAAACTAAAAAAATTTGATTAATTTTAAAAAAACTCTTGCATTATATTATTAAATGTAGTAATATATTAGGGCACGACTGCACAAGATATGCGTTGACGCGAGAGGTGGCTGCTGTTTGCAGGGAATTTTCGCTGAGTATGTCCGATTTTAAAACCGGGCGGCTTTAAATACTGACCTTTGGTCACTGAGGATGTGTTTCTCAGCTATGTATCCCACTTTTTTTAGTGGAAGCTCCGGTAAACTATGCTTATTTTTAAGTGTAGGGTTATCGGTTTTTATTATGTAGCAAAAGAAAACACACGGCACAGTGTTCAGAACTTAAGTGTTAAAGATGTCGCTCCAATTACGGTAAATTTTAAGGAGGCGATGAAAGTGGCAGTCAAAGAAAAAATCAGAATCAGAATTAAAGGTTACGATCATCAATTAGTGGATAAGTCCGCTGAGAAAATCGTGGAAACAGCAAAGAGAACAGGCGCAAGAGTATCTGGCCCTATTCCGCTACCCACAGAAAAAGAAATCGTTACTATTCTGAGAGCGGTTCACAAGTATAAGGACAGCAGAGAGCAGTTCGAAATGAGAACCCACAAGAGACTCATAGACATTCTAAGACCTTCCAACAAAACTGTTGAAGCTCTAACAAGTCTTGAGCTCCCTGCCGGCGTAGAAATCGAAATTAAACTTTAATTTTTACGGCGGGTCATGTTGGTGCAAAACCAACCAATAACCTTAGGAGGTAGGAAAGGATGCAAAAATGCATTATTGGCAAAAAGATTGGTATGACCCAACTTTTTGACGAAACAGGAAAATTCATCCCTGTAACAGTAATCGAAGCAGGACCATGCGTGGTTGTCCAGAAGAAGACAATCGAAAACGACGGATATGAATCCGTGCAGATCGGTTTTGGCGCAATCAGCGAAAAGAATGTGAACAAGCCTATGAAAGGCCACTTCGCAAAAGCAGATGTAGCTGTAAAAAGAGAGCTACGCGAATTTAGACTCGATGACTGCTCTACACTTAATGTAGGCGACATCATCAAGCCCGACGCATTCGAAATCGGCGATAAAGTCGATGTATGCGGCACCAGTAAGGGTAAGGGTTATGCAGGTACCATCAAAAGATGGAACAACCGCTCCCTTAAAGAAACCCACGGTACAGGCCCTGTGCATAGGCACGCTGGTTCAATGGGCGCTTGTTCCGACCCATCAAGGGTTATGAAAGGTAAGAAACTTCCCGGTCACTTAGGTGCTGAGAGAGTTACCGTTCAAAATTTAGAAGTAGTAAAAATCGACACTGAGAACAATCTCATCGCACTGAAGGGTGCTATTCCCGGACCTAAGAACGGTATAGTATACATCAGCGACAGTGTTAAGGCGTAAGGGAAGGAGGAGTTACAATGCCACAGGTTAAAGTACTTGATATGACAGGTAAAAGCGTTGGCGAAATAAGCCTTTCCGAAGCCATTTTCGGTATAGAGCCCAATGTATCTGTAATGCATGCAGCGGTAGTAAACTACTTAGCTAACCAAAGACAGGGCACACAGTCCACTCTTACCAGAACAGAGGTTAGAGGCGGCGGTAGAAAGCCTTGGAGACAAAAAGGTACAGGCCATGCAAGACAGGGTTCCATCAGAGCTCCCCAGTGGAGACACGGTGGTATCGCTCTCGGTCCTAAGCCAAGAGATTACAGCTACTCGCTAAACAAAAAAGTTAAGAGACTTGCTCTTAAATCCGCTTTCTCCGCTAAGGCGAAAGAAAACGAAATCATAGTTATTGACACAATTTCTATGGAAGAGTTTAAAACAAAGGCAATGATTGCTATGCTAAATGCAGTAGGTGCAGATAAGAAAGCACTCATCGTTATGCCTGAAGTGGATAAGAAGATTGTAAAAAGCGCAAGCAACATCCCAGGTGTAAAAACAGCTTTAGTTAATACAATCAATGTATACGACATGCTTAATTGCGACAAGCTGATTATCGCTAAAGCAGCGGTAGAGAAAATCGAGGAGGTGTACGCATAATGAAAGCACCCCAGGACATTATCATAAGACCAATTATCACAGAAGCATCTATGGCTGGTATCGCTATGAAGAAATACACCTTCAAAGTAGCCAAAGACGCTAACAAAATTGAAATCGGCAAAGCCGTAGAAGCGCTTTTCCCAGGCACAAAAGTTTCCAAGGTAAACACAATGAATTGCCTTGGCAGAGCTAAGAGAATGGGAATGAAGCAAGGCTTTAAGCCTGCTTGGAAAAAAGCGATAGTTACTCTAAAAGCTGATTCCAAGGGAATCGAATTCTTTGAAAGCATGATGTAATAATCGTCTGAAAAGAGAGTAACTGCGGATTATGTGCATACGCACAGTGTATGGGATAACTCATAATCCCGCAACAACTTATGAGGAGAGTGAAACTTAAATGGCTATAAGAAGCTTTAAGCCTACCACCCCTGCTCGTAGACAGATGACTGTTACGGACTATTCAGGGCTTTCAAAGGTAGCACCGGAAAAAAGCCTACTCGCACCTCTTAAAAAGAGCGCAGGTAGAAATAATACCGGTAGAATTACAGTTCGCCACAGAGGGGGCGGAAACAGAAATAAGTATCGTATAATCGACTTTAAAAGAAACAAACACGGCATGGCTGCGAATGTTTTAACACTCGAATACGATCCAAACCGTTCTTCCCATATCGCACTTGTGCAGTATGAAGACGGCGAAAAACGCTACATCATCGCTCCAAACGGCCTAAAGGTTGGAGACAAAGTAATGAGCGGCCCAACAGCGGATATCAAGCCAGGTAATGCACTTGCACTTGAAAACATCCCAGTTGGTACTTTCATCCACAATGTAGAACTCTACCCTGGCAAGGGTGCACAGCTTGCAAGAGCTGCCGGCATTCAAGCTCAGCTAATGGCTAAAGAGGGCATTTATGCACTTATTAGACTTCCATCGGGCGAGCTAAGAAATGTACCGATTAACTGTATGGCTACTGTGGGTCAGGTAGGAAATATCGACCACGAAAATGTATCCATCGGTAAAGCGGGCCGTAAGCGCCACATGGGTATTAGACCTACTGTTAGAGGTTCTGTAATGAACCCATGCGACCATCCACACGGTGGTGGTGAGGGCAGAAGCCCAATCGGTAGATCTGGTCCTGTTACTCCTTGGGGTAAACCGGCTCTCGGTTACAAAACAAGGAAAAAGCACAATCGCTCCGACAAGTATATTGTTAAGCGTAGAAATGCTAAGTAAGGTGAGCTGAAAGGAGGCAACTAAACAATGGGTAGAAGTATTAAAAAAGGACCTTTCGTGCAACCTATTTTACTAAAAAGAGTTATCGAAATGAACGAAAAAGGCGAAACAAGGGTTCTTAAAACATGGAGTAGATCATCCACAATATTCCCTGATTTCGTTGGGCACACCTTCGCTGTTCACGATGGCCGCAAGCATGTACCTGTATATGTTACAGAAGACATGGTTGGTCATAAATTAGGTGAATTTGCGCCTACGAGAACTTACAAGGGTCATGCAGGCTCTAAGAAAACAAAATAGGGCCGAAAGGAGGATAATAAATGGAAGCAAAAGCGTATCTAAGACATATTCGTATTGCGCCAAGAAAGGTGCAAATCGTACTTGATCTTATCAGAAACAAGCCGGTTGACTATGCAATAGCTATTCTTAAACACACACCAAAAGCAGCAAGTGAACCACTTGAAAAGCTTCTTAAATCGGCCATAGCTAACGCAGAAAACAATCACAACATGAGCAGAAGTGAGCTTTATGTTGCCGAGTGTTTTGTTAGTCCCGGCCCCACACTAAAGAGAATTAGACCGAGAGCACAGGGTAGGGCGTTCAGAATATTAAAAAGAACATCCCATATCACAATGGTGCTCAAGGAAAAAGAATAAGCTGAAAGAGGAGGTAATCTAATGGGCCAGAAGGTAAATCCGCACGGACTTCGTGTCGGTGTAATTAAGGATTGGGATTCTCGCTGGTTTGCTAGGGATGATGCTTTCGGCGATATCTTGGTTGAGGATTACAAAATCCGTAAATATCTCAAGAAGAAGTTGTTTGAAGCAGGTATCCCACGCATCGAAATCGAGCGTGATGCCACAAAGGTAAGACTACACATCCATTGTTCAAAACCCGGTATCGTAATCGGTAAGGGTGGCTCTGCTATTGAAGGGCTAAAGAATGAAATGGATGCATTCATCAACAAGGGCAAAGAAGAAAAAGTTAATGTTTTCATCAATGTTGTTGAAGTTAAACAGCCCGATAAAAACGCACAGCTTGTAGCTGAAAATATCGCTGCACAGCTTGTAAACAGAGTTTCTTTCCGCAGAGCTATGAAACAATCCATCGGCAGAGCTATGAAGCTTGGCGCTAAGGGTATCAAAGTTTCTGTGAGCGGAAGAGTTGGCGGCGCTGAAATCGCAAGAACTGAGCGCTACCACGAGGGAACTATCCCACTACAAACTATCAGAGCGGACATCGACTACGGTTTCGCTGAAGCTGACACAACCTATGGTAAAATCGGCGTTAAAGTTTGGATTTATGTAGGTGAAGTTCTCTCCGATAAGAAAGCTCTTAGGGAAGGGGGCAACAAATAATGCTTCTACCAAAAAGAGTAAAATACCGCAGAGTTCACAGAGGACGTCTGACAGGTAAAGCAACAAGAGGTAATACGATTTCATACGGTAAATTCGGTTTACAGGCACTCGAGCCTGCTTGGATTACTTCCAACCAAATCGAAGCTGCCCGTATCGCTATGACCAGATACATTAAACGTGGTGGTCAGGTATGGATAAAGATTTTCCCCGATAAGCCAATAACTGAAAAACCTGCTGAAACTCGAATGGGTTCAGGTAAAGGTAGCCCAGAGTACTGGGTAGCAGTTGTTAAGCCGGGTAGAGTTATGTTTGAAATCGGCGGCGTTAGCGAGGAGCTTGCCAGAGAGGCTATGCGTCTTGCAATGCACAAACTACCGATAAAATGCAAATTCATCGTTAAGGAAGAAGAGAAGGAGAGTGAAGAGTAATGAAAGCAACAGAGATAAGAAACCTCTCTAACACACAACTGAATGAAAAGCTTTCCGAACTTAAAGCTGAGCTTTTCAATCTACGCTTCCAACACGCAATCAATCAGCTCGATAACCCAATGCGTCTAAATGTTGTAAAAAAAGACATCGCACGCATTAAAACCGTTATTAGAGAGAATGAACTAAAAAGCGCACAATAATACGGGAAGGGAGGACTAAGCTGTGAGCGAAAGAAACCTAAGAAAAACAAGGGTTGGCACAGTAGTAAGCGATAAAATGGACAAAACAGTTGTTATTGCCATTCGCGACAATGTGAAACATCCCCTTTACAAGAAGATTATCAAGCGTACAGTTAAGCTAAAAGCTCATGACGAAGCTAATGCTTGTGGTATAGGCGATAAAGTTCAAGTAATGGAAACCCGCCCGCTTTCCAAGGATAAAAGATGGAGAGTTGTGGAAATCATTGAAAAGGCTAAGTAATTATCGTTATTAGGCATACTAAAAACGCTAATTTAAGCGCCTGTATAAATGGTTACAGGCAGTTACCGTAAGGTACTGGTAAATTAGTTTAAACCGAAAGGAGGACTTGCGCTGTGATTCAGATGCAAACCTATCTAAAAGTTGCTGATAACACCGGAGCTAAGGAGCTTATGTGTATCAGAGTTCTGGGTGGTACCAGAAGAAGATATGCAAACATCGGCGACGTGGTTGTAGCTTCAGTAAAAAAAGCTGCTCCCGGCGGTGTTGTAAAAAAAGGTGAAGTAGTAAAGGCAGTTATAGTACGCTCTGCAAAAGGCGTTAGAAGAGACGATGGCACATACATCCGCTTCGACGAAAATGCAGCAGTTATTATCAAAGAAGATAAAAACCCAAAGGGTACTCGTATCTTTGGCCCAGTAGCCAGAGAGCTTCGTGAGAAAGAGTACATGAAAATTCTAAGCCTCGCCCCAGAGGTTCTTTAATGGAGGTGCATGACAAGTGAATAAACTTCACATAAAGTCTGGAGATAAAGTTCAGATTCTGTCAGGCAAGGACAAGGGCAAGCAGGGCAAGGTGCTTGAGGTTAGCCCTAAGGAGCAGAAAGTAATTGTAGAAGGCCTTAATGTTGTTACAAAACACGTTAAAGCAAGAAAAGCCGGCGAAATAGGCGGTAAGGTAGAGGCCGAAGGCGCTATCTACGCTTGTAAAGTTCAGGTTGTTTGCACAAAGTGCGGCAAGGCTACAAGAACTGGTTCCAAAGTTAGTTCTGACGGTAAAAAACAGCGTTTCTGCAAAAAATGCGACGCAACATTCTAAGTAAGGAGGATTAAGCACATGGCAAGATTACACGAAACATTCAAAAGCGATGTAGCACCGGCTATGCACAAAAAGTTCGGCTACAAGAGTGTCATGCAGATCCCCAAACTTGAGAAAGTTGTTATCAACGTAGGTTGTGGAGAAGCTCGTGACAATCAAAAAGTGATTGAAGCAATCATGGGAGATATTGGTAAGATAACAGGTCAAAAACCTATGCCTTGTAAGGCAAAGAAATCTGTTGCTAACTTTAAACTCCGTGAAGGTATGATAATAGGTGTTAAAGTAACACTTAGAGGTGAGAGAATGTATGAGTTTGTAGACAGACTCTTCAATGTAGCTCTCCCTCGTGTAAGAGACTTTAGAGGAATAAACGCAAATGGTTTTGACGGCAGGGGCAACTATGCATTCGGCCTAAAAGAACAGCTAATTTTCCCTGAAATTGATTACGATAAAATAGATAAAGTACGCGGCATGGATATATGCTTTGTAACAAGCGCAAACACAGACGAAGAAGCTCGTGAGTTACTCACACTTATGGGCGCACCGTTCGCGAAGTAAGGAGGAGAATATTTGTGGCTAAGAAATCAATGATAGCAAAACAACAAAGAGAACCCAAATTTTCGACTCGTGCATACAACAGATGCAAAATTTGTGGTAGACCACATGCTTACCTTCGCAAATATGCAGTTTGTCGTATATGCTTTAGAGAACTTGCATATAAAGGACAAATTCCAGGCGTTAGAAAAGCAAGCTGGTAGTACGAGTAAAGGAGGTTGACGGCATGCATATTACCGATGCAATCGCTGACATGTTAACACGCATAAGAAATGCAAATGCAGCGAAACACGATACGGTAGATATTCCCGCATCCAATATTAAAAAAGCAATCGCTCAAATACTTTTGGATGAAGGATATATTAGAGCTTTCACCGTTATAGAAGACGGAAAGCAGGGCGTCGTACGCATTACTCTTAAATACGGCCCCGCAAAATCACAGGTTATCACAGGACTTCGCAGAGTATCCAAACCGGGTCTGCGCATGTACTCAGGTTGTGAAGACATCCCAAGAGTAATGAAGGGTCTTGGTATAGCAATTCTCTCTACATCTAAGGGTGTAATGACCGACAAACAAGCTCGTAAAGAGAATGTCGGCGGAGAAATATTAGCATTTATTTGGTAAGGAGGTGTAAAAGTAATGTCTCGTATAGGTAGAAAACCAATAACAGTTCCCGCAGGAGTTGAAGTGACTATCGCAGAGGGTAACGCAGTTACCGCTAAAGGCCCAAAAGGCACTCTAAGTTACACTTTCAGACCTGAAATAAGCATAGCTTTAGAGGGAAGTGAAATTATAGTTACCCGTCCTTCCGATGCGAAGGAACACAGGAGCCTGCACGGTCTTACCAGAACACTTGTTGCCAATATGGTAGAGGGTGTATCCAAGGGTTTCACCAAGGAACTGGAAATAAACGGCGTAGGTTACCGTGCTGCAAAGCAAGGTAAGGACTTAATGCTCACACTGGGTTATTCCCATCAAGTAGTTGTGAGCGAAACCGATGAAATCAAAATCGAAGTACCTGCTCCAAACAAGATCATAATTTTAGGCGCTGACAAACAAAAAGTAGGCCAATTCGCCGCTGAAGTTAGAGAAAAGCGTCCTCCTGAGCCATATAAAGGCAAGGGTATTAAATATGCTAACGAAGTTATCATCCGCAAGGAAGGTAAAGCAGGTAAAGGCAAGAAGTAAAGGAGTGAATTAACATGGTGAAAAAGCCTGACAGCAATAAAGCAAGGCTAAAGAGACACGTTAGAGTTCGTGCTAAAATCGCAGGAACAGCACAGCGTCCACGCCTTAATGTATTCCGCTCCGCAAAACACATCTATGCCCAGCTAATTGATGATGCAACAGGTACAACACTTGTAAGTGCATCTACAATGGATAAAGGTTTTGAAGGTTTTGGCGGTAATAAGGAAGCGGCTAAGAAAATTGGCGCAACCTTAGCGGCAAGAGCAACAGAAAAAGGTATTTCCGATGTTGTATTTGACCGCAGCGGCTACATTTACCACGGTCGTGTGCAAGAGCTTGCAGCAGGCGCACGCGAAGGCGGTCTAAAATTCTAATAAGGAGGGAATACTTTTGGCTCGTATAGACGCATCTACACTTGATATAAAAGAAAGAGTAGTAGCTATTAACCGCGTATCTAAAACGGTTAAGGGCGGACGCATTTTTAAGTTTGCGGCACTTGTTGTTGTCGGTGACGGCAATGGTACAGTAGGCTACGGACTTGGAAAAGCATCAGAGGTTCCCGATGCAATACGCAAAGGAATCGAGGATGCAAAGAAAAACCTAACTAAGGTTTCTCTTAAAGGCACAACAATCCCACACGAAATCGTTGGGGCTTACGGTGCTGCAAGAGTTTTACTAAAGCCAGCTCCACAGGGTACCGGTGTTATCGCTGGTGGGCCTGTTCGTGCAGTGCTTGAAGTAGCGGGTATTAAGGATATTAGAACTAAGTGCATTAGATCTAATAACCCCTGCAATGTAGTTTCGGCTACAATCCAAGGTCTTGCTTCGATTAGAGATGCTGCACAAGTTGCTGCAATCAGAGGCAAGAGCGTAAAAGAAATATTAGGTTAGGAGGTTTAGGGAAATGGCATATAAAATTAAACTCGTAAAAAGTTTAGCAGGCAGAAAAGATAGCCACATTGCTACCGCTAAATCTCTCGGACTAAACAAAATCGGCGCAGTGGTTACACAGCCCGATAACGCCGCAACAAAAGGCAAAATAGCAACAATATCCTACCTTATTGAGGTAACAGAGGCATAAAGCAAGGAGGTGCAGATAAAATGAAATTGCACGAACTTTCACCGGCTCCGGGCTCTGCGAAAAAAGCCTTCAGAAAAGGTAGAGGCGCAGGTTCTGGTAACGGTAAAACAGCGGGCAAAGGTCACAAAGGTCAAAACGCTCGTTCGGGCGGTGGTGTAAGACCGGGCTTTGAAGGCGGACAGATGCCGCTACACAGAAGACTCCCTAAAAGAGGATTTAACAACAACTTTGCAACCAAATATGCAACCATCAATGTTTCCGATCTAAATAAGTTTGAAGATGGCGCAGTTATAGACACACAAGCTGTAATTGATGCTGGTCTATTAAAGAAAACTTTAGATGGCGTAAAAGTTTTAGGCAACGGTGAGTTAAATAAGAAACTTACAGTTAACCTTGCAGCTTTCTCGGCATCCGCAAAGGAAAAAATTGAAGGAGCAGGCGGGAAAGCAGAGGTGAAATAAGGATGTTTGCTACATTCAGAAATGCGTGGAAATTACCTGAGCTAAGAGCGAAGATTCTTTACACCATAATGATAGTTCTGATTTTCAGAATAGGTTCAGCAATCCCAGTTCCATTTCTCGACCCAAATGCGATAGGGGCAATGATTGCGGCTCAATCAGCCAACGGCAATCTACTCGGATTTATCAACATGCTTTCAGGTGGTGCTTTTGCACAATCAACACTGTTTGCACTAAGTATATCCCCCTATATCACATCATCCATCGTTATTCAGCTTCTAACCATCGCTATTCCATATCTTGAAAACCTTTCAAAGGAAGGCGAAGAGGGCAGAAAGAAGATTAACAAAATCACACGCTATACCACAGTAGCACTTGCTCTTTTACAAGCATATGGCTACTATGCACTTCTTAGATATCAGCTTGGTGCTGTTAACTACACAGAAGGCGTTTCCGGCATACTTGCAGGTACTGCAATTGTTCTATCCTTCACAGCGGGCGCATTATTAATAATGTGGCTTGGTGAGCAGATAGACAAAAAAGGTATCGGAAACGGCATCTCGATGATACTCTTTGCAGGTATCGTTGCAGGTGGCCCCTCGGCAGTAATGAGCCTTGTTAGCACATTTATGTTAGGTCTCGAGGGTGGCGAGTTTACAATGTATCTATTCATTGTACCCGCAATAGCAGTTCTCTTTGTAGTTTTAATAGGATTTATCGTTCTAATGACAAATGCAGAGAGAAGAGTTCCAGTACAATACGCAAAGCGCATTGTAGGTAGAAAAACATACGGCGGCCAGAGCACATTCATCCCTATTAAGGTGAATATGTCGGGCGTACTTCCAGTAATCTTTGCAAGCTCCTTGCTTGGCATCCCTGGAATTATCGCTGGATTTGTAAATCCAGACCCCGATAGCTGGGTATACGGTTTAATGAATTTCTTAAACTACAACGGTGCTCCATATGCGATACTTTACTTCTTCCTAATATTAATGTTTAACATTTTCTATGTTTCTGTTCAATACAATCCAATAGAAATTGCAAACAATCTTAGAAAGAATAGCGGTACAATCCCAGGTATCAGAGCTGGTGAACCAACTTCTGAATTCCTACAAAAGATTGTATCCAAAATTACACTTATCGGCGGTCTATTCCTTGCTTTCATCGCTATCCTACCGATAGCAGTAACAGGCATCACAGGAATAAACATCGCACTCGGCGGTACAACAGTTATCATCTTAGTAGGTGTTGCGCTCGATACTGTAAGACAACTTGAATCACAAATGATGATGCGTCACTACAAGGGTTTCCTTGAATAATAAAGCGGGGTAACTTATGAAAATTATTTTACTTGGTGCGCCAGGAGCTGGCAAAGGAACACAGGCGGAAATAATAAGTGAACATCTGAGTATTCCTCAGATTAGCACGGGTAGCATCATAAGGGAAGCGGTTAAATCCGCCACCGAAATGGGCAAAAAAGCTAAGTCCTACATGGACGATGGCGCACTCGTGCCGGACGAAGTGGTAATCGGTATAATAAAGGATCGTTTAAAAGAAAATGACTGCGCTAATGGTTTTATCTTAGACGGTTTCCCAAGAACCCTTCCACAGGCTGAGGCACTCGAAAGAATGGGAGTTGCAATTGATAAAGTAATAAATATCGAAGTTTCGGATGAAGCTATTGCAGGCAGGATGAGCGGCAGGCGTGTATGCGAGGGTTGCTCGGCTTCCTACCATGTAGTTAACAAACCTTCCGAAAAAGGCGAAATTTGTGAAAAATGCGATGGCAAATTAATCATCCGCAAGGACGATGCTCCCGAAACCGTTAAAGAGCGTCTGAGAGTATACCACGAACAGACAGCACCACTTACGGATTACTATTCTAAGAAGAATATGCTCTCAGTTGTTGAGGGCGAAGGGGATGTAGCGGATATAACCGCAAACACTCTTAAAATACTGGAGGCTTGAGATGATTGTGCTTAAAAATAGTGCCGAGCTCAAAATAATGAGCGAATCGTGCAAAATAGCAGCACAGGCACTCAAGCTTGGCGGCGAGGCTGTACGCCCAGGTGTTACAACCGCCGAGATAAACAAAATTATCCACGATTTTATTATCTCACAAGGCGCCACCCCCTCGTTTTTAGGATACGGCGGTTTTCCTGCCAGTGCATGCATATCTATTAACGACTGCGTAATTCATGGCATACCAAACAAAAAGACGGTAATTAAAGAGGGCGACATTGTAAGCATAGATGTGGGAGCATATAAAAATGGCTACCACGGCGACAATGCTAAAACTTTTGCCGCAGGCGAAATTAGCGAAGAAGCTAAAATGCTACTTCGCATCACAGAGGAAAGTCTTTATAAAGGGATTGAAGCTATCAAAAGCGGAAGTCGCTTAGGGGATGTAGGTGCTGCGATACAAAGCCATGTTTGTGCCAATGGATACGGCATTGTGAGAGAATATGTGGGTCACGGCATAGGGCAAAATCTGCATGAATCCCCCGAAGTGCCAAATTATGGCATAGAGGGACGCGGGATAAGACTTACCCCCGGTATGGTAATAGCCATAGAGCCTATGATTAATCAGGGCAAAGGGGATGTAAGGGTTTTGAAGGACGATTGGACAGTAGTCACAATCGACGGCAAACTTTCCGCACATTTTGAGCACACGGTTGCCATTACCGAGCAGGGCCCGGTGATACTCACCAGAGCTTAGTCGGGGTATATTGTATGATAAAAGGTAGTGTGGTGAGGTCGGCCGCAGGACACGACAAGGACAGATTTTTTACAGTGCTATCACTCGAGGGTGACTTTGCATATATCTGCGATGGTAAATATCGCAAACTGCAAAACCCCAAAAAGAAAAGGCTTAAACATCTGCAAAAAACAAATACTGTGCTTGGTAGTGAAATGCTTCAAACCGACAAACAGATAAGAAAGGCGCTCCACCCATTTAATTATGGAGATGAGCCCGCTAACTAACATTTAAACAACCTGAGGAGGTAATCTGCTTGTCTAAAGACGATGTTATAGAAATAGAGGGTGTAGTGCTCGAAGCACTGCCAAACGCCCAGTTCCAAGTGGAGCTGCCCAATGGGCACAAAATATTAGCGCATATTTCCGGAAAGCTTAGGATGAATTTCATCCGTATACTACCGGGCGATAAGGTAACAGTGGAGATGTCACCCTATGATTTAACAAAGGGTCGCATCACATGGAGATCAAAATAACGATACTTTAAGGGTATTACAAGGAGGTAATTCACATGAAAGTAAGACCTTCCGTGAAGCCCATTTGCGAAAAGTGCAAAATCATAAGACGCAAGGGTCGCATAATGGTTATATGCCAAAACCCTAAGCATAAGCAGCGTCAGGGCTAAAAACCGATAACCGATATAATGGAGGTGCAACAAAATGGCTCGTATTGCTGGTGTTGACTTGCCAAGAGAAAAGCGAGTTGAGATTGGTCTTACCTATATTTTCGGTATAGGTCAAAAGACAGCGACAACCATCATAGAATCCACAGGAATTAATCCTGACATGAGAGTTAAGGATCTAACTGAGGACGATGTGTCGAAGCTAAGAGAGTATATTGATAAGTATGTAACTGTTGAGGGTGACCTAAGAAGAGGTACTGCTCTAAACATTAAGAGACTTATCGAAATCGGATGCTATCGTGGCGTACGCCACAGAAAAGGTCTGCCTGTAAGAGGACAGCGCACAAAAACAAATGCGCGCACAAGAAAAGGACCTAAGAAAACGATAGCTAACAAGAAGAAGTAATTTAGGAGGGATAGAGAGATGGCAAAAGCTAATCCAAAAAAAGCCACTCGTACACGCCGTCGCGAGAGAAAAAATATTGAGCGCGGTGCAGTCCACATCCAATCAACTTTTAACAATACTATTGTTACAATCACAGATACACAGGGAAATGCAATTTCCTGGGCAAGTGCTGGCGGCCTTGGTTTTAGAGGTTCGAGAAAGAGCACACCGTTTGCAGCTCAAACAGCTGCTGAAACAGCTGCAAAAGCAGCTATGGAACACGGGCTCAAATCTGTTGAAGTGTATGTTAAAGGTCCGGGTGCAGGACGCGAGGCTGCTATTCGTGCATTAGAGGCAACAGGCTTAACAGTAAGCATGATTAAAGATGTTACCCCTATTCCGCATAACGGATGCCGCCCACCGAAGAGAAGGCGCGTGTAATTATACCACGAGAAGGGAGGATAATACTATGGCAACTAATAAACAGCCGGTATTAAAGAGATGTAAAACTCTCGGAATTTCACCTGCAGTTATGGGTGTATATAAAGAAACAAGAAGGAATCCTAAGCAGAGCAGAAAAAAGCAAAGCGAATATGGACTCCAGCTTAACGAAAAGCAAAAAGTTAAGTTTATATACGGTGTTTTAGAAAAACAATTCTACAAATACTACGAAAAAGCGGCTAAGGCTAACGGCATCACCGGTGAGCTACTGCTTTCATACCTCGAGCGCAGATTTGATAATGTAGTATTCCGCTTAGGATTTGCTAAAACAAGACGTGAAGCAAGGCAACTTGTGGGTCACGGTCACTTCACAATCAATGGTGTAAAAGTGGATATTCCATCCTACTTAGTAAAGCCTGGTGAAGTAATCGCCGTATCTGAAAAAAGCAGAAAATCCGAAAAATTCAAAATGCTTATGGAGCAAAAGCACGCACACACTACTCCTAAGTGGATTGAAAAGGAAAAAGAAGCTTTCGAAGGTAAAATTATAGCTATTCCACAAAGAGATGATATCGACTTTGAAGTAGAAGAGCATCTAATTGTCGAGCTATACAGCAAATAATATTTAAGAAGAATCATGGGAATGCGAATATTTATGCAGACACATCTGCCTATAAGGAGGGTTTTTTTTGGTAAAAATAATTGAGCCTAAGATTGAAACCACAGAGCTAAAACCGGACGGCACATATGGAAAATTTGTAGCCGAACCACTGGACAGAGGCTTTGGCACGACACTTGGCAACAGCCTCAGAAGAGTGTTGCTCTCCTCGCTTCCTGGTGTAGCTGTCAATTCAATCAGAATTGATGGTATTGTGCACGAATTCTCAACTATCCCCGGGGTTAAAGAAGATGTTACAGAAATTATTCTTAACATCAAAGGGCTTACCGCAAAGATTTTGTCTGAAGGGCCTGTTACACTATACCTAAAGGCTGAGGGCGAGGGAGATGTTACCGCAGGTTCTATCGAGCCTAACGAAAGCGTATTAATTCTCGACCCAAGCATGCATATTGCCACACTTGGCACAGATGCTAAACTTTCGATGGAAATCACCATCGACAAGGGACAGGGATATGTTTCAGCTGATAAAAACAGACAGAACTTTTCCGATAAGACCCCAATTGATACACTTGCAGTGGACAGTATTTACACACCGGTTCTAAAGGTTAACTACTATGTGGAAAACACAAGGGTTGAACAGATTACCGACTATGATAAGCTTACCATAGAAGTGTGGACTGACGGAACTATTTCCGCTAAAGAGGCAGTAAGCCTCGCAGCCAAGATCCTCAATAGACAGCTCAACCATTTCGTGGATTTATCCGACGAAGTAAACGCGACCGAAATCCTCGAAAAGAAAGAGGACAACGGCAAAGAGAAGGTTCTTGAGATGACCATTGAAGAGCTTGACCTATCTGTTCGTGCATTTAACTGTCTAAAAAGAGCAGGGGTAAATACAGTTAGCGACCTAATCAACAAATCCCCCGAGGAAATGATGAAGGTGAGAAATCTTGGTAGAAAATCTCTTGAAGAGGTTATCGCCAAGCTTGAATCCTTAGGGTTTGACCTAAACAGGGAAGAAGAATAATTTCCCAAAGCAGAGGTAAAGGAGTGAATAACAATGCCAGGTACCAGAAAACTCGGTAGAACGAGCGACCATAGAATGGCTATGCTCAGAGCAATGGTAACATTCTTAATCGAAAACGGTAAGATTGAAACAACAGTAACCAGAGCCAAAGAAGTGAGAGCTATGGCCGAGAAGATGATAACAAAGGCTAAGCAGGATGATCTCCACTCCAAGCGTCAGGTATATTCATTTATAACAAAAGAAACTGTGGCTAAGAAGCTTATGGATGAAGTTGCCCCTAAATACGAGGGCAGAAACGGTGGTTTTACCCGTATCATCAAGATAGGCCCACGCCGCGGCGACGCAGCTGAGATGGCAATTATCGAGCTAATATAGTTTAATAAAAAATCCCCCACTTCGGTGGGGGATTTTTTTTAGCGGATAGTGGAAACTCACAACTTTCCACTATCCGCTTTTCACTTTTCACTCTTCATTTTTCACTCAAAAAGCTCTCCGCTCTTTTGCTTCGCAAAATTTGCTACATTCTTCTTTCAGGCTTTGCCTTTTTTCGCTTCGCCTACCTATTTATGGGGCTTTGCCCCATACCCCATAATTTTTTGAAAAAAATTAAGTAAAACTTTAATATGTTTCGCCATCGGCGAAACTCCATAACTTTTCACTTTTCACTCTTCATTTTTCACTCAAAAAGCTCTCCGCTATCTTCTCTGCACCAAAAATATATACGGGCACTCGGCTATATTAAATATTCTATAAATAAGGCAGTCAAAATCCTTTTTATCAAACCTCTCAAGGAGTGCATAAATTTCCTCACCCTCATTTTTGCCCTCTTCATGTCCAGGATAGACAGTTATCACCAAAACCCCCTCTTTTCTAAGCATCATACATGCCTTTTCAATCGCCATAAGTGTGGTTTCACGCTTGGTGGTAATGCTCTTATCAAATCCGGGGAGATAGCCTAAGTTAAACATCCCTGCATCTATTTGCCCATCTATATAGTTGCAAGCTTTGCTGTGGCAGTCGAGGATGAGCTCGCAATTACTCACCCCAGCCTCTGCAAGCCTTTTCTTAGTGTTTTCCACAGCTTTTGGTTGAATATCAAAAGCGTATACCTTGCTATTTGGGGAGAGGGTCGCTAAAAAAAGAGTGTCGCCGCCGTTTCCCATCGTAAAATCAGCATAGACACCGCCCTCGCAAGCCGCCTTTTTTATAAAATCCTTTGTAGTATCAAGTATTGATTGCATATTTCCTCCATGACATATGGTTAAGTAATAAATTATAGTAAAGCTTTTCGCTATTCATTTTTCACTCAAAAAGCTCTCCGCTCTTTTGCTTCGCTTTTTCTTTCATGGGGCTTTGCCCCATACCCCATAATTTTTTGAAAAAAATTAAGTAAAACTTTAATATGTTTCGCCATCGGCGAAACTCCATAACTTTTCACTTTTCATTATTCACTCTTCACTTCCCTGACAGCTTCCTCTTGCCGCTAATTCTTTATCAATTTCGTTTAGCACCATCACTTTTTTTGCCGTCCAAAGAGGTGCAATTAAATCCTCCGCCGAGCCGTCCCCCGTAAGTCTTTGCACTATTATTTCAGGTGGTAATATTTCAAGCTGATCACATACTAAATTCACATACTCATCCCTGCTAAGCAGTTCATACGGTGAGTTTTTATACTCTTCGCCCATCTTCGTGCCCTGAAGTAAATGTAGCATATGTATTTTTACGCTGTGCGGTTTTAATAGGGCGATTTTTTGTATGCTTTGCATCATCATTTCTCTGTCTTCACCAGGCAGACCGTTAATTATATGCACACAGACATTCACCCCATGTTCCCGAAGCAGGAAAAACGCCGCCTCAAACTCCGCATAGCTGTGGCATCTGTTTAAAGCCTTGGTCGTTTCGTCGTGAATGGACTGAAGCCCAAGCTCCACCACTAAATAATACCGCTTAGCATAATCTGATAGAAGCTCGGCTATTTCTTTGTTTATGCAGTCGGGACGGGTGGAGATAAAAAGTGCCACTACATCTTTTTGTGAAACTGCCTCATCGTAGAGTTTTTTAAGTGTGGCAGTATCTGCATATGTGCCTGTAAACGCCTGAAAATAGGCGATATAGCCCACACCCTGCCATTTTTTATCCATCTTTGCCCTAATATTTTCAAACTGTTGTGATATGCTCTCCTTAGGATTTCCAGCAAAATCGCCGCTGCCCCTAAGCGAGCAGTAAGAGCATCCGCCAACACCCTTGCTTCCATCCCTATTAGGGCAGGTAAAGCCTCCGTTTAGGCTTATCTTAAAGACTTTTCCACCAAAACGCTCTTTTAAATGATAGTCAAGTGTGTGGTATCTCTTATTGGTGTTTGAATATATAAATGGGTTAGTTCTGCCCTTTGTGTCGCTCATAAATAAGCCTCAATCCTTCTAAAGTGAGGGTTTTGTCCACTATATCGAAAACATCTTCCCTGCCAAAAAGCACGGAAAGTCCCCCAGTTCCGATTATCTTTGTATCTTCGCCTAAATCCTGCTTCATTATTCGGCAAATATTTCTTACCGCTCCCACATAACCATAAACCACCCCAGCTTGCATACTTTCGGCAGTGGTTTTGCCGATATTCACCTGTGGATTTACAATCTCCACCCTTGGAAGCTTTGCCGCCTTTTGGAAAAGGGCATCCATCGAAACCTTTATCCCAGGATAAATTGCACCGCCGAGGTATTCGCCCTTTGCGCCTATTGCGTCAAAAGTAGTTGCTGTGCCAAAGTCAACCACTATGAGCGAACCGCCGTATTTGTGGTATGCGGCAAGGGTGTTTACCAGTCTGTCCGCTCCCACTTCCTTGGGGTTTGAATAATGGTTTGGCACAAAAAAGTCTATATTTTCGCCCACAATAAATGGGGTTTTGCCAAAATATTTTATTATTGCGTTATTCATGGAGTACATCACCTGTGGCACAACGGAGGTTATAATAGTGTCCTCTACTTCGTTGTGGTCGAGCGAGTTTAGTGACATATACTGCCGTATCATCATCCCGATTTCGTCCGAGGTAACATCCCTGTTTGTAGTGCCGAGCCTAAAAGAGGCGGTGAGGTTATCGCCTTTAAAAAAACCAAACTCCATATTGGTATTGCCTATGTCGATAGCGAGTAGCATATTCTGCATCTCCTTATAATTTTTTACCCCCTAATTTTATACTTTTTTGCTCTTGTCGTCAAGGTTATATAAGGGGAAAGGGTTTTATAAGGCTAATTGTTTAAAAAAATTTCTTTTTCTTTTTATTTATATTTTACGCAAAGCGCAAAATATAAACTTGCCATGTAGGGCAACACTTCCCACGGCAATCCAAATCGCCCCTGAGAGGATATAAATAATCTGTAGTTGAGCTATGCTAAATTTATATACGAAAATCTAAGACACGGGCAATGGGCTTTGCCCCCTACAAAGATAAGAAAAAGCTATTAATCGTGGTAATCCCCCACTCTACTTTCTGTGTCGACAGAAATGGGGGTGGATATAGCAAATATAAGTCGCCATTATCTGCTGAGTTTTAACATAATACTGTGTTATCCTCCTCGCCAAACACGAGTTTGTCTTCGTCGTCTGCCTTATCTTATGCCAAAACTCAACAGCTAATGGTCGTAGATTTTTTACAATGCAAATGGGTGCTATGGCAAGGAAAAGCCTTGCAGTAATGCTCACCGCCTTACAAAAGGATTTGACACAGCAAGAGTGCCCATTTGCATTGTAAAAAACGACTTGTATTTACTATATCCACCCCTTGCCAAAGAACGATTAGGGAGAACTCTCGAATGTTCTCCCTAAGACCCTCTTCATTCGATTCAAGGGGTCAGCGACCCCTTGAAAATCCCCACTATTCGTGGGTGCTCCATCTTTCAGCCACTAATGCTCCCGCCTTTTAAAAGGCGGTTGTGTGCTCCCATTGCTTTATTTCAGATTTGCGGTTATCTTTATACTACAAATTATTTATATTAGGTGAAGCCTAATATAAATTTGCCATTTCTGAGGTTATTGCCAAAGGCAATGAGCAGAAGGCATCTAAAATCGCCCCTGAGAGGATATAAATAATCGGAATGGAGTGGAGATTATTTATATTATATTTTTTCTTGATATTGTGATAAAACCCTTGCAACCCACACATATTCTATGCTAAAATATCTAAGTGGACA
>CAYJIJ010000039.1:0-22190 GCA_964370185.1 uncultured Oscillospiraceae bacterium
GATATTCTATAAAAACAAAAAAGCGAGAAATAATATAGTAATCAAACTTACTACTCATTTCTCGCTTTTAGTTTATGCAGAAAAATTCCCATAGACGATGATTCGTCTATGGGAAAGTTGTCATATGTGCTTATTTAGGATATCTTAATCACGAGCATTCATTTGGACAAAAAGAAAGCCTCAGCACGCGAAATGCGTGTCGAGGCTCTCGACTGGTGCAATACACCTGCCGAAAAACAAACCCTCATACATTACTAAAACAATATTACTAATTCATATTATCTTTAATTGCAACTTCACAATTATCCGCTGCATACTCTAATAATATCCCTATCAATTCATTTCTTGAATGCCCTGATAAGGATGTAATTGTTTCAATTTTATCCACCAGCTCAGTTTTTACCCTGATAGAAAAGGTAGTGTACCCATCTTCACCCTTTGGTGCTTTTGGCTCTATTATTAGTTTGCCTTTACTCATAAAGCTATCATCTCCTTATAACATAATTATATTGTTGACATTTTTCATATTATATGTTAAGTTATATGTTATAAATTATGTTATGACAGGAAGATGTTATGGACTTGTATAAAGAGATTTTGGTAAAAGTTTTAGAGAGTAAAGAGATTAAGATTAGCTTTGAAAATTTTAATATCAATAAGGCTGACATTGTAGAATGTGCAAGTTATCAAGCGCTACGAAAAATAAAAGACATCATCGAAGATGAAAGTCTTGAAGATAGTGAGTGCTTTATGCGAATTGAAGAAATTGTATGTGTTTTTGAGAGCTTGGGTAGCAGTGGGGGCAATCGACATGATTTTGGATAGTATTTAAGATTTATGGGTTTGGGAGTTTTCAGAGCAAAGTTTTTGTATATACAAAAGGTAACCTTGATATTCTATAAAAACAAAAAAGCGAGAAATAATATAGTAATCAAACTTACTACTCATTTCTCGCTTTTAGTTTATGCAGAAAAATTCCCATAGACGATGATTCGTCTATGGGAAAGTTGTCATATGTGCTTATTTAGGATATCTTAATCACGAGCATTCATTTGGACAAAAAGAAAGCCTCAGCACGCGAAATGCGTGTCGAGGCTCTCGACTGGTGCGGTAAATGGGACTTGAACCCATACGTCAAAGACACACGCCCCTCAAACGTGCCTGTCTGCCGATTCCAGCACTACCGCATATAAAAATTTATCAAATATTGGAAAATTTCGTGACAGTAGATTTATTATATCACAAATCATAATCAAAATCAATAGTTTTTTCTGAAAATATTAGCAGAAAATGTAACGGATTTTATTCATCTTCTACATTATACTGAATATAAAGTTGTGTAATGTAGAAATTAAATTAAAGTTTACAATGTTTTATTTGTATTTTCGCATAATATATTGTATAATATAGATGGAATTATATTGATTATTTTGTAATGTAGAACAGGGGCTAAGATGAAAAAAACTTTTTTTGGAATAGTTTTAATTTTAGCGGTAATTACATTTGGAATTTATAGTAGCGGAGGGCTAAAAAATATATTCAAAGGCGAAATGCCCGTCTTAGTGGAAGGCGAAGCCTCACAAGCCCAGCCTCAAACTGAAAACCATCTACCGCAACCCATTGACGGCGATTATATCCTCATGCTTGTAAATAAAGACAATCCTATTTCGATACTTTTTGCCCCTAATTTAACGGAAGTCCTATCCGTTGAGATGGATGTAAATGCCGCGCCAAATCTCTTAGAGCTCTATGAGGATGCAAAAAGCGAGGGAGTAGAGCTTTTAGTTGTTTCTGGATATAGGGAAAAGGAATTGCAGGAGTATATATTTGAGCGCAGTGTGAATGATTATTTGCTGGGTGGGTTTAACGAGGGCGACGCACTTGACGCAACCACGAGATATATTGCATATCCCGGACAGAGCGAACATCAAACAGGCCTCGCTGTGGACATTGTTTCGCCGAGCTATCCCACTCTTGACGCTGGCTTTGCAAACACCGTAGCAGGCAGATGGCTTGCAGAAAACTGTGCGGAATATGGCTTTATAATAAGATACCCCGAGGGTAAAAGCGAGATAACAGGAATATATTACGAGCCGTGGCATTTAAGATATGTAGGCAAAGAAGCGGCTGCTGAGATAGCTTTAAAGGGTATTACCCTTGAAGAATATATAGGTGAGTAGTGATTGAGTCGATTAAAAGAAAGTGGTGAAAATTTGAATCTTTTCTCCCATATCACAATGGGTAGGCACCTCTACAAGTATTTTACAAAGAATTTAGATGTAGAGCTTGATGAGGCTAATTTCGTAGCGTGGAATGTCCTGCCGGATATTGCCCCGAGTCTTCTTAAACTTTCGCATTTTAAGAGAGATATCTATGATTTAGTAATGGAGCGAGCTGAAAACCTATCAAAACATGGTGCTGAAATGTCGGTGAAAGAGTACAGCAAACAGCTTGGCATACTCTGCCACTTTATGGCTGATTTCTTCTGCTACGCACATGCCGACTACTTCGACGGCACAAAACTCGGTCATGCAAAATACGAAATAGAAATGCAACTTTACGGATACAGGCGCAAAGAGATGCTATCCGCTGTTGACTTGCTTATAAATGCCGCAGAAATGGATAAATCACTTGCGCTGTATGAGCAGATTAATCTGTTGCATGAGCAGTATAGAAGCATTGCACCCTCTTACGGGGTGGATATAGTGTATACACTTACAGCATGTGTGGGCATTATAAAGTCCATCACTGAAGAAAGATTTGCGACTGCGCAAAAGTAATTATTCGCAAATTGTTATAAAAATTAAACAATATAAAAGAATGGGGTATTTCTCTGAAGATGACGGAGAAATACCCCAAAACTTTTTATTGATAGTTTCCTTCTAAAAATCCTCTTTCCGATTGCTTTAAGAACTTTTTATATAATGCTCCAAAAATGACTAAAACCGCCCTGCACTGATATATGCACTACCTATAATTTTCTATTTTACAAGCTGATAATACAAGCCTTTTGTGGTTGAGTAATAGATGAGCTTACCAAATCTCTTTTTTGGCATTCGCATTTCCATTCCCCATTCAGGGTAGAGCTTATATAAATTAAGCCCACCATCCACGATATAGCATACAAATGAAATATAATTATCTTTCGTCATTTCATGCTCACTTGTAATGAACCATTCATCTTCAATGGTTTCAATTTTTAGCTTTTCATTTTCATCTGCTTTTTTAAGCGTTTGCTCTAAAACTTTTCTTCCACAGCATGATACTTCCGCATTGCCAGTACAAAGAGAAATATTATGGCATATTGGGCAAACATAGAATTTCGTATTTTTCATATTTCCTCCCACAAAATCTTCATCCGACACATCACCTTTTAATAAACTTGCTACGTCTATTCCTAATATTTCAGACAATTCATTCAAAAGAGAAATTTCGGGCAAACCCAGTCCACGCTCCCATTTTGAAACTGTTTTATCACTGATATTCATTAAATCGGCAAGATTTTTTTGTGTCATATTTTTTTCTAATCTTAATTTTTTAATGGTATTTCCAACTAAAATATTTTGCATTTTCCTACCTCCTAAACAAATAATACAGGCTAAAACCTGTTTTTTCAATAAACGCTCCGTAGAGTTATAATATTTTTGCATCCATTATTTATATCGTCCCTCCGCACAACCCTCTGGATGGGGGATATAGATTTAAATTAATGTGTGAAGGGGCGGTAATAGTCTCCTCACTCCACTCCATAACAACCAAGCAGTTGGTTATTTATAAGTGAAGAGCGAGAGTTGATATATCGCAAAGCAACTATAATTTTCCGCTTTTCGCTATTATACTCAGTATATCTATATGGAAAAATGCCATTTAATCACAAAGCGAGTCGCTAACATTCGATTTTTCAAGCTCATGCAAAAATATCGCTATTGCCAAAAGGTCTGCTGAGCCACCGGGGCTTATGTTTTCCGCCACGAATATTTCATTCATTTTATGTAGAAACTCACTTCCCTCGACACTGAAAGCCCCTCCTAAACTAAGGGCTTCTTTTGCCAAGCTCTTGCACAGCTCAAGCCCTTTTTCGCCTCTGCGAGATAGGATATTAGTATCCTCTGTGTTTGCCATCAGTGTGAGAAGTGCTTGCAGCTGTATTTCATTTTCGTTATAAGTATCACCCGAAAACTCCCTCATCACAGGCAGGGGGTATTTTTTTACCGTAGAATAGCCAGAAGCCGCTTCGCCCCGTATTCCTGTGATGCTTTGCTCTTTAAATAGCTTTTCGCCTTTTGAGGGATTATCCCCAATGCCTTTAAAATCCGCCATTGCAGAAAGCGAAACCATCCCTGCATAATCACAGATTTTTTCACAGCTAAACTCTCCCCACAATTTATAGCAGTACGCCGCACAGGCGGTGAGTATGCCGAGTGAGAATATTGCCCCTTTGTGGGTGTTTACCCCATTTGTAGCTGAAAACATCGCTTTTTCGCACTCAATGCCAAGCGGACGCAATGTGGAGAGTGAAGTTTCATCCACCCTCTCCCAAGTGCACCCCACCACTGCAAACTCTTCCATATAAGGTGCAATTGCGGTGGTGCTATCTAAAAATGTGGAAAAATCCATGTCGTGGTGAGCGCCACTGTTTAAAGTGTCCACAAGCCCTGGTTTTGGTGTGGCTTTCACTTCTTTGAGCAGTGCTAAAACGGCTGTTTTTCCAATATGTTTGCAAATTTTTATCTCTGACATAAATTTTCACCTTTCTGGAGTGGTGTATTTAGGATGGCTTCCCAAAAACGAACCGTTTTTTATTTACCCAAAAGCCCCATACCTGCGTCAGCCCACCTTGTAAGGCGAAAAGCATTACTGCGGCGGTCTTCCTTGCTATGGTGCTTTTGGCGGTATAAAAAATTCTGCGAACTCTCCATGTGTAAATTTTTTTAGATTTGCGTATTCTTTAAGTGTGTGCAGAAGCTATGGGGTGTGATATACACAGTGCTTAAGAAAATTTACACATTACGAGCGTGTTCGCTTTAGGGAAGTCACCCTAGCTTAATTTAGTTTCTATTATCTCATAATTATTCGATTTTTACAAATGCAGATTGGGCAGAAAGTATGCAATACTATTTAACCCAAGGCTACTTAAAATGTGGTGACTATTTTCTCTTTTGGTGGCAAAACTATCAATATATATTTGGTAATAATATTTCTTGCGAAAGGATTTAAGCTATACATATACCATCTGGTAAGCATCTGTGTATTTGCTGGGGAATTCTCAGTGTATTATATAAAGATGTTTTCTTATGCCAAAAACTATTTTATTAATGATAAGTATTTAAATATTGCAGTATTTTTTTGCTGAACTGGTAATAACTTGCCTTAATGCATTTGACGTAAGGTTTAATATAATTAGGTAAAATCCGCAAAAACTTTTCAGTGTAGCAACTTGCTAATATTACCCCCCTCCTATGGCTTTTGAGTGCTGAAAAAATATTAAGTCGCTAAAATTATGGCAATGTAAAAAAACTGTAAAGACTTAGTTAAAAAAATATCATTGACATGGTATATTAGATATGATATATTATATATAATCTTATGAAAATGAGATTATAAGCCAAAAAATTAAATTAAATTGAATGTGAGGAAAAAACATGAAAAGATTATTAGTTGCATGCCTTGCTTGCGCAATGTTATTCACAGCATGCTCATCCCCTGCATCATCCGAAGAACCATCCGAAGCACCTGCAGAAAGCAGCGAAAGCCAAGCTGCGGAATCTGAAGAAGGCGCAGAACTAAACATTGAAGAACAGTACTTAACCATAGGTACAGCGAGTGCCGGTGGCGCATTCTATCCAATAGGCACAGGTATTGCCGAAGTAATCACACAGTATGTAGAACCACTTAATGTTACAGCTGAAATCACAGGCGGTAGTGTTGAAAACCCAAGACTTGTTGCAACAGGCGAAGCAGACATGGGTGTAGCCAATGCTGACCATGCTACATTTGCAATAGAAGGTAGTGACCCATTTGATCAGGTATATGATGTAAGTGCGGTATTCTCACTTCATGCTTCCGTGCTTCATATTGTTACTACTGCTGATAGCGGTATCACAAGCATTGAAGACCTTGCAGGCGAAAGAGTTGCTGTTGGCCCTGCTGGCGGCGGTTCAATCCCAGGCTTAGAAGCTGTTTTAGGCGCATACGGCATGACAATGGAAGACATTGAGCCAAGCTACCTAAGCTATGACGATGGTATGGCACAGCTTAAAGATGGACAGGTAAAAGTTGCACTTGCAATGTCCGGCTACCCTGCTGCATCTGTAATGTCACTTGGTGCTACTGAAGAAGTGGTACTTATATCCATCCCAGACGACAAAATGGCGGCTATTGCTGAGGCAAATCCTTACTACTCCCCAGTAACAATCGCTACTGATGTATACGACACAGCGGCAGAAGCTACTCTACTCGGTGTTCGCAACATCATCTTCTGTAGCACAGAGCTATCCGATGACACAGTTTACGCTATGACAAAAGCAGTTTATGAAAACCTTGACGAACTAAAAACCTACCACAGTGCTCTTGAGTCAGTTACACAAGAGAGCATGGTGGACACTTCAGGTATCAAAATGCACCCAGGTGCAGAGCGCTACTACACAGAAATAGGCGCTAAATAAATATTAATTCGCTATTATACTATTTCCCCCGCCACTTGGTGAGGGAAATAGTATAAGTATAGTATGTTCCCATTAATAGAATTGTAAATATGGGGGCTTATACCAGTTAGGAGGGAACTCATTGTTATTTAAAAAGCAAAAAAACACCCCAAAAGAAGCGGACGAAATGGATGACAATAAAAAGGTAAGAACGCTTAGTAAAAACTTTAATCTATTTGTCACTGTCATGCTCACAGGTTTGGGGCTTTATCATATTTATGTTGGATTTTTCGGTGCAAGAAGCGCCATGGAGCTCAGAGCTGTCCACTGGCTTATAATTTCGGTGGTTGCATTCTTTTTATACCCTGCTTCTAAGAAGAGCATTAAAGGCGTTACTGTAATTGATGCAGTTTGGATTTCAGCCGCCGCCATCAGCGGAGGCTACATACTTTTAAACTGGGAAAGAATAGCGCTAAGTACAGGTATAGTTAACTCTATGGATATTTTCTTTGGAGTTGTGTCCATAATTGTTGTTCTCGAAGCGGCGAGGCGCTCAATAGGGCCTGTACTTACAGTTTTAGCGGTAATCTTCCTGCTATACACATTTTTCGGGCACCACCTCAGCGGTGTGTGGGGGCATAGGGAATACAGCCTTACCAGAATAGTTTCCTTCCTTTACACAGGTACTGAGGGTATTTACGGCACAGCGATGGATGTTTCTGCGAAATATGTTGCACTCTTTGTGCTATTTGGTTCACTGCTTGAATTTTTCGGCGGCGGACAATTATTCGTTGACATTGCCTACTCACTCACAGGTAAGCTCAGAGGCGGCCCTGCTAAAGCGGCGGTTGTAAGTAGTGCGCTGATGGGCACAATGTCTGGCTCGGCGGTTGCAAATGTTGTTACCACGGGCGCATTCACAATACCACTTATGAAAAAGAATGGCTATAAGGCTACCGTTGCGGCGGCTGTTGAGGCAGTTGCTTCCACAGGTGGTCAGATTATGCCCCCTGTAATGGGTGCGGCGGCATTCCTCATGGCTGAAATGACTGGCATACATTATAGCGACATAATGGTGGCGGCACTCATTCCCGCATTCTTCTATTTCTTCGCCGTATTCATGATGGTTGACTTAGAAGCGGCAAAAGAAAATATATCCACCGACCAAGCGGCGATAAAGCCACTCGGCAAGATACTTAGAGCAGGTGGATATCTAATACTCCCCCTCGCACTTTTGATATTCATGATTTTTAGAGGTTACAGCGCAATTTTAGCGGCTTCCTACTCAATTGCACTTATACTGATAACTGATTTCATATTTAACAAAAATCGCAAAGACATCCCTAAAAAATTCCTACAAGCAGTTGCAAAAGGTATGCGCAGTGTGGTAAGTGTTGCTTGCGCTTGCGCTTGCTCGGGTATTATCGTAGGCGTTATTTCACTCACAGGTATCGGCACAAAATTCTCCAGTGCAATGCTCGATATCGCAGGAAGCAATGTTTTAATAGCACTGATTATGACTATGCTCGCTTCACTCATACTCGGCTGTGGTCTTCCCACAACTGCGGCATATATGGTGCTTGCCACATTGGCAGTTCCAGCTCTTATTAAGCTCGAAGTTCCACTTCTTGCGGCACATCTCTTTGTACTCTACTTTGGCTCTGTTTCCACCATTACCCCACCTGTTGCGCTTTCTGCGTATGCTGGGGCGGCACTGGCGGACGCTCCGCCCAATGCCGTGGGATACAAAGCGTTTAAATTTGGTGTACTCGCATTTTTAGTGCCATTTATGTTTATTTATCAGCCAGCACTGCTTATGTCGGGCGATATGGTTCAGATTATAACTGCCTTTGTGGTAGGCTGTGTGGGCGTAGTGATGATTGCTTGCTCCATGCAAGGATATGGACTTGTTAAAATTGCCATGCCTATAAGGGCGGTATTATTAGTGGTTGGTGTAATTATGGTTTATCCAAATACTATAATAAATATTGCTGGCTTATCGGTGGCAGCACTGTTTTTTGCACAGCAGTATATGGCACGAAAAAAGTTTAAAGCGGCTATGTAATTTATAGCACAAAACCGCATCGCACGAAAAAAGCTATTTAGAAAGGGAAAATGCTATGAAACTCTTTAATGATAATGTATTAAAAGATGCTATTGACATCCACATACATGTAGGCCCAGACTATATACCTCGCTATTCCGATGCAATAACTCTTGCCGAAGAGGCAAGGGATGCAGGAATGAAAGCGATTGTAATAAAAGGTCACCTCACAAACACCTGCGCAGGCGCTCAGGCGGCGGAGCTTATGGTTCCAGAGGTGAGAGTGTTTAGCAGTATAGCGCTAAACGGCACAGTGGGGGGGCTTTCTCCACGCTCCCTTATTGTTGCGGCAAAATCAGGTGCAAAGGTAGTATGGCTACCCACAACTGATGCTAAATACGCAATGGATAAGGCACAGGAAGGTCACTGGATTAAGCACTATGTAAACAGCTCCACTTTCACATATGAAGTGGAAAGACTTACTGTTACGGACGAATCAGGCGAACTGAAGCCCGAAGTGCGTGACATCATAAAAATTTGCAAAGAATACGATATGGTGCTTTGTAGTGGGCATGTCTCTCCCGAGGAATGCATAGCAGTACTTAAATATGCAAAGGAAATAGGCTACACTCGTCTTGAAATTACTCATCCAAATGACTGGATGGAAGATTTCACCATTGAGAAGATGAAAGAAATGGTTTCCTATGGCGCATATCTAAGCTTAGCTTACGGCGCTTGCTCACCTCACAACGGTAGGCAGGATCCAGAGGAAATACTTCAGATAATTAGAGAAGTAGGTGCAGAGCACTGCATTATGATGACCGACTATGGTCAGGTAAACAGCCCCTCCCCTGCGGATGGTCTTAGAGTTTTCTACTACCTAATGAAAAAGCTTGGTTGTACAACCGAAGAGCTCGACATGATGATAAAAACAAATCCTGCAAAACTCTTAGGCATAGAAGAACAAACTACTAACCTCGCATAGAAATTTCTGTTTTCTCCCCGCAGCTTAGGGTGGCTTCCCTAAAGCGAACACGCTCGTAATGTGTAAATTTTCTTAAGCACTGTGTATATCACACCCCATAGCTTCTGCACACACTTAAAGAAAGAGTTCGCAGAATTTTTTATACCGCCAAAAGCACCATAGCAAGGAAGACCGCCGCAGTAATGCTTTTCGCCTTACAAGGTGGGCTGACGCAGGTGTGGGGCTTTTGGGTAAATAAAAAACGGTTCGTTTTTGGGAAGTTACTCTAAGTGGGGAGAGGGCAGAAAATAGAGAAATGAGTACATTTAATATTAGAAATCACAAAAACAGGAGGTAAAGCTATGTATTTTAATGAAGATAAATGGTGGGTTAGCCCATATAATGATGTTCCAGAAGTTAAAAGCACTTTAAGCAAAGGGCAAAATGTAACAATACACGACGCTACACTTAGAGATGGCGAACAAACACCTGGAGTTACCTTTTCGGTGGACGATAAAATCAAAATCGCCGAGGGCTTAATCGAAGTGGGTGTTACCAGAATTGAAGCTGGTATGCCTGCGGTTTCAAAAGATGATTTTAAGGCGATTGGTGAAATAGCAAAGCGTTTCCCAGAAGCTGAAATATATTCCTTTGCAAGAGCTACAAAAGGCGATATCGACATGGCTCTTGACTGCGGAGTTAAAGGCGTTGTTATAGAGATACCAATTGGCTATCCAAAACTTCGTGACCAGTTTGGTTGGACTTGGGAAAATGTACTTGAGAAAAGTATTGACTGCATTAACTACGCAAAGGAAAAAAATCTAAAGGCAGTTTACTTCCCATACGACACTACCCGTGCAAGACCTGACGACCTTGAAAATCTGCTTAAAGGCATTATGAAATACAGCCCACCAACTTCTGTGGGACTTGTGGACACAATGGGTTGTGCAATGCCTCAAACAATTGCATACATGGTTAGATGGATGAAAGAGCTTACAAACAATCTTCCAATAGAAGTACATACCCACAACGATTTTGGTATGGCAGTAGCATGTGAGCTTGCAGGGGTTGCTGCAGGTGCTGAAGTAATTCACTCCTGTGTTAACGGTCTTGGCGAAAGAACAGGTAATGCCGCACTTGAAGAGCTAATTTTAGGCCTACACATCCTAATGGGACAGGAAACCCCCTATAACCTTGAGAAACTATTAGACCTCTGCCATATGGTGAGCAGAATTTCCGGTGTTGATGTGGCGAAAAACAAACCCATCGTGGGAGATCGCAACTACACAAGGGAATCTGGAATAGGCGTTGACTTAGTTGTAAATAAGCCACTTGCAATGTTTGCTACATCTCCATCACTATTTGGACGCACAGCGGACATCGCACTCGGTAAAAAGAGCGGTAAACTTTCAGTGGAATACTACCTAAATGAAATGGGCGTAAAGGGCACTGACGAGCAAGTAGCAAGCATACTTGCAGATGTTAAGCAGCTTGGTATCGACAAAAAAGGCCTTGTAACTTTAGAAGAATTTAAAAATATAGCAAAAAAATATTTGTAATTAAAACCGGATAAAAATGGCAGTGAAAGCCCCTAAAATAAGTATCTCTATATCTTCCCTCGCTCAAAGCTTTGGAAGATATAGGAGGCTTATATACTGTTTGCTCCATGAAATTAAGAATATTGCAAAAAGGTATTAAACACTATATAATATATTATATTAGATAATACCATTTTTATCTGGGGGGATTTTACGTGAATGGATATAAGACAAAAGCGGATTTAGTATATGATCTGCTGATTGAAAAAATAGTAAAAGGTGAGCTGCAGGCTGGGGAGAAATTGGTAATAAGCCGAATTTCTAAAGAAAATCATGTGAGTGATATACCAGTACGTGAAGCCTTAAAGCGCTTAAACAGTGAGGGTTATATTGATATTTTTGTAAACCAAGGCGCAGTTGTGAAAGATCTAAGCACGGAGAGCATTAGGGAGATAACACAGATAAAAGCTGTGCTTGAGGGCTATGCCACTAAATTGTGCGTAGATTATATCACCGCAGAGGACATAAGCATTTTAAAAAAGATGAATGACGATATGCGTCAGATAATACTTAGAGGTGAAACTCAGGGATATTCACAGCTGAATATGGAGTTTCACCAATATATGTATCGTGCGATTTCACACACTCAACTATACGAAATGATTATGGACCTTTGGAAGAAGCACACCATAACTAAAACTGTCTTTTCAGTAGTGCCCATACGAATGCAGGATAGCATTGATGAGCATGAAGAACTTTTAAATCTCATTATCGAAAAGAAGTATGATGAGGTGGAAATGTGTGTGCGTACCCACAAGATGGAAGCGGGTGAAACCCTTGCCCACGGTATGCAAAAAATCAAAGATAATTAAAAAAACCTAAGCCGTCAAGCCATAATTAATCTGTTATTGCTTGACGGCTTTTTGTATTAGGCGAAGCGAGCAAAATGGTGAAAATAAAGTTTTACTCGATTTTAAAAAAAATCGTGGGGTATGGGGCAAAGCCCCATAAATAGGTAGGCGAAGCCTATAAAAAGAATGTAGCAAATTTTTAGGAGCAAAAGAGCGGAAATTTATAGTAGGGGCGACCTGTGGTCGTCCGTATATTACCCACAACCCAAAAACAAAACGAAAACTCAATTGTAGAGGCATGGCTCCCAATGCCCGAGGGTTATATTGACACAAAGCAATATGCCAAGAGCAATTTAATTCACACGCCACTCATTAACAAACTCAAATGCGCAACCACAAAAATTTACCCATACATTAACGAGGTGATTTTATGCAAACTGAAAAAAGAAGAAAATTTGCCGCCTCACTTTTGAGGAATAGTTATGATAAAGACTACCGCAAGGAGGTAATAGCAAAGGTGCTCTCGGGTGAGAAGAGGGAAAACACCGATGTAATGCCAGTGGAGACTGGAATAAATGCGGCAAGGGAAAACGAAATTTGCACTCCTTCAGTGTGTTTTGCCTGCCATTCCACCTGCGAAGTTTTAGTCTATACGGATAAGGAAAGCGGAAAGGTGCTAAGGGTTGAGGGCGACCCCTCCTCACCTCAGACAAGGGGAGTGCTCTGCTCTAAAGGACTTGCCTCCCCCGATTTATGCTACAATCCCAAAAGGCTACTCACTCCGCTAAAGAGAGTGGGCGAGCGTGGAGAGGGCAAATTCGAGCCTATTTCATGGGAGGAAGCACTGGGCACCACCGCCAAAATGCTCACTAAATTCAAAAATGAGCAAGGAGCGCAAAGTGTAGCTCTTTTAGAGGGCACTCGCAGAGGTTGGAGCCGTGTTTACAGTAGATTTGCAAATGTATTTGGCACCCCTAATAATGGTGCGGCTGGCTGGGCGCAGTGCCTGTGGCCAAGGCTTACCGAGTGCAATATCACCTTTGGCGGTGGAGCACAGTACACCGAAACACAGGACTACCCTAATGCAGATTGCATTGTATGTTGGGGGATAAATCCTGCCACATGTTGGGGTGTGCGTGCGTCCGACATAATGAGGGCTAAGGAAAGCGGTGCCGCACTGATAGTGGTTGACCCATATCTCTCGGAAACAGCCGCTAAAGCCGATATATGGCTCAATATTAGGCCCGATACCGACATGGCTCTTGCACTCGCAATGATTAATATAATAATTGAGGAAAATTTAATTGATGCACAGTTTGTAGCCGAGTACACTTTTGGCTTTGAGGAGCTTGCGGAACATGTAAAAGAATATACCCCTAAGTGGGCGGAGAAAATCACAGGGGTGTCGGCAGAAAAGATTATAAAAGCCACACATCTCTATGCAAAATCTGCGGCGGCGAGCTTGGTGCGTTGCTTGGCAGTTGACCAACTGCACGACAGCATACAAGTGTGCCGAGCTATATCGATTTTGATTTCGATAACCGGCAATATAGGAAAACCGGGAAGTAATAATTTAACCCCCTCCACAGGAGTTATAAGCCAGAATACACATGATTTTGTAATGGCGAATGCGCTTCCTAAAGAGATGGAAAAGCTCAGAAGTGGTTATGATGAGTTTCCACTGCTTACACAGAAATTCTCACCCGTCCCCACAGGGCATATGCCTACTATGTGGGAGCAGATAATAAGCAAAGACCCCTATCCGATATCCGCCGCAATGATTTTTGGCAGTAATGCAGTGGTGAGCTATACAAATTCGGACAAGGTTGAGGAAGCTATTAAAAGCCTTGACTTCTTAGCTGTTGCCGATATGTATATGACTCCCACAGCCGAGCTTGCGGATATAATCTTCCCAGTTTCCACATGGCTTGAGAGGACTAATATAATAAGCTCATTCCAAACCGATAATTGCAACACATTGATAGAGCAACCTGTCACACAGATAGGGGACACTAAAAATGATGTGGATATAATAATAGAGCTTGCAAATCGCCTTGGGCTATCCGAGTATTTCTGGGAAAACTCTAAGGCTATGTATGATTATCTTTTAAGCCCACTTGGGATTGATTTTGATGAAGCGGTGAAAAGGCGCAGGCTCTATGCACCTATGAAATACTACCGCTATAAAGACACACAATTTAAAACGCCGAGCGGTAAAATAGAGCTCTATTCAACATACGCTAAAGAGATGGGAAGCGACCCATTGCCAAGATATACACCGTCGTTCCAAAGCAAGGAGTCCACACCCGAGCTATACAAGGAATACCCGATTACAATGACTACTGGGCGCCATGAAACAGCGTTTAGAATTTCTGAAAACAGGCTAAACCCACATCTTTTAGAGCTTTCACACAAGCCGTGGATTGAAATACACCCCGACACTGCCAAAGAATATGGCATACCCGAGGGTGGCAGAGTAAAGATAGAAACCAAAGCGGGCACTGCCTATGCCTATGCGAGATACACCTTGGGGATAGAAAAGGATGTAGTGCAAACTATTTCGGGATGGTGGGGAGAGTATAACATAAATAAAACCGTGCCTTGGGGCGAGTATTCACAGGGTGTAGGTTCAGTTTGTGCGAGAGGATACCTATGCAAGATAAGTGCGGATTTATAAAGTAATCGCAGCATTATTTTGCAGGTGAATAGCGAATAAACTTTGGAGTTTTGCCGATAGTGAAGCAATTTAAGGCTGACATCTATAAGCCAAACACAGCTATAAGCTTTACTGAGCTTTCAATTACAGGTGTCTGGCAAGGCGGCTACATCAAATTTCATTTGCTATTAGCTGTATTTTACAAAAGGAGGGCTTGTATGAAAAAAACATATATGATAGTCGATATAGACCGTTGCTACGGCTGTAAATCCTGCCAAGTGGCTTGTAAGAGAGAGCATGGCATTGGCGGCGGTGAGGGTAATTCTATTGAGGTGATAAGGGTGGAGCGCCTCTCCGACATGGGCGAAGTGCTATGTGATTTTTTACCCTCGGCATGCCTGCACTGCGACGACGCTTTGTGCATTGACGCCTGTCCGACAAATGCGATTTTCAGAGATGAAGAGGGCCTAGTGCAGATAGATAAAAAGCTCTGCATAGGTTGTAGCAAATGCGTAAAAGTTTGCGATTATGGTGCGGTTTATATGATAAAGGGCGAAAATAAAAAATATGCAAACAAATGCGATTTATGCAAAAGGCGCAGGGGAATGGGGCTAAAAACTGCCTGTGAACAGCACTGCATAGGTGCGGTTTTTGCTGTGACCGACGATTTAAACAAGGCTTTAAATGCCAAAAAATACTGCCATAAAATGGGCAGTACAATCTATATTTCGGACAAAATAGATTTTGCGGTTAATTAATTTTGCTGATATCAGCAAATTCGGTGTAGAAATATAAAACACTTGGACACTCATAATATAGCTACTATCAAAGAAGCAAGCCGACGCTTCACATTCTTAATGATGAAGTATCGGCTTGCTTTTATAAATATCGCCTACAATATGAAAGACGGATAGATTACCTCTATCCGTCTTTATCTGTTTAAACTATATTATTTATTGTCCACTGTATTCATATGGGTCACTAAATCGAGCAGTTTGTTTGAGTAGCCCCATTCATTGTCATACCAGCTAACAAGCTTCACAAAACCGTCATTTAGCATGATGCCTGCTTTTGCATCGAAGATAGAAGTTCTTGGGTCTGTGATGAAATCGGAGGAAACCACAGCATCCTCTGTATAGCCAAGTATCCCCTTCATGCTTCCCTCGGAAGCTTCTTTAATCTTTTCGCAAATCGCTTCGTATGTGGTTGGTTTTTCAAGCTTTACTGTGAGGTCAACTACCGATACATTTAAAGTTGGCACCCTAAATGCCATACCTGTAAGTTTTCCTTTAAGCTCTGGGATTACAAGTGCACAAGCCTTTGCCGCACCTGTTGAGGAAGGGATTATATTGCCTGCCGCCGCACGGCCACCCCTCCAGTCCTTCTTAGAAGGGCCGTCAACGGTTTTCTGTGTGGCTGTTGTAGCATGAACAGTAGTCATTAGACCCTCTGCAATGCCGAAATTATCGTTTATAACCTTAGCTAAAGGTGCAAGGCAGTTTGTTGTGCAAGAAGCGTTTGAAACTACTACCATATCGCTTGTATAACCGTCATTGTTTACACCCATAACAAAAGTTGGTGTTTCTTTATCTTTAGCTGGTGCGGAGATTACCACTTTTTTTGCGCCTGATTTAACATGAGCCATCGCTGTTTCAGTGGTTGTAAATACACCTGTTGATTCAACTATATAATCTGCACCACACTCCGCCCAAGGGATTTCCTCAGGGTTCATTTTGTCGTACACGGCTATTTTTTTGCCATTTACCACAAGGCTATTTCCCTCATGGGTAACACCTTCAAATCTGCCGTGAACAGTGTCGTATGTTGCCATATAAGCCATGTAATCGGGGTCTACGAATGGGTCGTTAATGCCCACTACCTCATACTTTTCAGGCTGTGCTACTGCCGCTCTGAAAACTAATCTCCCAATGCGTCCAAAACCGTTGATACCAATTTTAATTGCCATTTCAAACCTCTCCTTTAATTGTTTTTTTGACTCTGCTAAGTTAAAATACATTCTTTTATAGCCCTTTAAATCATGCAGAGCCTTGTTGTTTAGAAGATTTATATTTACATATTTATTATAGCAAATATGTAAATATAATGCAATGTATTATTTCAGACCGAAGACAAAAGCGAAATCACAAAAAATCATTCGATTTTTTGCTTACTGCGTCGCCTAAAACTTTCAAACCATGCTCATATACATAAGTATTACTCGCTTATTTGTAAGTTTTGCTCCTTGTTTTTCATCTTATCTCTTTAGTCTGTTCAGACCGAAGACTTTGCCTGCAATCTAAAATGCTTATAAAAAACAGCTGAATATCCATAGTAAAAAGCATTAGTGTTGCTTCCTTAAAAGTCCCATTTCCCAGTGAATCATAAAGGAGAGCAGTGCACGGAGCACTATAATCGCACCGAGTATGGCGATTTCCTGCAAATCGTGAATGAGCACTGTTTTAAGTATTTCCGCCGCCATTTTAAACTCAAGACCTGTGGCTAAGCTCTCTGCAAGCTCAAGCTTTACCTCATGCTCGTCGGGTATGAAAAAATTCCTCACATAGTGATAGAAAGCTATTGCACTTCCCCACACCACTACGAATATTCCTATAAGCTCAATTATCGAGATTATGCTCGGCAGTACTTTTGCAGTTAATTCCGCTACCATAAACGCTCCGTTCCACCGTGATTAACACGGTATTTTAAATTATAGGGCAGGGATATTATGAAGATTGGTTGCCCCTGCGATGTTTGCTATAATAAATACTTTATTTAAAATTCTGCGGTATATCTTCCTACTTCGTGGTATGCAAAAGCAGTGTCGGACAAAACAAATAACAATCCCCCACCACATTTGCCGCCTAACAACATTCATAATACCATGAATTAAATTATTTTTGCTATAATAAATACTTTATTTAAAATTCTGCGGTATATCTTCCCACGCCGTAGGCGTGGGAAGATATACGAAAAAATCCTACTTCGTGGTATGCAAAAGCAGTGTCGGACAAAATAAATAACAATCCCCCACCACATTTGCCGCCTAACAACATTCATAATACCATGAAATTAATTATTTTTCCACTATCTACGGACAAAATGTTGAATTTTTTCACAAAAAATGTATAATAGAAGTATATGCGCCAAATTTTCGAGATATTTTTTGCATTATAGCAAAGATGGAGGACGCCTTGCCTATTAAACATTGGGAAATTGTAGATAAAAACACAAATGATATAAATAACACCTCGCTACTTCAGAAAGTTATAAAAGCGAGGGGGGGAGGGGCTCAAACCGCCTTAACGGAGAACACTCTATCCGACTTCCCACAGCTTATCGACATGGATAAAGCAGTAGTTAGGGTGCGCCGTGCCATAGAGCTCGACGAGCCGATAGCCGTTTATGGCGACTACGATTGCGACGGCATTACCTCCACTGCGCTTTTATATAGCTACCTTGAATCCGAGGGCGCAGATGTGAGCTATTATATACCCGATAGGCACACCGAGGGTTATGGCATGAATAAAGCCGCTATAAAAAGTTTGCATGAGAATGGGATAAAGCTCATAATCACGGTGGACAATGGCATATCTGCGGTGGAAGAGGTGGAATATGCAAGCTCTCTTGGGATGGATATAGTAATAACCGACCATCATCGCCCGGGTAAAACTATCCCGAATGCGGTGGCGGTGGTAAACCCCCATAGGACTGACTGCCCCTCAACGCTTACGAACCTTTGCGGTGTCGGTGTGGCGTTTGCGCTGATTGTGGCACTTGAGGAGGGGGACGAAGAGCTCATACTCGACCAATATGCCGACATTGTTGCAATAGGCACTGTTGCCGATGTGGTGGCACTCTCGGGAGTCAACCGCACATTTGTAAAAAGAGGGCAAAAGCTCATGGCGGAGCACCCCCGTGCAGGAATTAGCGCACTTATCGAGGTGAGCGGTGCAGATGCAGAAAACATCACCGCCGAAACAATAGCATACAGCCTTGTTCCAAGAATTAATGCCGCAGGTAGAATAGGTGATGTAGAAGCGGCACTGCTACTGCTCTTGACCAGCTTTTCCGAACAGGCAGAAGCGGCGGCAAATGAGCTTAATAATTACAATAATAAGCGCCGTGAAATAGAGGCGAAAATTATAGAAGATATTGCGACTAAAATAAAAGAAAATCCAGACCTTATAAAGCCACGTATAATGGTGATTAGTGGTGATAACTGGCATCATGGCGTTGTGGGGATTGTGGCGGCTAAGCTGAGCGAGAAATACTCAAAGCCCTGCATACTGCTCTGCGCCGATGGGGACTGTTACAGGGGCTCGGGCAGAAGTGTAGAAGGCTTTTCGCTAATCGAGGCGATATTCGACGCTAAGGAAATGCTACTGCGCTACGGCGGCCACAATATGGCGGCAGGGCTAACAATAAAGGCGGAGGAAGCGAAAAAATTCACCGCCCATATAAACGCATATGCCGCAGAAAAATATCCGATTATGCCAACTGGCAAGATAAATATAGATGCCGAAATTTCACCCGAAATGCTCTCGATAGCACAGATAAAAGAGCTTGACACCCTTGCACCATATGGCGAGGGCAACCCCACACCGATTTTTTGCATAAAAGGTGCAAAAATAATGGAGATTAAGCCTCTTTCGGGCGGTAAGCATATAAAGCTTAAGCTAAAAGCAGGTGGTTTTGAGTTTTTCTCCCTCTATTTTGGTATGAGCGATGAAAATTTCCCCTATCATATAGGCGCCGAGGTAGACATTGTATTTACTGTAAGCATAAATAAATACGCTGGGAATGAATCGGTTTCACTAAAGACAGTCGATATAAGAAAAGCAGGGATAAACCAAGGCGAAATCCTAAAGCAAAAAGGGCTTTACTCACGCTACTGCATGGAGGAAGATATAAGCGATTATCATAGCGAAATTACCCCCTCAAGAGAGGATGCAGCGGTAATCTATCGCAAGATAAAGGAGCTCAGTTCATATAATTTAAGCCGTGAGGATATGTATCTATCAGAAAATGTAAATGTAAGTTACTGCAAATATCTAATTGCAATTGATGCGCTTAGTGAGCTTGGGCTGATAGAAATTTCACCACAGATAAAGATAGCCACCACAAGCGAAAAGAAAGACTTTAGCTCGGCTAAATGCATATTAAAGCTCGCAAATATAAGCAGATAATTAGAGCTTAAAATATTTTAAAAGCAACCAGACACTATTTTTACCCACGCAATAAAATTACTGCCTCGAACTGTCTGTAATAATGGATGAAATCGAGGGGAATGGAGCGATGTATATGGCAGGATATAAAGCTACAACAATCGAGGAGCTACTACTCAGTATAGATAAAAGCGGTAGGAGCTATGATAAGGACATTATAATAAAAGCTTATGAAATCGCAGATAAGGCGCACGGCGGGCAATGCCGTATGTCGGGCGAGCCATATATAAGCCATCCGCTTTCTGTTGCGGTGATACTTGTAGACCTTGGCATGGATTTAGAGACTGTCACTGCGGCAATTCTCCACGATGTGGTGGAGGACACCGATGTGCCCATGGACGAGATTAAAAAGCTCTTTGGCAGTGATGTGGCAAACATAGTGGAGGGAGTTACAAAGATTGGTAAAATCCCCTTTTCTACAAAAGAAGAGCAACAAGCGGAGAATGTGAGAAAGATGCTTTTAGCCATGGCGGAGGATGTGAGGGTTATTATCACAAAGCTCGCCGACCGTCTCCACAATATGCGCACCCTTGCCGCCATGCCCGAGCAGAAGCAGAGGGATAAAGCGAGGGAAACAATGGAGGTTTACGCACCCATTGCCCACCGCTTGGGAATAAGTGCAATTAAGGACGAATTAGAGGACACCTCACTAAAATATCTCGACAATATTGCATACGGCGAAATAGAGGCAAGACTCAGCCGTTCAAGGGAAGAGCAACACGAATTTTTAGAGCATATAACCGAAAAAATCAAAGATAGAACTGAGCACGACGGCTTAAAAAGCTCTATTACAAACAGAATAAAAAGCATCTATGGCATATATCGCAAAGTGTATATGCAGGGGCGTGATTTTGAGGAAATTTTTGATATCTATGCCGTGAGAATAATTGTTGAGAGCATTGCCGACTGCTATAATGCGCTCGGTGTAATCCATGATATTTTCACCCCCATTCCAAATAGATTTAAAGATTATATCTCCACCCCGAAAAACAATATGTATCAATCACTGCATACCACGCTTTTGGATAAAGAGGGTATCCCCTTTGAAGTGCAAATACGCACATGGGATATGCACTATACCGCCGAATATGGTATCGCTGCCCACTGGAAGTATAAGGCTGGAGTGTCTGGCAAGGATAAGCTTGAGGAGCGTCTTGCATGGGTGAGGCAGCTTCTTGAAAGCCAAAAAGAAAGCGAAGATGTGCAGGACATCATGCTTTCAATAAAGACCGATATTGCCCCTGAAGAGGTGTTTGTCTTTACACCTAAGGGCAAGCTGATAAGCCTGCCCGTGGGTGCTACGGTAATCGACTTTGCCTATGCAATCCACACCGCCATAGGCCACCGCATGACGGGCGCTAAGGTGGATGGGAGAATTGTTTCACTCGATTTTGAGGTGAAGACGGGGATGGTGGTGGAAATACTCACCTCCAATTCGCCAAACCACGGCCCGAGCAGGGACTGGATTAATATTGTCTGCACCACGAGTACGAGAAATAAAATCCGAAACTGGTTTAAAAAAGAGCGCAGGGATGAAAATATCCTCGAGGGTAAGATAGAGCTTGAGCGTGAAATGAAGCGAAATGCAGTGCTAATACCCGAAGCAGATTACGCCAAATTCATGGAAGAAATATCCGCAAAGCACCACTACAACACCCTTGAAGATATGTATGCAGCCATTGGATATGGTGGGATAACTGTATCAAAGGTATTCCCGAAAATCAGGGACGAATATATAAGGCTCTATAAAACCACCGAGCAGGATATAATAGATAGCGCTATGAAAGCACCTAAAAAGCCTAAGAAGGCTTCGAGCGGTGTAATAGTGGAGGGACTTGATAGCTGTTTAGTAAAATTCGCAAAATGCTGTAACCCACTGCCTGGGGATGAGATTATAGGATTTATAACAAGGGGCTATGGTGTGTCTATCCACAAGCAGGACTGCATTAATGTTACCTCGGTTATAAACAATGAAGACCAAAAAGGCAGATGGCTAAATTCGCATTGGTCGCAGGTTGCCACCAAGGAAACCTTTAAATCCACCATAGAAATTATAGCGGACGACCGCCCAGGACTCCTTGCCGATGTGAGCATTATTATAGGGAATATGCATATCCCTATTCATTCACTCATTGCAAGGGAGGCAAAGGACGGGCTTGTGAGCATAACTGTCACACTTGGAATTAGCAGTATACCTCAGCTAAACCAGATTATGTCGAGCATAAGAAAGGTTGAGAGGGTAAATTCTGTTGAGAGAAGCACGCAGTA
>CAYJIJ010000040.1:0-21445 GCA_964370185.1 uncultured Oscillospiraceae bacterium
CTGCACATCGCCCCTGCGAGGATGTAGTTTGAAATTTATTTCAAACTATCGCTCCGTATAGGTTTATTTTAATAAATCATTGTACTTTTTCTTTAAAAGTGCCGAGCCCGAGGAATGCCCATGGCAGATTGCAACTGCTATTGCGTCGGCAGCATCGTCGGGGCGTGGAATTTTGTCCATTCCCATTATTATTCTCGTCATCTCCATCACTTGCTTTTTCTCCGCCTTGCCATACCCCACCACTGACTGCTTTACTTGAAGAGGCGTGTATTCATAAATTGGTATATTGTAATTGGTGGCGGCAAGCAGTATTACCCCTCTTGCCTGCGCAACCATTATCGCAGTTTTTTGGTTTGAAGTGAAAAAGAGCTGCTCTATCCCCATGGCTTCTGGCTTATACTTTTCTATTATTTCACAAACACCATCATAGACATATTTTAGCCTTAGCTCAAATGGTATCCCAGCTTTTGTTTCTACTACTCCATAATCGAGTAGTTTAAACTTATTTCTGTCGTATACCGTAACCCCATATCCCACTATTGCATAGCCGGGGTCAATTCCCAATATTATCATTTATTTTTCTCCGAAAACTGCCCTTAAGCCGTTTATTGATACTATTTTTTAAAAAAATGCATACTATCACATTTTATCTACACAGTATAACATAAATATGCTTTCAGAACAATAAAAATTTTGTCTAAAAGCTGTGAATAATTTACTCGGGGCATCTTCTTACGCTCTAAGCGGAAGAAAACACCCCGAAATTATATGTTCTATTATGTATGGGTTACTTTTAATCGCAACTTCCTTGAAGCATTGAGAAATTCACCGATTCTAATTTCTCCTTAACAATTTTGGTAAGCTCGTCATAAACTAATTGTGTTTTACAGCTTCTGCCCTGCTGTCTTGAGCAGATAAAATCATCGTTTAGGCATCTGCTTATAGCACAAGAGCCCTCAACAATATTTATAACTTCATAAAGGCTTATCTCTTCAGGCTTTTTATTAAGCTCGTAGCCACCCTGTGTGCCTTTAAAAGAGCGCACTACACCCCCCGAAACTAATTTACGCAATATCTTAAGTGAAAACCTCAGTGTTACATCAGTTTGTTCTGATATTGATTTTGCATCCATTCTCTTTTTGTTTTCCGTCAAACAGCTGACTATTCTCACAGCATAATCTGCTTCTAAAGTAATATGCATTGCCATTCTCCTTTCGGTAAGGTATGTCGCGAAACAAAATATACTTTAAAAGTATATTATTAATTATACAATATTTTCGTAATTTTTTCAAGTACAAATTTAAAAATAAAAACCATCTTAGTCCAAGAAATCCTTTAGCTTTTTCGAGCGGCTTGGATGCCTTAGTTTTCTTAAAGCCTTAGCTTCTATCTGCCTTATTCTTTCGCGGGTAACATTAAATTCTTTACCCACTTCTTCGAGTGTTCTGCTTCTTCCATCTTCCAGACCAAATCTCAGCCTCAGTACTTTTTCTTCTCTTGGGGTAAGTGTTTGCAGTACTTCGCCAAGCTGTTCTTTAAGCATTGTGTGTGAAGCGGCTTCGGCAGGTGCAGGTGCGTCCGCATCTTCGATAAAATCGCCTAAATGGCTGTCTTCCTCTTCACCTATCGGCGTTTCAAGCGATACTGGCTCCTGCGCTACACGCATTATTTCCCTTACTTTATCCACGGGCATGTCTATTTCGAGCGCAATTTCTTCCGCAGATGGGTCATGTCCGTTTTTATGAAGCAGTTGCGAGCTGACTTTCTTAACCTTATTTATTGTTTCAACCATGTGCACGGGAATTCTGATTGTTCTCGCTTGATCAGCAATTGCCCTTGTAATTGCCTGCCTAATCCACCATGTGGCATATGTGGAGAATTTAAAGCCCTTGGTGTGGTCGAATTTTTCAACCGCTTTTATAAGTCCTAAATTTCCCTCCTGTATCAAATCCAAAAACTGCATACCCCTGCCCACATAACGCTTTGCAATACTTACAACAAGCCTTAAATTCGCTTCTGCAAGGCTTTTTCTCGCCACTATATCACCCTCGGACATTCTTGTAGCAAGGTTAATTTCCTCTTCGGGGCTCAGCAGTGTTACCCTGCCTATTTCCTTTAGGTAGACTTTTACGGGGTCGTCAATATTTATCCCCTCAGCAGAAAGTGATACCTCTAAATCCTGTGGGTCGATTTTGGGCAATGTAAACATCTCGTCAGTTACCGCATTGAAATCTTCAATGATATCAACATTGTATCCCTCGAGTGTGTCGTAAAACTTATCGAGTTGCTCCACATCGAAATCCATCTCTTCAAGCACATCATTTATCTCTTTTGTGGTGAGCTTACCTTTCACTTTCCCCTGTTCTATCAAATCTCTCAATGCATTCTTTTTATTTTCTGTACCCAATTTACATCCTCCTGTTCAGAGCTACTTTTGCAGTCCCTGTATGTATTTATTTAAGTCCTCTATATCCGTCTTTAGTATCTCATCTTTACTGCTCAGCTTATCAAAGCTAAGTATTGTTTGTGCATAGGATAGAGCTTGCTCTGCATTTGTTTCCATTTCTGATTCCTGTGCGAGTATGCGGCTTAAATGCGAAAGCATGTTTTCGTCGAGCTCTCCCGATATATCTATCAGCCCTATGCCAAGACCCGCCTCCAAGCGATTATAAAGTTTTGCAAATATATCCCTGTTTTTATCAGTCACAATATTTTCTGCGGTAATAATCACTTTTAATTTGTCGTAATAATCGGGATTTTTCATCAGTGCTCCTATGAGCTTATCCTCCGCGATTGCATATTTCATATTTTTTTCGCGGTTTATATCCCTATCATTTCTTGATGTATTATCAAACACTCTAAGATTTCGGTTTTCTTTATATCTCTGTGTCTTAACCTTTTTCTTGATTGCACTTGCTACCTGCTCTTTTAGAGCTTGTTTATCAATATTTAGCTCTGCTGAAATTTTCGATATATATATATCCCTCTCCACGGGGCTTTCAAGGCTTGCTAAATATTCGGTAACCTCTTTTATAAAATTAACTTTACCCTCATTGGTTTCGGTGTTGTATTTATTTTTAAGCTTTGCAATTTCATAATCGCTACTGCTTGCACTGCCCTCTAAAAGTAGTTTAAACCTTGTGGAGCCGAATTTTTTAATATATTCGTCGGGGTCTTTCGCACCCGTTATTGTAACAACTTTAATATTTACGCCAGTGTCTTCAAGTATTGATATCGCTCGGTGCGTTGCTTTTTGTCCTGCTTCGTCGGCATCATAAGCAATCCACACCTTTTTTGAATAGCCCGAAATTATTCTCGATTGCTCCGAGGTAAGCGCTGTGCCAAGTGTTGCTACTGCTTCGGTAAACCCTGCTTGATGCAGTGCTATTACATCCATATAACCCTCTGCGAGTATCATGCCCTCTTGTTTACTATTTTTAGCAATATTCAGCGCAAATAAATTTCTGCTCTTTTTAAAAACTGGTGTGTCCGGTGAGTTTAGGTATTTTGGGCCATATTCACCCATATTTCTGCCACCGAATGCAATTACATTGCCCCTTAAATCTATTATCGGAAATATTATGCGATTTCTAAAGCTATCATAATAATTATTTTTTTTATTTTTAGTTACAAGGCCTGCCGAAGCGAGTATATAATCGCTGTATCCTTTAGCGGTTAAATATTTATATAGGCTGTCCCATGCGTCGGGGGCAAATCCTAAGCCAAATTTACCTATCGTCTTGCCCGAAAGCCCTCTCTCCATGAGATATGTTAGAGCTTTTTTGCCATGCTCGGTTTTTAGATTTTCATGGTAGAACCTCGCTGTGTCTTTATTGGCGGATAGTATTTCTTGTTTTAGCCTTGCCACTGAGTCGTCCGCTCCCTCCTCGGGGACGGCAATCCCTGCTTTTTCCGCTAAAAACTTAATGGCTTCGATATATTCTAAATTTTCTATATTTTTAATAAATGTGACCACATCGCCACCCTTACCGCATCCATAGCAGTAAAATGAGCCGCTTTCAGGGTATATGGTAAATGAGGGTGATTTTTCCGAGTGAAACGGGCAAAGTCCTTTATACATTCTGCCTGCACGCTTTAAGTTTACATAGGAAGAGACAACACTTTCAATGTTGCTACGATATTTTAGCTCTTCTATAAAACTCTGTGGCAACATTTCCCTTCCCCCCTACATTCCCCAAGATTTTGGTATAAATAGCTGCGAATAGACATCTAAAGCATATTTATCAGTCATTCCTGATATATAATCGCATACCGCTCTGTCCACTCCCCATTTTTCGGCTATATCTTTATAAGTTTCGGGGAGTTTATATGGGTTTGCAACAAAATATGTATACATATATTTGAGCATGTCACGCGCTTTGCCCTCTTCGCCTTTAGCCTCGGGATTTTGATAGACATTTTCAAACAGAAAATTTCTGAGTAGATGATACATTTTATTTGTTTCTTCATCCATGCGTATATCGTCACTGCTATTTTCAATTATTGAAGCTATAAAAGCTGTTATCCTCTCGGATTTAGTATTACCCAAATTGCATTTGACTTCAAAAGGTATATCGACTTCGCTGAGCACCCCCGCCCTCACAGCGTCCTCTATGTCATGGTTCATATAGGCAATTTTGTCGGCATATTTTACAAGTCTTCCCTCGAGTGTATCTGCAACGGAGCCAGTGGAATGGCAAGCTATGCCGTTTTTCACCTCATATGTGAGGTTTAAGCCCTTGCCATTGTTTTCAAGTATCTCCACCACCCTCACGCTCTGCTGTGAGTGAACAAAGCCATCGGGGCATATTTCGTTTAGTGCATATTCGCCTGCATGCCCAAATGGGGTGTGCCCAAGGTCGTGACCCATTGAGATAGCTTCCACTAAGTCTTCATTGAGCCTTAGCGCTCTTGCCATCGTCCTGCCTATTTGGCTAACTTCGAGAGTATGTGTAAGCCTTGTGCGGTAGTGGTCGCCATGTGGCGAGAGAAAAACCTGTGTTTTGTGCTTTAATCTTCTAAATGAATTTGAATGAATAATTCTATCCCTATCACGCTGAAATTCAGTGCGGTATTTACAAGGTTCACTCTCTGAAATCCTACCCTTGCTCCTATTTGACAGACAGGCGAACGGCGATAATCTTTCCTCTTCTATCATTTCGGTGTATTCTTTTGCACTCTGCAAATAATCACCTCCAATTTTTTCATTCAATATATTATACTCAAAAAAAACCAAAATTCCTACTTGTTCACAAAATGTTAAATTTTAAAGAGCTTTTTCAGACATTTTCTTATATAAATGTGCCTTTTTTTACAAAATTTACTGCTTTTAATTACTGCTGATTAAGTAAATCCTATACTGAATGGTAGTAATGCTTCTCTTCATATGGGTGGACGGTTGCGGAAGTCAGTTCAGTTAGTTCTTTTTTAAACTCTGAAAGTTCGCTGTCCTTGACGAGTATATTAAGCCTTACAATTGCTCCGAAATCACTGCTAATTTGTTTCACTTGATATTTTGGTATAATGTATGAAACTTTGCCATACATAGCATAGTCTATCTCCATGCTAATCTCAGTACAGGGAGACATATGCAGTATCTCGGCTTCATCCACTGCAATTTTTGCACCGTGTGAATATGCTCTTACAAGCCCCCCAGCTCCGAGCATTATGCCGCCGTAATATCTTGTGACTACCACACAAGAGTCGGTTAATCCCTCTTTAGCGAGCACCTCAAGCACTGGGATACCTGCTGTGCCCTGTGGCTCACCATCGTCGGAATAGCGTTTAATCTGGCCATCTCTTAATATGTATGCATAAACATTGTGGGTGGCTTGGCGATGCTGCTCCCTTATTTTATTTATAAAGGAAATTGCCGCATCTTCGGTCTCTACATGCTCTATATAGCCGATAAATCTCGATTTTTTCTCAATAAATTCTGCTTCGGCATATTCTTTTATTGTAATATAATCGTTCATTTTACCTCCGATAGCTTTCCACTCACAATGTATATTATCTTCCTACTACGACTGAAAGGCGGTGCAACTGCACCGCCTTAAAAGCTTTTCTTCTTACTTTTCAATATTGAAACGCTTTTTAAATCTGTCTACGCGACCGCCTGCATCAACAAGTTTTTGCTTACCTGTGAAAAACGGATGGCATTTAGAACAAATTTCCACTCTGATATCTTTTCTTGTGGAAGCTGTTTCAATTACTTCACCGCAAGCACATTTGATTGCTGTTGGTTGGTAATCGGGATGAATACCCTGTTTCATATATAATTCACCTCTTTCGACACTACTAAAACAAATTTAACATTGCTATTATAGCATAAAGAAATATTAAATGCAATAGTAAAATTTGTTTTGTTTTTAGGTAATTTTTGAGGGTGAATTTTATCATAAATAATCCAATGAATTATTCTTATTTTAAGACAAAAGAAGAAATAATGCTTAAACTAACAGCAATTTATCTTAAAAAATTTCTTTTAAGGCTTGAAGATAAATTGAGCAACACTGATAAAATAGATAATGAATTTGTAGCGTCAGCTCTAACCGATACATTCATCGAAGTAGGTGAATTCATTCATTTATATACAGTGCTTTTCTCTGTGATTGAGAAAAATGTATCCGCCGAAGCGCTTGCTGATTTCAAGATAGAGGTAATTGGCCACCAGTCAGTATTAGCAAATATACTAAAGTCGATTTATACAAGTTCGAGTGACGAGGAAATTTATAATTTTTTGATTTTCTGCCTATGCTTTGCAAGTGGGATTTGCCCTATGAGTGAAGAGAGTGAAATTCAAAAAGAAGCTATAAAGCTTTCAAAAGCTGTCTATGTGACACCTAATTTCGAAAAGATTTTTAAGGAAACATTACTCATTTATTTAGAAAAATTAAAGCCTTAAGAATTTGATTTTGAGAGCTTGCAATATTTTTTCACATCAAGCAAATTTACTCTTGCATTTTAGTTTGCAATATGTTATAGTATTAAGGCATGTTATGACCACTGTTTTTCAGTGGGGTTTGAAGACGATTATTCGTCAGTCAAAGCAGACAGTCCTCTGGCAACGCTAAGAAAGTCTGTATATTTTAAGGAGGAACAAAAATGGACGCATTAAGACACATGGCAGAAGGTTGCCTAAAATCCGAATTACCAGTAGTTAATATTGGTGACACAGTAAAGGTACATGTAAAAATCAAAGAAGGTGAAAGAGAAAGAATTCAGCTTTTCGAAGGCACTGTTATCGCTAAGAAACACGGTGGCATCGCTGAAACTTTCACAGTTCGTCGTCTTGCACACGGTTGTGGTGTTGAAAGGGTTTTCCCAATTCACTCCCCCCATGTTGAAAAGGTTGAGATTGTACGTAAGGGTAGAGTTCGCAGAGCTAAACTTTACTACCTCAGAGATCGTGTTGGTAAAGCCGCTAAGGTTAAAGAAGCACGTAAATAATTTTGATTTAAAAAAGAGATGCTTAGCATCTCTTTTTAGCTTTTAGCAAAATTATTTTGAAAGCAAATGTAGTAAATCTACTGCCCCTGAGAAAAAATTCTCAACAAACTAAAACGAGGTTTCCTTTGCAGGAAGCCTCGTTTTTTTATTGGGTAGTTTTATTTTTCATCCCAAATCTCATAGGATGACTCATTCACTGGCAAAGCCACTTCATACATAAGCTCACTGCTTATTACCTTGAGCATTTCTTCAAGCTCGCATATCTGCTCATCGGTAAATCTACCACGCATACGCTCAGTAACAAGCCTTACATAATCGTAGTTCATATTGTAGTAGGTGTGGAATTTTTCTGTGACTTCAAGATAATATTCCCTTTTATCTTCTTTAGATTGCACTTTTCTGATATAGCCCTTTTTTACAAGGCTATTTATTTTATATGCAGCATTGGGTGCTGATATATGCGTAAAAGTGGCAAATTCATTTATAGTAGGGCGTTTTAGGGCATGTATCGACTCTACACAAAATGTTTCCACCGCCGTGAGACTTGCTTCTCTCGCGCCAAATCTTGAAAACAATTTTCTGTAAAACTGAAGTTTAAATTTTGTGTATACATCGTCGAAATACTGCTCAAGCACTGCCCCATACCTCCTATAAAAATCATAGATAATTAAAATTTATTTGCCCACTGCAAATGTAAGCTCGGCTGTAACGGCAATTTTACCATTTACCTTTGCCACAGCTTCACCTATTCCTATCGGGCCTTTTTTTGCTGTGAGTTTACACTCAAGCTCCAAAACATCTCCCGGTACAACTTGTTGTTTAAATCGGCAATTTTTTATGCCGCCAAAAAAAGCTATTTTGCCTTTGTTTTCAGGCAGTGAAAGTATTGCAACTGCACCCACCTGTGCTAAGGCTTCTACAATAAGCACACCCGGCATTACATGATGCTCGGGAAAATGTCCGCAAAAATGCATTTCATTGGCTGTTACACATTTTATGCCCTTAGCCCATTCACCTTCTTCTCCATCAACAATTTTATCAACAAGTAAAAAAGGATATCTATGTGGTATAATCTGCATTATTTCATTTGAATTAAGTTGCATGGTAATGCTCCGTTCCGCCGCTTTGCATCGACTATTTGGTGAATTATTTTTTAAAAATTCCACCATCATTTAGTGACTATCGGCTAAGCTCATATATTTTTGCGTATAGTTTCCCCCGCTTTTGGCGAGGGAAACTATACTGAATTCTAAAATAATTATTCGCTAACTTTTTTTAGTAGTATTGTAGCATTGTGGCCACCAAAACCGAGCGAATTGGACATTGCGTAGGTGATATCTGCACTTCGTCCCACATTTGGCACTATGTCGAGATCGCATTCTGGATCTGCTTCTTTGTAGTTAATTGTAGGTGGTACGAAGCTATCACTGAGTGCTTTAGCACTGATTATCGCTTCTATCGCACCTGCCGCACCGAGCAAATGCCCAGTCATGGATTTAGTACTGCTTACAAGCACATTGCTCGCATGCTCACCAAGGGCAAGTTTTATAGCCATTGTTTCGCATCTGTCGTTTATAGGTGTGGATGTGCCATGTGCATTGATATAGCCGATTTTATCAGCTGTAATGCCCGCATCTTTTATCGCCATTTTCATGCAATTTGCCGCACCGCTACCGTCGGGAGTTGGGGCTGTCATGTGATATGCATCACAGTTTACACCATATCCCACAACTTCGCCTAAAATGTTTGCACCTCTTGCCTTTGCGTGTTCGTACTCTTCAAGCACTAAAATACCTGCGCCCTCGCCCATTACAAAGCCACTTCTTCTTGCGTCAAAAGGAACTGAGCCTTCTTCCACTTCTTCGTTTTCACAAAGGGCTTTCATTGCTGTAAATCCACCCATTCCAAGTGGTACTATGCAGCTTTCTGCACCGCCACAAAGCATAACTTCATGGTAGCCATCCCTGATACTGCGGAAAGCGTCGCCTATCGCATTTGTACCGCCTGCACAAGCAGTTACTACTGAGTTGCATATGCCATTAAAGCCATAACGAATAGCTACAAGTCCTGCCGCCATATTGGAAATAACCATTGGAATGAAAAATGGTGAAACTCTATCGTATCCTTTTTCCATTGCTTTTTCATGCTCGTGTTGAATAGTTGTAAGTCCACCAATACCTGAGGAAATCATTACACCGCAACGGGTTGTGTCTATTTCTTCTTTGTTTAGTCCGCTTTGTTTATATGCTTCGTCCGCCGCCGCCATTGCATATATTGCATAGCTGTCCATACGGCGCTGTTCTTTTTTATCTATAATATCGTCACAGTTAAAGTTTTTAAGCTCACCAGCAAGTTTAGCCTTTAGATTTGTGGTGTCGTATGTAGTGATTTTATCTATTCCACACTTGCCTGCTTTTGCGCTCTCCCACATTTCATCAACACTGTTTCCTATCGGGGAAAGTGCCCCCATTCCTGTGATAACAACTCTTCTATTCATACCTAACTCCTGTTTTGTAAGTTTATCTTAAATAATGAAATTACATTATCATTCCGCCATCAATGTTGATGACCTGACCTGTTATATAATCGGCGCTATCGCTCGCTAAAAACGCCACTACTTTTGCCACATCTTCTACTGTGCCAAGTGTCCCAAGGGGCACTGTTTGAAGCGCTTGGTTTAGCACTGCTTCGGGAAGTTTGTCGGTCATCTCTGTTTTAATAAATCCAGGTGCAACTGCATTCACTTTTACTCCCCTGCTTGCAAGCTCTTTCGCCATTGTCTTTGTCATGCCAATAAGTCCTGCTTTGCTCGCCGCATAGTTTACCTGTCCTGCATTTCCTGCAACACCAACCACACTGCTAATATTGATTATTTTGCCGTTTCTCTGCTTCATCATAGGGCGTGCAACCGCCTTCATGCAGAGAAAAGCGCCTTTGAGATTAATGTCTATTACTTTGTCGAAATCCTCTTCGCTCATGCGCATGATTAGATTATCTTTTGTAATGCCTGCATTGTTTACAAGTATGTCCACACTGCCAAATTCTTTGATTGTGGTAGCTACTAAATTCTCAACTGCGGCAGAGCTTGATACATCTCCCTCAACTGCAATTACTTTTACACCCTTAGCTTCGCAAAGCTTAATTGTTTCTTCTGCAAGTGAAGCATCACCTATGTAGTTAACTACAATATTTGCGCCCTGTTCGGCGAGTGCAAGGCAAATCGCTCTGCCTATACCCCTGCTTCCACCTGTTACTATAGCTGTTTTAACGCTCATTCGATTATTCTCCTTTTAAATAGGCAATAGCAGCTTCGTATCCTGCCACATCTTCTATCGCAAGTGTTTTAATTTCTGGTGCTATTTTTTTAATAAAACCGCTTAGTGCCTTGCCAGGGCCAACTTCTATAATAGTGTCGATACCCTCTGCCGCCATATAGCGAACACTGTCCTCAAAATTAACACTTGTTTGCACTTGTTTGATTAGTAGTTCTTTAATATTTTCACCGTCAGCAAGTGGTTTTGCAGTGGTGTTAAACACAACTGGGTGAGCCATTTCACCAAAACTTACTTCTTCAAGTTTTGTTTTTAGCACATCCCCAGCCGGTGACATTAAAGTGGTGTGGAATGGGCCGCTTACAGTTAGAGGTATAACTCTTCTTGCGCCACTTTCCTTAGCTTTTTCGCTTGCAATAGCTACTGCGTGGGCTTCACCGCTTATAACAAGCTGACCTGGGCAATTGTAGTTTGCAATCTGAACAACGCCCTCTTTAGAGCATTCTTTGCATATATCTAAGAGTATTTCTCTGTCAATCCCCATTACTGCCGCCATTGCAGTTTCAATACCTGTAACAGCTTCTTTCATCGCCCTGCCCCTAACTGCGGTAATTTCAGCAGTTGTAGCGGCGTCCCATACACCTGCACCGTAGAGCGCACTGTATTCACCAAGGCTAAGCCCTGCTGATATCTCAGGTTTTATCCCCTCGGCACTGAGCATTTCAGTAACTCCCACAGCAAATGCAACGAGGCATGGCTGTGTGTTTTCTGTTTGTGATAGCTCTTCCATCGGGCCCTCAAAGCAGAGTGCTTTATATTTTCCTGTTGGGTCAGCTTTATCAAAGCCATTTTTAAATATTTCGCTGTATTTATATAGGTCTTCTCCCATGCCAACTTTTTGGCTTCCTTGACCTGCGTACACAAATGCTAATTTCAATGCTTTTTCCTCCAGTCAGACATCAGTTCGTCCACAAGTTCACGAACACTTACAATTTTATCAGGTCTATAACCATTGCTACCTGTAAAGAATAGCCCATTTTCATAGTCACCCACAACCGCCGCTCTTAGCGCCGCAGATATGCAATAAGGTGCAGTTTCCACCTTGCAGCTTCTAAGACATTTCGTACATATCTTAGGGGGTATTCTTCCATCAGCTTCTAATTTTTCAATCAGCGGTGTTCTAAAGGCTCTACCTGGAAGCCCTGCCGGACTTACCACTATTTGAACATCTTCTTTTTTCTTGCTCAGTAAAATTTCTTTATATTCTTTAGATGCATCGCATTCATGGGTGGCAATAAATCTTGTCCCCACCTGTACACCTGCCGCACCTACTTCCATGGCTTCTGTTACATCTTCTGCCGTATATATGCCACCTGCCGCAAAGACAGGTATTTTTCTATTGTATTTTTCTTCGTATGGCTCAACAGCAGTAACAACTTCTTTAACTATTTCAAGCAGTGGCTTTGCAGTGCCCTCGAGCAGTTCATCTCTTTTAAATCCGAGGTGTCCCCCTGCTTCGCTGCCCTCAACTACTACAAAATCAGGAGCTACGCCATTTTTTTGATCCCATGCTTTGCAGATGGTGGAGATTGCTTTTGCACTGCTTACTATTGGAGCTATCGCTACATCGCTATCTTTTACGAGCTTTGGAAGCTCTAAAGGCAGTCCTGCACCTGATATAATACAGTCAATCCCCGATTTTACAGCAGTCATTACACTCTGTGCATAGTCGGTAGTGGCAACCATTGCATTTATTGCAACAAGACCTTTACCCTTAGCTATTTCTTTTGCTTTAATAATTTCTTCTGCGAGTGCTTGCATATTGTGGTTAAGTGTATCTTTTAAGTAATTTGGTATTCTATATCCTACACCAGCTGTGGATATCACACCCATTCCGCCTTCCTTAGCTACTGCTCCGGCAAGACCTCCAAGTGAAACACCAACCCCCATGCCACCTTGTATTAGTGGAAGTTCAAGTACTTTATTTCCTATCTTCATAGTGCACCTCATAAAGCTCTTTTAGTACGGACTGATACTGGGCATACATTTCTTCAAAAATCTTGCTTATTGGCTTGATTTCATTTACCATGCCTGCTACCTGTCCAGTCATGAGTGAGCCTTCATGTATATCGCCGTCAAATACCGCTTTACGCAGTGAGCCGAGTGTGAATTTTTCAAGTTCTATTTTGTCCGCACCTGCATACTCAAGTTTTAAGTATTCACGGGACATTCTATTTTTAAGTATGCGCACGGGAACGCCTGCTTTTCTGCCTGTTACGATTGTGTCGTTATCCCCTGCTTTAAGTACTGCCTCTTTGTAGTTTTGATGTATTGGACATTCTTCAGAAGCGAGTAGGCATGTGCCCACCTGTACGCCCACTGCGCCAAGCGCAAATGCAGATAGTAGTTGTTTACCCCCTGCAATGCCGCCTGCGGCGATTACAGGTATTTTAACTGCATTTACCACCTGTGGTAAAAACGCCATTGTGGTAAGCTCTCCCACATGTCCGCCACTTTCAGTACCCTCGGCAATAATAGCATCTACTCCTGCTTTTTCCATCCTCTTTGCAAGTGCAACTCCAGGCACTACTGGAAATATTAACGCACCCGAGGCTTTCCACATTTCTATGTATTTTGATGGATTTCCAGCACCTGTGGTAATCACTTTTACCTTTGCATCTGCTGCAATTTGTGCGAGCTCATTGCACTGTGGGTGCATAAGCATTAAGTTTACACCGAAAGGTTTATCCGTTTTAGATTTGCAAATTTCAATTTCACTTTTGAACTGCTCGGGTGTCATTGCACCGGAAGATATTATTCCCAGTCCACCAGCTTCGGAAGCCGCAGCCGCAAAGCTACCCGTTCCGATATTTGCCATTGCGCCTTGTATAATAGGGTATTTAATACCCAGCATTTCATTTAATCTCATTAATTTAATATCTCCAAACTTTTTTACCATGTAAGGGTTACGCCACCCCAAGAAAGACCTGCACCAAAACCAACAAGCATAATTTTGTTACCTTTGTTGATAAGACCTTTTTGGTTCATCTCAGCAAGTGCAATCGGTATACTTGCCGCAGAAGTATTGCCGTAATCGGCAATATTTACATAGAACTGATCTTCTTTTGCTTTTAGTTTTTTGCTTGTATGTGAAATAATTCTCTCATTCGCCTGATGGCAAACTACATAATCGTACTCTGAGAGTTTTTTAGACGATTTTTCGCAGAGAGTTTCAACTGTATTTTTAAGCACTTCTGTGGCAAATTTAAACACGGCTTTGCCATCCATATTTATATAGGTGTTTTCTTCTTCCTCAGATGGTTTTGCCTTGCATTTAATGGCTTCAGAATCGCCCCTGCTGCCATAGTGCCAATGGTTTAGGTATTCATTGTCCGAGGTAACTATTGCCGCACCTGCACCATCACCGAAGAGGACGCAAGTTGCTCTGTCTTCAAAATCGAGATGGGAAGATATTTTTTCGCTTCCAATAACAAGGCCGTATCCGTCGTTGTCTTGAAGTAGGCCCTGCGCAACTTTAAGCGCATATACAAACCCTGTACAAGCGGTGTTTATATCAAATGCAAGCACATCTTCTGCAAGACCAAGCTCTCTTTGTACTATGCAAGCTGTGGAGGGAGTGAAGTTATCTGGAGTAAATGTTGCCACCACCACTATTTTAATTTTTTCTTTTGGGATTTTTCCATTTTTAATTGCATCCTTAGCCGCATTTATCGCCATTTCGCAATTTGATATATCTTTAGCATAATATCTGCTGCTTATTCCTGTTCTTGTGTGTATCCATTCGTGGCTTGTGTCCACTGTTTCACTTAGTTTATGATTGTCAACTGCTGTTGGTGGTAGGAAACTACCTGTGGATATTATCTTTATTCCTTTCATAACTTCTCCTTTTCTATGTGTGTATGCTATTTTCTACCTGCATACTGTGTTTATATATTATTATGGTTTAGGTGCTACCCTTATCCTATAATTGTCATTTAAAAGTCAAAAACCTTCACCGCCAAAAGACCGTGAAGGTTTAAGTAAGTGCTATGCGTTTTGTTCGATATACTTCACGATGTCCGATACTGTTTTCATTTCAGCAAGAACTTCATCCGGTATTGAGATGTCAAACGCTTCTTCAAGTGCCATGTTGATTTCTACTGCATCAAGGGAATCTGCACCTAAATCGTCGGATAGTGTAGCTTCCATTTTTACATCATCAGCCTCACAGTTAATTGTATCTACGATAACCTCTTTTACTTTTTCAAATGTCATAATAAATCTTCCTTTCGAAAATTAGATTTGCTAAAATTTAAATATTTTTAATTAAAACATTTTAGTTAAATTCTTTTAACTATTTCTATCACATATTATCAGCTAAAGTTGTTTTTGTCAAGTATGCCCACAAAGATTTTTTTGAAAAATTAACACTTTATTAATATTCTCGGTCGTTTATATGCTATACTGATTGAGTTGTTAATAAGATACCTGCCTTTTATATATAGTATAGGTGGGTGGAGTATGTTTACTTAGGAGGAAAGTATGATCACCGTATCCGATGTTACGCTATCATTTAGCGGAGCCCCACTCTTTAAAGATGTGGACTTAAAATTTACCCCTGGAAATTGCTATGGTATTATTGGCGCAAATGGCGCAGGTAAATCAACATTTCTAAAGCTTTTATCCGGGGCACTCGAAACAAGTAAGGGCAGTATAATAATCCCTGAAAAAACCCGTATTTCAGTACTGAAGCAGGATCACTTCGCATATGACGAATTCACCGTGCTCGACACTGTAATAATGGGTAACCCAAGGCTTTATGAGCTTATTAAGCAAAAAGAAGTGCTTTATAGCAAGGAAGATTTCACCGAAGAGGACGGAATACTTGCCACCGAGCTTGAAACCGAATTTGAAGAGCTCGATGGATGGAATGCCGAAACAGAGGTGCTAAAGCTTATAAAAGGCCTTGGCGTGCAGGACGACATTTTATATAGTATGATGTCCACACTAAACGGTAGGGACAAAGTAAAAGTGATGCTTGCAAGCGCACTCTTTGGAAAACCTGAAGTAATACTTCTTGACGAACCTACAAACCACCTTGATTTTGCATCAATAAACTGGCTTGAAGATTTTATAATGGATTACCATGGAACTGTTATAGTAGTATCCCATGACCGCCACTTTTTAAATACGGTTTGTACCCATATAGTTGATATAGATTTTGGCAAGATAAGAATGTATGTCGGCAACTATGAATTTTGGTATGAGTCAAGTCAGCTAATGCAGAGGCTTATTAAAGAGCAAAACCGCAAGGCTGAGGATAAAATTAAAGATTTGCAAAACTTTATTGCGAGATTCTCCGCAAATAAATCAAAGGCTAAACAGGCTACTTCAAGAAGAAAGCTTATTGATAAGCTTACAGTGGAAGAAATGCCTGCATCCTCCCGCCGCTATCCCTATGTAGGATTTAATATTGACAGGGAAATAGGCAAGGATGTGCTTATGGTTGAGGGGCTTTCTAAGACAATTGACGGAGTAAAGGTGCTTGATAATGTGTCCTTTATAATGACTCGTGAAGATAAAATAGCTTTTGTTGGTGAACAGGAGCAAGCAAACACCGCACTCTTTAAGATACTTGCAGGAGAAATGGAGCCTGATGAGGGCAGTTTTAAATGGGGCGTGAGCACTTCACAGTCCTATTTCCCAAAAGACAATTCAGAATTTTTCAACGACTGTGAGCTCTCCATTTTAAGATGGCTACAACAATATTCCTCCGACGATTCAGAAACATATCTCAGAGGCTTTTTAGGACGTATGCTATTTTCTGGTGATGAAGTTAACAAGCCTGTGAATGTACTTTCAGGTGGTGAAAAGGTTAGATGTATGCTTTCTAAAATGATGATGTATGGCTCGAATGTACTGATTATGGACCAGCCAACAAACCATCTCGACCTTGAATCAATAACCGCAGTTAATAATTCGATGACCGATTTTAAAGGAACCATACTATTTGCAACACATGACTACGAATTTGTGCAAACAGTTGCAAATCGCATAATGGAATTTTCCGCAGACGGTAGTTTGCTTGACAGAAAATGCAGTTATGAGGAATTCCTTGAAATCAAACAAAAGATGTTGTAAAATATAGGTAGCTATATAATGCCAATCGCTTTTTGGATATTCTTATTCATACCACTCCCCGCCGACGGCAGGGAGTGGTATATAGGAAATCTTCTTAAGTTTTAGGCATATAATAGCTATCTATTTTAATATTAAAAACAAAGGTGGGTTTGGGCAAAATGAAGTACAACTTTGATGAAATTATTGACAGAGGCCCTAAAAGCGAATCTTATAGCGCAAAATGGCAGGGGTATTCGGTGAGATTTCCCGATTACAAAGTAGATGAGGAAAACACCCTCCCTATGTGGGTAGCCGACATGGATTTTAAAGCTCCATCGGTAATTGTAGATGCAATTGTAAAGCGTGCTGAGCATGGAATATACGGCTATTCCGCCATTGCATCAAACCAAAGCTTCTTTGAAGCTGCAACAGGTTGGTTTGACAGACGCTATAACTACAAAGCCGATGTCGAAAATATGATTTTCTTTCCGGGTATTGTCCCCGCTGCCAACACTATAATTCAAGAATTTTCTGCCGAGGGTGAGGGCGTAATCATACAAACACCCGTATACTACCCATTTGCCGAGGGTATAAGGAAAAACAATAGAGTAATTATAGAAAACCCACTTATTGAAAAAGATGGCTATTACCAAATGGATTTTGAGGATTTGGAGGCTAAAGCAAAAGAAAAATCCACCAAACTCATGATTCTTTGCAGCCCACACAATCCCGTGGGTAGGGTTTGGAGCAGGGAAGACATTGAATGTGTGATGGAAATTTGTATTAATAATAATGTTCTCTTATTTTCGGACGAAATCCATGCCGACCTCATTATACCCGGAGTTGAATTTTTCACAGCTGGTAGGTCTGAAAAATATAAAGACAATTTAATTCTTGCACATTCTGCGAGCAAAACCTTTAACTTAGCAGGGCTTTCTGCTTCTATTGTAACTGTTCCAAATAAGGAGATTAGGGAAAGACTATCCTTGCGTGCTCTTAATAATCATATGCCGTCGGGAAATACATTCGGCCCAATTGCAGGAGCTGCAGGATATCGCCACTGCGACGATTATGTGGATGAACTCATGGCATATATTGATGGTAATTTTAAGCTTGCGGATGAGTTTTTAAAGGCTAATATGCCAAATGTAAAGTTTAGACGACCCGAGGGCACCTACCTTGCTTGGATTGACTTTAACGGCACAGGGCTAACCCCAAATGAAATATACCGCAAGTCGATGGAAGAGGCTAAAGTTGCCGGAGACTTCGGAAATTGGTTTGGAGAAGCAGGGGATGGATTTATCAGATTTAATTTTGCCTGTCCTCGCAGTACCATAGTAGAGATGCTAAATAGGCTTAAAAAGGCTTTTGCATAGCATTTATACTCAATTTTTTAGTAAACTTAAAATATAATTCAATATTAGGTATTTATTTTTCACGATAAAAATCAGACTGAGGAGGAGAAAATTCCCCACCTCAGTCTGATTTTATTTATTTTGGAGAGGTAAAATTAAAATAATTCCGATAAATCCCCACTTGTAAACTGTTGGATTTCAAATTTATATCCTTGGAAGTCTGTGAAGAAGCAGGATTTGAGTGCAATGTCTTTTACCACTTTAATTTCAGAGAGTCCCTCAACGCCATAAGCTGTTTTAAGATGCTCATGAACTTCTTCGATATTATTTACAGTAAGGCTTACTAACGAGCCGCCCCTTCCCTCAACTTCAATTGAGCCCTCGGAAACATCAACAGCACCTAAAAAGCTCTTATCCTTTAAGCGGTATACGCAAGCCCAACCTGGGTCGAAAGCAATTTCAAGCCCTAAAGTTTCACCCATAAATTTCTTTGCGGACGCTAAGTCCTTGTAATAGAGGAAGGTAATGTTTGAGGTTAAATTTAGTTTTGCCATAAAAATTCTCCTTTTTTCTTATAATGTAGCGACAAATTATCTTATATCGCCCAAATTCCATTTTCCATAAGTGTTACGATTTCACCATTACCGCATACACCTTTTACCGTTAAATTAGTATCGCCAATCATAAAGTCCACATGAACGCCACTGCGATTAATGCCCCTATCTTCCTTTTCAGCTTCGGTTAGCATATATCCATTCGGTATAATCGACGGGGTGGCTTGGCCAAATGCAATATGGCAACTGGCATTTTCATCCCAGAGTGTATCATAGAAGACTTTTCCCATTTTGTATATGGGCGACTCAGCAGACAATAGTGCTACCTCTCCCAAATAGCAGGAACCCTCATCAAAATTTATTATGCTATCCAAAAACTCCTTGCCCGAGGAAGCTGAGTAAGAAATCACCTTGCCATCCTTAAACTCCACCTTTATATCCTCTATAATATTACCTTGGTACTGAAGAGGCAGTGTTGCAGATACTGTACCATTTACTTTTAGCTTGTGTGGCACAAAGAACACTTCTTCAGTAGGGATATTGGGCACGAATTTAAGGGAGTCCTTGCCCCTTTGTGCATATCCTCCAATCCAAAATCCACCTTCGACCAACCCTACTTTGAGGTCGGTTTTATCGCTTTTATAGATGAGTTCTTTTAGTTTGAAGGAATTTAAAATCTTTTTCTTTTCATCCAATTCGTTTTTATGGTCTTCCCATGCCTGCACGGGGTCTTCTCTATCCAGTCGGCAAATTTTCACCCAATTATCAAAAAGCTTTTGTGTAGCGTCAGCTTCGCTAAGTTCTGGGTAGACTTTTTTAGCCCAATCTACCCCTGGTAGATTTGTTTTAACAAATGCCACATCCCCTGCGGACATTATTTCAGACTGACCCATTTTTGCCCTTTTTTCTCCATCTAAAACCTTAAGTAGTTTATCACTATCAGCTTCAAACATCTCTTCAAATGGGCTTCTCAGCTCAATTATGGCAATACTGTCCTTGGCGTATTCTTTATAGTAGTCATAAAGCCAATCTGGGTAATAGCTTAGCTCATATGTAGACTTCATCGCCCTAACGCCTCTGAGATAAAAATCCTCATACTCGCATTTTACATATTTTGCTCCACACTCATAACAAACCTCGGCTATCGCTCTCACTTCATTGTAAAGTGTGGGTGATGCAACAATTATAACAGTTTCGCCTGCAGTAAGGTTAACCCCTACTTTCACAAGCACTTCGGCATATTTTCTCAGAATATCTTTTTTCATATTCATGGCAATCCCTCTTAATTTATTTGGTATGAACAAAATATATCTTCATCTCAAATAGGCTCTATCTTACCACTTCCTATTTACTGTATTTACCCATGATAAATTCAGCTATGTTGGCATCTTTACTCAGCACACCTTTAATCTTGGCTTTTTTAGAAGTTAGCACAGTTGTTATGCCGGGGCCATGTCCATGCGCTCTGCAATCGCCATGGATCACAATGCCGATAGTAGTAGCGCCTTTTAGGTAACCCCTGCCAAAAGTATTATCACAATCTGTGAGCAGTAGCACATCGCCAAATCTTAAATCCTGCAAACCATGTTCTTTTATTGCATCAAAATCGGAGGTCATGAGGTCGTAATCACCCGAGTAGGAATGATTAGCTCCGACTCCTGAACCCATTAAATATGATGGCACTATCCCTGCAACGGGCACTTCGAGTATGCCGTCTTCTTCTTTGATATTCAGGTAGTCGAGCAGTTCAGGGTCGATACTTTGCACAAGTATGTCGTCATTACCCTCAATTTTCATTCCCTGTCCATAAGCCTCAATTAAAACTTCATCGCCTATTTTCATCTTTTGCAGAGTTTCGTCGGGGAAGTAAATTATTACGTGCTCACAGCCACCGTGAATACCTGTTACATATCCCACATCGCCCTCAGCCTTACCAGAAACCACCCTCGCCTTATTCCCAATACAAGAAAATACATTGAGTCCATCGCTTTCCGAACGCTCAGCATTTTTTAGTGAAACACCTGGCTCTATATGGTCGGCAACAAGCCCGAAAACTCGGTCGCCCACTTTCACATTATAAGTTATACCGCCTATTGCAGGTACTGCAAAAATTACACCCTCTGAGTCTATTCTTGCTGTGCCGCCAATAGGATGACCAACTTTTCCCTGAACGGAAATTTTAACAAGCTTTTCTCTGTTTGTTTTCATTTTAGCAACTCCTTCATATTATTCATCCATACTACTTATACATTTTATATCTTCGTGGATTATTTGTAAAGGATACTAAAAGCATCATTATTCACCTTGTATTTTACATGATAAGTTTAAAATACCCCATGCCAAAACATCCACATAATTGTATTTACTATAATTATACAGATGATAATTGAATAAATATGTAAACTCGACTACATTTATCCACAAAATAGTGGGAAAGTACGCCCAAATTTAATTTTTACTTCTTTTTAAATATTGCACCATTTTTTGCAAAATTAAAGGTTTTATCACTTTTTTCTGCGACTTTTTGCCTTTTCTTATTTTTCCTGAAGAAATTTAGCAATTTTTGTCTTACAGAGTTTTCCGCCTTAATCCTATTTATTCTACTTTTTCCGATGTTTTTCTTATAGAACATTTGTATTTTTAGCACAATATATAGTGTCGTATTTTATTCACTCATACATAATATGCTGTTTTT
>CAYJIJ010000041.1:0-3893 GCA_964370185.1 uncultured Oscillospiraceae bacterium
TAAAAAGTGGAGTTTTACTCGATTTTTTTCAAAAAATCGTGGGGTATGGGGTGAAACCCCATAAATATAATGGCGAAGCAATGAAAAAGAATGTAGCAATTTTTACAGAGCAAAAGAGCGGAGATTTTTTTAAGTGAAAAGTGAATAATGAATAGTGAAAAGTTATGGAATTTCGCCAAAGGCGAAACCAATTAAAATTGTAGGGGCATATCCCCCTGTGCCCGAGGATGACGAAAAAGCATAAAACACCTGCACACAAGCGGTCACGGAAATCCGTGACCCTACAAATGCCACCGCAGACAAATGCGTGTTTGTCTTCGTCGTCTGCCTTATCTTATGCCAAAACTCAACAGCTAATGGTCGTAGATTTTTTACAATGCAAATGGGTGCTATGGCAAGGAAAAGCCTTGCAGTAATGCTCACCGCCTTACAAAAGGATTTGACACAGCAAGAGTGCCCATTTGCATTGTAAAAAACGACTTGTATTTGCTATATCCACCCCTTGCCAAAGAACGATTAGGGAGAACTCTCGAATGTTCTCCCTAAGACCCTCTTCATTCGATTCAAGGGGTCAGTGACCCCTTGAAAATCCCTACTATTCGTGGGTGCTCCATCTTTCAGCCACTAATGCTCCCGCCTTTTAAAAGGCGGTTTTGTGCTCCCATTGCTTTATTTCAGATTTGCGGTTATTTTTATCCTACGGATTATTTATATAATAAGGAGGTATATTATGAGAGAAAAAGAAACTTTTAGTTACTGGAAAAAGCCACAGCATAAATGGTTGGTGCTATTCGGTGTTGTTATGCTTTTTATCTCCCTATGGTTTAGGGTTCAGGATTTTATTGCTATCAGTAGTTTTGAGATACGCACAAAGATATTTAGTCAGTCTGGATGGGAAAGCTATCTATTACAGCAATATTTTCAGTTTGCTATTAGTGGCGTTATGATTAGTTTGTTTTTGGGCGGCTATATCATTGGCTGTTTTGCTAAGAGTTCTAAATCTGCACGAAGAAGCGAGGGTATCTTGATGATTACACTTGCTATTTTGTGGTGCATTACAGGGCTCTCAATAGGCATATCAAACGATACTACCGCCTTAGCAATATGGATAATACTTCTAATCGCTACATTAGCTGGCGGTATTTATTCACTTTGCAAGAGCCGAAAATTATAATCGCACCCGAGATAAACCCCCATCCTATACTTAAATTAAGTGTAAGATGGGGGTTTTATGGTTTGTGGTAGATATCGGGATTATTGCTAACTATTTTTAGTTTTGCTCTCTATAATGTCTATTACAGTTTCTTCGCTGTTCATAAACATCTCCTCGGTCACCTATCCAGCCTGCTTCATCTTTTCGGTAATTGTAGCAAGCGCAGTCGTAGTTGCATCAAGCACTTCAAGAGTCGTTGCCATTCTACCTGCTAAATAGTAGTACATAGCTTTATAATCCGTCATAATAATGCTCCATTCCACCGCTTCGCACGGCAAAAATTCTATGAAATATTTTGCTCCCACCATGCGAAGTGAAAGGAATGATGAGAGCATTATTTAGTTTAGATTGTTATAGTTTGAAACTTGTTTCAAACTATAACCTCCTGAATTTTGATGTTGTTTTAAATTTTGCCCTCTATAAGACATCTAAAATGTAAGCTGTTCCCCTAAATCTTCCTCTTTGGGGAAAGCTCCCACCGCTGGGATGCTCTTCACCCTAAATCTATGCTCATTGCCAAGCATTCCACTCTCATATGCTTTTACAGAGTCGAGATGGGTGTTCTTTTTAAGTGTCATCACTGCCACGCCCTGTGAGTTTTTAGTGGTTTTTGGTGCAATGAGTGAGGTGTGCATTATGAGTGAGCGCATATTATTTGCCATCATCAATATTTCGATGTCCTCAGTGAGTTGCATTATGGTGTGCAGTGGGGCTTTATCACTGTATGCGGCAAGTAGCTTTTTGCGCTTTGTCTTTGTTTCGTAGATGGACATTTCTATCTTTGCCGCCTTGCCATTTTCAAACACAAAGAGCATATACCCCTTATAATCATCGGTGACAGCCATATAGATGGGGTATTCTCCCTCGTCCATGCCGAGTTTTGCAGGGATGTAATCGCCCATCACACTCGCCTTGGTGTCCTCAAAATCGTAGGCTCTGGATTTATATACCTGCATCATATTTGTGAAGAAGAGAAGCTTGGAGCTGTTTTTAGCTTCAATATGTCCCTGTATTTCGTCGCCGTCCTTAAGCTTCTGCTCGCCACTCATTCTAAGTGAGAGCGGTGTTATCTTTTTAAAATAACCCTCTTTTGTGAAGAAAAGATTTACCGCATATTCGGGCACTTCCTCTTCCTCGAAGGCATCTTCTTCGTCCGAGGAATAGATGAGCATTGTCTTTCTCTGCTTGGAGTATTTTTTAATTACATCCTTTAACTCATCGGTGATAATGGATTTTATCCTATTTTCTTTTGAGAGAATATCTTCCATGTCCGCAATGCTTTTGGCAAGCTCGTCTATCTCGGCGGTGCGCTTGAGTATATACTCACGGTTGAGGTGGCGTAGCCTTATCTCGGCAACATACTCCGCCTGTATTTCGTCTATGCCAAAACCAATCATAAGGTTTGGCACAACTTCTTTTTCCTCTTCTGTTTCCCTAACAATTTTAACAGCTTTATCAATGTCTAAAAGAATTTTTGCAAGCCCTTTTAAGAGATGCAGTTTCTCTTTTTTCTTGGTTAAATCAAAATAAACCCTGCGGCGCACAGATTCTTTCCTAAAGGCAATCCACTCATTTAAAAGCTCTTTTACCCCGAGTACCCTCGGATAGCCACCTATGAGCAGATTGAAATTGCAGGAGAAGCTGTCCTCTAAAGCGGAGAGCTTATATAGCTTTGCCATCAGTCTGTCGGGGTCGGTGCCCCTTTTAAGGTCGATGGCGATTTTAAGGCCCTTTAAATCGGTTTCGTCCCTAATATCGGAAATTTCCTTTATCTTGCCAGCCTTTGCATTTTCAATAATCTTATCAATTATTACCTCAACGGTGGCTGTGGGTGGGATTTCGGTTACCTCAATGCAGTTGTTTTCCTTATCATAATTATATCTTGAGCGCACTTTAAAGCTACCCCTGCCGCTCTCGTAAATGCTCTTCATAACCTCGGCATCATAAACAAGGTAGCCGCCCGTTGGAAAATCGGGTGCTTTAAGTGTTGTGAGCACATCGTGGGAGGGGTTTTTCATAAGCTCGATGGTGGTAGCGCAAACTTCCTCTAAATTAAAGGGGCAGATAGAGCTTGCCATGCCCACAGCAATCCCCATATTGGAGTTTACAAGCACCGAGGGGAAGCTCACTGGGAGGAGTGTTGGCTCTTTCATTGTATTATCATAGTTATCCACGAAATCAACAGTGTCCCTATCAATATCGGCAAATAGCTCACGGCAGATATTATCAAGCTTTACTTCGGTGTATCTTGCAGCGGCGTATGCCATATCACGGGAATAGCTTTTACCGAAATTTCCCTTTGAGTCTATATATGGGTGTAGCAGTGCTTCATTTCCCCTTGCAAGGCGGACAAGTGTTTCATAAATAGCTTGGTCGCCATGGGGGTTTAACTTCATTGTCTGCCCCACCACATTTGAGGATTTTGTTTTATTGCCTGAGAGTAGTCCCATCTTGTACATGGTGTATAAAATTTTCCTGTGCGAGGGCTTAAAGCCGTCTATCTCGGGGATTGCACGGGAAACAATAACGCTCATTGCATAGGGCATGTAGTTTTTTTCAAGGGTGGCGGTTATTGGCTCTTCTATCACCACGCCTGCGTTTTCTATATATGCCGAGCTGTCCGCAGTCTTTTTGCCCTCGGCATTTTTCTTTTTCGGTGGCATAATCCACCTCCTTTATT
>CAYJIJ010000041.1:3993-17935 GCA_964370185.1 uncultured Oscillospiraceae bacterium
GTCTTTTTGCCCTCGGCATTTTTCTTTTTCGGTGGCATAATCCACCTCCTTTATTGTGTTTAATTATAAATTCGCAAAACTTTGCTTTACCATTGCCCAGTATGTTGGGGATAATCTTTTTAGGAAACATCCACCTGTTCGAGATAGAGATGCCCATTTTCCGCTATAAATTCTTTTCTGCCCGCCAAATTATCGCCCAAAAGCAGTTCAAACATATTGGAGGTCTTAGCGGCAGTGGTGGGGGAAACCTTTATCAGACGGCGTGTTTTAGGATTCATGGTGGTTAGCCACATCATGTCGGGCTCATTCTGTCCAAGACCTTTTGAGCGCTGTACATCGAATTTTTTATCCCCGATAAGGGTGATAATTCTCTGCTTTTCCTGCTCTGTGTAGGCAAAATAGGTTTTGCCATCGGAATTTATCTCAAATAGTGGTGACTCCGCTATATAGACATAACCCTCCTCAATGAGTGTGGGCACTAAGCGGTAAAGCATGGTGAGAATTAGCGTGCGTATCTGAAATCCATCCACATCGGCATCGGTACAGATAACAACTTTATTCCATCTAAGACCGTTCATGTCGAATGTTGCAAGCTCTTTATTAGCCTTGGATTTCACCTCAACCCCACAGCCGAGCACTTTAATTATATCGGTGATGATGTCGTTTTTAAAGATTTTGTCGTAATCAGCCTTTAGGCAGTTTAAGATTTTACCTCTAACAGGTATTATCGCCTGAAACTCCGCATCCCTGCCAAGCTTACAAGAGCCGAGAGCTGAATCACCTTCCACGATGTAAATTTCTCTTACATCGGTGTTTTTACTGCGGCAGTCAACGAATTTTTGCACCCTGTTTGTCATGTCCAAATTGCCTGCGAGCTTCTTTTTAAGAGTCTGCCTTGTCTTTTCGGCATTTTCCCTACTGCGCTTATTTATAAGCACCTGATCGGCGATTTTATTTGCTTCTTCGGGGTTTTCTATAAAGAAAACTTCCAAATTATGCTTTAAAAAGTCGGTCATTGCGTCGTAGATGAATTTATTTGTAATTGCTTTTTTAGTCTGGTTTTCGTAGGAAGTTTGGGTGGAGAATGAGGAGGAAATAAGCACTAAGCAGTCGTCCACATCCTGATATGTTATCTTGCTTTCGCTCTTTAGGTATTTGCCATTTTGCTTTAAAAAGCTGTCTATCTGGCTTACAAAAGCCTGACGCACCGCCTTTTCGGGGGAGCCGCCATGCTCTAAGAAGCTTGAGTTGTGGTAGTACTGGGTGCCGTTTGTCTTATTTGAAAAGCAAAGAGCCACCGAGAGTTTTACCTTGTATTCGGGCTTGTCCTCCCTGTCTTTACCACGGCGCTCGCTCTGCCAAAACTGTGGAGTGGAAATAGTTTCCTCCCCTGCAAGCTCGCCTAAATAATCCACTATTCCATTTTCATAGAGGAAAACTTTTTCTTTCATGCCCTCTTTGTCCTCAATTTTGAGCACAAAAGTAATCCCCTTATTTACTACCGCCTGCCTTTTTATTACGCTCTGTAAATATTCGGGGCTAATATTAATATCTGTAAAAACATCGAGGTCTGGAAGCCACTTGATTTTAGAGCCTGTCTGCTTTCTTTTGGTGTCCTCTTTAGTAAGCCCACCTACATTTTCACCACGCTCGAAGTGGAGGGTGTGTTTTTTAGCGTCCCTGTATATCTCAACATCCATATATCTTGAAGAATACTGTGTTGCACAAAGCCCCAAGCCGTTTAGACCGAGGGAGAATTCGTAGTTTTCGCCGTCGTTATTTTGGTATTTACCGCCTGCATAGAGCTCGCAAAAAACAAGCTCCCAGTTAAAGCGTTCTTCACCTTTATTGTAATCAACAGGAATACCCCTGCCGAAATCCTCTATTTCAATAGAATTGTCCTTGTATTTAGTGATGATAATCCTATCACCATAGCCCTCCCTCGCCTCGTCTATCGAGTTTGAGAGTATTTCAAACACCGAATGCTGACAGCCCTCAATGCCATCCGACCCAAAGATTACCGCAGGGCGTTTTCGCACTCTGTCGGCTCCCTTTAGGGAAGATATACTGTCGTTACCATATTCGGTGGGTTTATTTGTCTTTGCCATAAATGTTCCCCTAACTTAAAAGTAAAAAGTGAATGATGCTTTAAGGTTCAAAGGCCAAAGCCCATTGAAAGCGTGGTAAAAATCCTTTAGTAGATAAGAATTTTCACTTCGCTATTTTTCTTCAGTATTTTCACTTGGTTTTATATTTCCCATTACCTGCTGATTATATGTGCTTTTTAGAAGTTGCCTTGTCGCTTTTATTTCACCGAGTGATTTTATCAGCGTTTCTTCGGTGTGCCTTAGCATTTGATCGGAAAAATCCTGCGTGGCACTTCTAATGGATTTAGCCTTTGTGGCGGCACTCGATACCATGTCGTTAGCCTGATTTTGCGCTTCCTTTACCACATCTTCCTTTGAAATGAGTGCGCGCGCCCTGTCTTCGGCTTTTTTAATGATGGCGTCGGCTTCCTTTTGCGCATTGTAGATTATCTCCTCTTGATTTGCCACTATCGCCTTGGCATTTTTAAGCTGTGCAGGGAGATTTAATCTTATATCGTCGATTATTTCACGCAGTTTATCTATGTCAACTGCGCTCTTGCCCCCTGGAAAGGGCAGTGACCATGAGCGGTCAAGCATATCATCCATCATGTCGAGTAGTTCTTCAATTTTCATAAAAATACTCCATTCCGCCGCTCAGCCTCGGCACAAGATAATAATGAAATTTTGCTCCTATTATGCTGAGTGCTAAAATAATAAGAGCGCAACGCTTTGAAAAAATCACCCAAGCGAGGCATATCTGCTTTTGTAAATCGCTTTTTATCGGCTATCTATAAAGATTATTCTTTACAAAGCCTGTCCCTGACCATGTCGTGCAGCTTTTTGGGAACAAACTCTGAAATGTCCCCACCAAATTTTGAGAGCTGTTTTACAAGGCTTGAGCTCATATACATATTTTGCACCGAGGTGGTTAAAAATACTGTTTCACATTCGGGCAAAAGCTTTTTATTTGTTAGTGCCATTTGAAATTCATATTCAAAGTCGGACATAGCTCTCAGCCCTTTTACAATGGCTGAAGCCTTTTTATCCTTTGCATAATCTATCAAAAGGCCATGGTAGCTGTCCGCTTTTACATTGCCGATTTCTTCGGTGGCAATCGCTATCATATTCACTCGCTCTTCGGCTGTGAATGCGGTCTTTTTATCGGGGTTTATCGCTACAAGCACAATAACCTCATCAAAAAGTTTCGACGCTCTTTTTATTATGTCCAAATGCCCCTCGGTAATTGGGTCGAAGCTTCCGGGGCAGATTGCTGTCCTGCTCAAGACTATTCCTCCCTGTAATTTCTGTATACTGTAAGTTTAATTTTGCCATATTTATACTCTTTGTGTAATTTGAAATTCTCCACTTCGCTTGGAAGTTGCTCGGTTTTATCGGTTTCGCAGATGATCACACCACCTGCATTCATCCTCTTTACCACAAGTGGCAATGCTGCCTCCGCCATCCCTTTTTCATAGGGTGGGTCTATTATGGCTATATCGAAAAATCTGTCGGTAGTGGTGAGGAATGCTTTGTAATCCATAAAGTAAAATTGCGCCGACTTTGATAGCTCGGTGCTATTTATATTATCATTAGTGAGAAGCTGTGCTTCACGGGAATTATCACAGTAGGCAACGGACGCCGCTCCCCTGCTAATAGCTTCTATCCCCATCTGCCCAGAGCCAGCAAAGAGGTCTAAAACTGCCGCTCCTTCAAGCTCGAAATTTAAAATGCTAAATACCGCCTCTTTCACCATTTCGGAAGTGGGGCGGATTTTTTGAGTTTGAGGGGTTTTGAGTTTTCTGCCCCTCGCAGAACCGGTTATTACACGCATAAAGCTCTCCTGTTCGTCACTTAATAAATTAAATCTATTCTTTTATAAAATCAATAATTTTAGTAGCCCGATATTAAGCTGCCATCATTAATTATCCAATACTATATTATCCCCAATTTTAAGCGCAATGTCAAGAAGAATTGATATTTTAAATGGCAATATAAGCCTATCTGGCGACAGTGCACTGAAGAGGTATAATAAACCCTCATAAACCCATACCGATTACTTATAGCATGCACTGAGAAAATCCTCGCAAAATTTCATTGTTTTTGCATTGTCCCAAAGGTTTGTAATGGGGGGTTCCCCAGTTTTTAGGCAGTGCAGAAAATGCTCGATTTCTCCCACAAACCCATTCATATATAAATCCCTAAATCCACCGCTTGAGGTGGAAGTGGCAGGGTGGTATACAGTGTCGCATTCGCTGAGTGTTTGCCAAGGCACACCGCTTACCGCTTCGTGGCGATGCAGTGAAAATTTTGTAAAATCATAAACTTTTGCAATTCCCATATCCCCCGTAATAGTGAAAAACTCTTCATGCCTGCTCCAAGCCTTGGAGCCGCTAAAATAGAAATTTCCGCAAACACCGCTCTCGAATTTAACGGTGGCGCAGAGATTAGTGTTTTTGCCCACAGTATTTCTAAAACCCCTTATATCGACAGCCTCGCCAAGCAGATGACGAGCTAAGTCGAGATAATGAATCATGGCGCATTTAAGCATCATTTCGTCACTCTCAACAAAATCGGTGCAGTCAACAGACATCATTGCATTAAAGGAAAGTGGATTGCCTATAAGCTCATCTTCTAAGGCGTTTTTTAGCATTTGGTGCGCAGGAGCAAACCTTTTCATAAACGCCACCATTCCCAAAACACCATTTAGCTCTGCAAGCTCTGCAACGGCAGTGGCTTCTTTTGCAGTCATTCCGAGTGGTTTTTCCACTAAAAAAGCTTTCCCCGCCTTTATCACATCGAGCACCACATTGTACTGATTATCTATTCCTGTGGAGATAATCACTCCGTCGAGGTCGGGGTTTGTTAGCATATTTTTATAATCGTCATATGCCCTTGCAGAAGTCAAGCCAAATTTGGATATGGCATTCTCTGCGGTGGATATACTTCTTGTGGAAACACCCACAATTTCGGCATCACAGAGCATTGCCGAGGGGTACAGATTTTTACTCGCATGCTCCCCGGCACCTATGAAGGCAATTTTTTTCATTGTAGCACACATCCTTTCAGTTGGCTGTCTTATTAGCGACTAATTACATCAAAAAAAGCTGCTATTTATTTATAAATGCGTAAATTCTTTCATAAAGCATTGTAAGTGCCACCGAGTTCATACCGCCCTCGGGAATTATTATGTCGCAGTTTTTCTTACTGGGCTCAACAAACTGCTCATGCATCGGCTTTACGGTGGTGAGGTACTGAGTTACAACTGAGTTCAGAGTTCTACCCCTCTCCTCAACATCCCTTAAAAGTCGACGGATAAGCCTTACATCTGCATCGGTATCAACAAAAACCTTGATGTCCATTTCCTTTATTAGCTCTAAGTTTTCAAATATGAGTATCCCCTCCACTATTATAACAGGAGTGGGCTCAACCTTTACAGTTTCACTAAGTCTTATATGCTCGGTAAAAGAATATTTTGGATGTGAAATACTCTCACCAGCTTTTAACTTTTTTAAATCTTCTATTAACAAATATGTATCAAAAGAATCGGGATGGTCAAAATTTAACTTACATCGTTCTTCATAACTCAGGTTTGAATTGCTTTTATAATAGTAGTCGTGGCAGAGCAGTGTGGCAACTGAGCCAAACTCACTGCATATTTTTTGTGCGAGGGTGGTTTTTCCGGAGCCTGTTCCACCGGCAACCCCTATGACAAGTGTTTTTTGCATTGCAGAAATCCTCTCTTTTAAATAGTATGCCACCCATAGGTAGAATTTTGCTGAAAAGTGGGTTAAAGCATCTAAAATCAAAATAAATACGCATACATTGTACCATAACTCGGGTAAAAAGTGAAGTGGAAGGGAGGAAAGTAGTTAAAAACACTCTTTTCTTTTGTTTTCTTTTATGATAGAATGTCAATGTCAACAATTTCTTAACATTGGTTGTGGATAATAGAACCGATTTTTTCCACTTCATTAACACTTAGGGCATAGTAAATTTAGGATGGGTGATATATATGAATATACTTGTAATAGGCTGTGGCAGAGTGGGCGCTAATCTTGCGAATATTCTCTCCCGTGTCGGACACGAAGTGTCGGTGGTGGATAATATAGAGGAGAATTTTCAAAAACTCGCCGAAGACTTTACCGGCATTACGGTAACAGGTGTCCCGATAGACAGAGAAACGCTTAAAAAAGCCGGCATAGAGGGATGCGACGCCCTTGCGGCAGTAACGCCCGACGACAATATGAATATACTTGTATGCGAAATAGCCAGAGAGCTATTTAAGGTGGATAAAATTCTTGCGAGGGTATATGAGCCCACCCGTGAGGAAATTTTTGCCGACTTTGGCATACGCACTTTCTGCCCCACTAATTTAACGGTGGAATCGGCGGTTTCAATCCTAACGGACAGGGATCAGATAAAATATGTGACATTCGACTCAACCTCCCTGTCATTCACAACGATAAGAGTGCCGAGAAGCAGTCACGGTAAAAAGCTTTCGAGCGTTATTTTAAACGAGGACGAAAAGCTTATAGGAGTGGTGCATGACGATGGTAAAATGGCGCTAATAGACGCAAGCGATGATTTTGTAATCTACTCCAGTGACAGGCTGATACTCGCTAAAATTGTAAATTAAAATAGTAACATCCAAATTCGGAGGTGTTTTTGTGAATATAATAGTTGTAGGTGGCGGTAAGGTGGGTTTCTACCTTGTGCAAACGCTTATAAACCATGGGCATAAAGCAACATTAATTGAAGAAAATAGGGTGGTTTGCAAAAAGCTTGCCAACGACCTTGATATACCGATAATCTGCGGTGATGGTTCAAGCATTGCCGTGCTTGAGGCGGCAAATATCACAGAGGCGGATGCGCTTATATCGGTAACTGGTAAAGATCAGGACAATCTTGTAACCTGCCAGCTTGCCAAAAAAAGATTTAATGTGCCAAAGACTGTCGCAAGGGTTAACAACCCTAAAAACATGGAGATAATGAGGCTTTTAGGGGTGGATATTCCGATATCGAGCACCAATAATATTGCCGCATTATTAGAGCGTGAAGTTGACGCTGCCGCTATAAAACAGCTTGTTACAATAAACCGAGGAGAAGCGTCTCTGAGTGAAATGCAGCTCCCCCAAGATTACGAGCTCGATGGCAAAACGCTCATGCAATTGCCCCTCCCCGAGGAATCAATTATTGTGTCTATTACCAGAAAGGGCAATCTAATCATCCCCAGAGGTAATACGAGTATACACAGCGGGGATAAAATAATTGTGCTCTGTGCAAACACCGCAGTCCATGAGCTCAGCGAGGTGTTGAAACTATCCGAAGAGCACCATATAGGCAAATAAATTCAGTAAATATAAATTTAATAAAAATAGGGGTGTGAAATTTCACACCCCTATTTTTTAACATTTTTATAGACCTGCACTGATGGCACAGGGCTATGTGTTGAGCTTTTCCCATGGCCGAAAAGCCATACAAGCGCAATTTAAAAAGAAAAGCCTGTTAATATTATTTGTAGTATGCAGGGAATTATGCTTATGGGTAAAAATTTTTTTTAAGATACTAAATGAGCTTAATTTCTAAAATAAACTTAAGTCCATTCATTATGGAAGCACTTTTCATTATTTTAGCTATTTACTGCTTTATGTCAATTTAAATACTACGGCATATTATTAAAATAAAGGACTTAAAAAACAAGGGGAGGGGGGAGTGCGGTGGTAATAGTTTGCCTGTAAATAGCCAAACTCCACACTCCTCCCCATGAGATAAGTGAAAAGTGAATAGTGAAAAGTGAAAAGTTTAGGAGTTTCGCCTCTGGCGAAACATATTAAAATAGTGGCGAAGCCACACCACCTTCACTATTCACTTATAAATAATCTTATACGGATTATTTATATTATGTGAGGTACGAATATAATATAAATGTGCCATGTGGGCATCCTTGCCCACGGCAATCTAAATCGCCCCAGCGAGGATATAAATAATCCTGCGGATTATTTATATTATGTGAGGTACGAATATAATATAAATGTGCCATGTGGGCATCCTTGCCCACGGCAATCTAAATCGCCCCAGCGAGGATATAAATAATCCTGCGGATTATTTATATCACATACCCCACAACAACAAAGTAATGAAAAACACTTCCTAAAATTACAAATACATGAAAAAGCTCATGAAATCCAAAATGTTTGGAGATATTGGGCTTTTTTAGTGCGTATATAATTCCACCTATGGTGTAGGAAATTCCACCCGATAAAAGTAGCCAAAAACCACCACGATCCATCGAGGTTATAGCCGCAGGCTGAAATAATATCGACCATCCCATGAGTACATATAGCCCTGTCGAGAGTATTCTTGGCGCATTAAACCATTTAAGCTTTATCACAATCCCCACCAAGGCTACAATCCATATTATCGTAACAAATAAAGTAGCATTCCTATTTGGCAAAAATGCAAGTAGCATCGGGGTGTATGTCCCTGCTATGAGCACATATATCATTGCGTGGTCTAATTTTCTTAGCATTTTTATCCTTTGCGCCGTGCCATTTGACCAGTGATATATACTGCTTGCACTGTAAAGCGCTATCAGCGAAGCGCAAAAAGCAAATGCGGATATTATTAGAATAATGTCGCTCTCAGGTGAAAGCACACTGTATACAGCGATATAAATTGTCCCCACAACTGAAAGAACTATTCCTGCTATATGGGTAAAAGCGTTTAAAGGCTCCCTTGGCAAAGCTATTTTATTCATAATAAATTCTCCTTAAGTAGATTTAAAAACTATTTATAATTATATTATACCTATATAATTCGATATGTCAACTATATATCTTGCGCTTATGTAAAAAATGTGTTAAGATTACAAAGACGGGGCAATAACTAAACCCATATCGCCGACGGACGGAGAAAAGAGGGTGTAATGCATTGGTTGAAACTGGAAAGTGCAAGGCTTAAATTCAGAAAACTACTCCCTTCGGATGCAAATCTCTATTTTGAGTATATGAGGGAAAAATTAAATTATCCCCATATAACATTGCCCAGCCATAATGATTTGTCGGATTCTATTTCATATATTAAGAGGCTTAATGAGGGAATAGAGGAAGAAAAATGGCTTGTATGGGCAATGGTGCGCAAGGACAGCGACGAATTAATCGGCACGATTTCTCTTTGGAATTTTAAAAATAAAGAGCAAAATGCCGAGTTTGGATACCTCATATTTCCAAAACATCGGGGAATGGGGTTTATGAGTGAAGCCCTTGAGCGTATTAGCGAGATGGCTTTTAAGGAGCTTAGGCTCACAGAGGTGTTTGCATATACTGCTAAAACAAATGCTCCCTCGGTGGCAGCACTTATAAGGAGCGGATTTTCCCACCAGTACAGCTATACTGAAAAAAGAAGTGATGGCAGTGAAGAGCGCATGGTGGTGTATAGAAAAACTGTCGACTAAATGCTAAGTGGCAAAAAGTTTTAGTGGCCAAATATTTTTTAATAGATTGATACTTTGAAAGGAATTATCATAAATATGATAAATAATATTAATGATGTAAAACCTGAAAATATACCGCATATAGATTTGTATATTGACCAAGTAGTGGAGCTTTTTAAAAGTTCTGACCCTTGTGAAGTCGAAAAAAATCTTACTAAAACTATGATAAATAACTATTCTAAAACCAAGGTATTAAAACCGATTAAAGGTAGAAAATATCCCTTTGCACATGTGGTTATTATAGCCATTATAAACAGGCTTAAACCAACAATGGCACTCTCCGATATAAAGAGCCTGCTCGCTTTGGCGGACGGGGAACTCATGGACGAAAACGGCAATTATCTCGCCGACGCTGTGGTGCAGGTGTATAAAAGCTATCTCGAAATAATGGGTGTTTCGGGTATGGATAGTCAGCTTTTAGAAGAGCTATTAAATAAGGAAAAAAATAAAATTTCCGAGGCAAAATATAGGATAGTCTCCGCATTGTGCTATTGCAATATAGCGCAAAAATACATACTTATGGCGCAGTCGCAGGTGGGTATATCAAAACATGGATGAAATCCTCCCATGCGAGGGATATGAATATATTTAAAAGGAGCATTTCTATGCAGTATGTTGATTTTAAGGATGGCATTAAATTTTCAAGGCTTGGGTATGGTGCACTTAGGTTTTCCGAGATAGTGGGGGAGAACGGTGAGAAGTCCATCAATGAGCCGATGATGATTGACATTATCCGCACGGCAATTGATAGCGGAGTAAATTTTATCGACACCGCCTACATCTACGAGGGCAGTGAAGTGCTATTATCAAAAGCTCTCGGCGATGGTTACAGAGAAAAGGTGGTACTATGTAGCAAACTACCGATAAAAAATGTAACCTCTAAAGAAGACCTCGAGAGATATTTTAAAGAACAGTGCGAAAGGCTTCAAACAGATGTAATAGACATCTATCTCCTGCACAATCTCTCAAAAACCTCCTATGAAAAGGCACTGAAATATGGTGCGATAGAATTCATGCAAAAATTAAAGGCTGATGGCAGGGTAAAATATATAGGCTTTTCAATGCATGACGACACCGAGCACCTCAAAATGCTTGTGGATAAATATCCATGGGACTTAGTAATGCTTCAGTATAATTATTACGATAAATACAACCAAGCAGGGATTGAGGGAGTTAGATATGCCGCTTCTCGAGGCATTGCAGTAGCAACAATGGAATCGCTACATGGCGGAATGCTCACACAAAATGTGCCCCAAGCGGTGGAAGAGGCATTTGGTGACTGGAAAAAAGATGCAAGCAATGCCGAGAAATCCTTTATCTGGCTTTATAATCAGCCTGAAGTAAAGGTGATACTCAGCAGTGTAAAGGAAAAAGAGTATCTTATAGAAAACTTAAAGACATTTGAAAATGCAAAGTCAGGCATACTAAATGAAGAAGAAAACGCACTTTTTGACAAGGCGAGAAAAGCGTGGTCTACTTTTGTAAACAATGAATGCACCGCCTGTGCCTATTGCATGCCATGTCCGATGGAGGTGGATATTCCCGAGGTTTTTAAGCACTGGAATGTCCTTAAAAGAACCACCGAGCAAAAATGGCTCTATGGCTCAATGCTCAGCAGTAGGGGCAAGGATGCTTCTAAATGTATAGAATGTGGCAAATGTTCGCCGAAATGTCCTCAGGGGATTGATATACCAAAAGAGCTTAAATTAGCCCATCAGGATTTATCAAACTAATATGTACTTATTAAATCCCAACAACTTCAGCTGTGAAAATTTTTTCGCAAACCTTCCCCGTCTACGCAGGGGAAAGGGATATAGGAAAATTTATCGTATAATTATCCCTAAAAATAAAAAAAGGAAGGAGCAAAAAATGAGCAGAGAAAATGGAATATTACCTTTTGATAAAGCTTCGGAAAAAGTTTTCTACCTACTAATAACTTTTTCACTCATCTTCTGCACATTTGGGCTTTTGGTAAATGGCCCCACCCATGCGCTAAACGGCATGGCTAAAATTATAGTATCCCCAGCAGGACTAATTACCGACTATGTGGAGCTCGCAGGAATAGGAGCGGCTTTTTTAAACTCGGGGCTTGTAATGCTTTTTACCTCCAGTGTTTATAAGCTTTCAAAGCTCCCTTTTACCGGTGCGAGTATAGCCTCCTTTTTTATGGTGGGGGGATTTGCCCTTTTTGGAAAGAATATTGTAAATATTCTGCCAATTGTTTTCGGGGGATTTTTGTTTGCACGCTATCAAAAAGAACCTTTCGCCAAATATGCCTATGCGGTGTTTTTTGGAACAACGCTTTCACCAATAGTCAGCCTTGTGGTAAATCTATTTAATTTTAGTATGCCTTTTTCATACCTTGCGGCAATTGCACTCGGCACTGGGCTTGGATTTATTCTTCCCTCGGTTGCCTCCCACACCGTCCGTGCACATCAGGGATACAATCTCTACAATGTAGGCATGGCGGCAGGGCTTATAGGGCTGATGTTCACTGCACTGCTTCGCTCGGCAGGGGTGGAGTTTGGCTCGAATTTAAAATGGAGTGAAGAATATAATTTTATTCTAAGCATATTTTTGGGCGTGCTTTTTGCGCTAATGCTAATTATAGGCTTTTTAGAAAATGGCAGAAGCTTAAAAGGGATGAAACATCTATTAAAGCACTCGGGTCGTACTGTGGCGGATTACATCATGCTCGAAGGGCTTGGAAGAACACTCATGAATATGGGACTGCTCGGCTTTATGGCCATGGGATATATACTCCTCATAGACGGTCAGCTAAATGGCCCTACTATCGGTGCTATAATGAGTGTGGTCGGATTTGGTGCTTTTGGTAAGCATATTAAAAATGTTATACCCTCGGTGGTGGGGGTTGTGCTTGCCTCCACAGTGATGCTCTGGGAGTTAAACGAGCCCTCCATGCAACTTGCGGCTCTCTTTTCAACGGCGCTCTCACCCATAGCAGGGCAGTTTGGCGTCTTTTGGGGTCTGATTGCAGGGGTTGTGCACTCCGCAGTAGTGAGGGACACCGCCTTTTTGCACGGCTGGGTAGTGCTCTACAACAACGGATTATCGGCAGGACTCATCTGCATAGTACTCGTGCCGATTATCGAAACCTTCAGAAAAGCCGACGAATAACGGCGTGGCAGGAATTGTAAATTACAAAAACTAAGGAAGTGTCATATATGAAGCATATCAGGAAGCAAATTTCAAAAATCACCGATGAGCTTGAAGCGTTTTGTTTCAGCGTGGGTGCAAAAGACATTACGATAAATATAAAGCAATACGAAGAAGAATTCACAGTAACTCTCCACAGCGATTATGAGGCTCAGTTTAAGCGCAAGGTGGACAAACTCCATCAGCTACTAAATCCGGAGGATAAAAATATTGGCTTTGCAGGCACATACTGGGAGCTTTTAGGGGAGAGCGACCCCGACTATGAAATTCAGCTCAACTTAGTGGGACAGCTTATCAGCTTTGCCACGGTAGAAGTAGATGACAACGGCTTTGAAGTGGTGGTGCACAAGAAAAGGGAGCACTAAAATTATCCTAATATTTAATAAACACATTTTTTACCCCCATATTTTCCAAAAGTGGAGAATATGGGGGTAAGTTTTAATATCAGCTAATAAATTTCATCTGCATTGCTGCTAAATAAAAATATTAAAATATGGGCTGTCGCATTAATACATATGTCGGTGATTTTACATAAACACAATGTAGGGGTCGATGTGGGCACCGGACCTTACAAATACATTGTTGATTTTATGCAGTTTTTCCTTAATGCGACAGTCCCATAATTTTATGGTTTAAATAATAGTTTGTTGCTTATCCCTTAATAAGGGGGAGGGATAGAAAAATATTTTGGCTGTAAAGATGTCGGGGATAAATTTCTATCTCGAATTAAAAAGTATATCGTAATATGTAGGCATTGGCCAGTTTTCTTTTGGCATTATAGACTCAAGCGCATCCACCGTGTCTCTGAGGGATTTCATTGCAGGGATTAAGCTTTCCTTGCAGATGTTTGCCTGCTCTTTTATGCTAATTCCCTTTGCGGCGGCGAGAGCGGTTATGTCTTCTAAGGCGTTTGTATTTTGCTCTAATTCATCGGCAAGGGAGGAAATTTGCGCAAGTTTTGTGCGATGTATCGCAGAGGATAATCCCAAATCTTCTAATTTTCCCACACGCTCTATATATGAATCCATTGCAGCTGTAACGGGAGGGTAAATTTCCTGTTTTGCCATTTCAGTCATGGTGCGTGCTTCGATAAGAAGTTTTTTCTTATAAAGGTCGAGCATTATTTCGTATCTTGCAAAAAGCTCGTCCTTTGAGCAAACCCCATGCTTTTCAAAAACAGCCACCG
>CAYJIJ010000041.1:18035-21318 GCA_964370185.1 uncultured Oscillospiraceae bacterium
CTTGCAAAAAGCTCGTCCTTTGAGCAAACCCCATGCTTTTCAAAAACAGCCACCGCATTATCAGTTATAAGCTCTGGAGCGGCATCAGGTGTGGTAGCAAGGGAGGGAAGACCCCTTCTCATTGCTTCCTGTGCCCACTCCTCAGAGTAGCCGTTTCCATTAAATATAATTCTGTTGTGCTCTTTGTAAACCTCTGAAACAATGCTTGCAATCTCATTGTCAAAGGAAGAACAGTTTTCAAGCCTTGTGGCAAATTCGTCGAGTACATCGGCAACAATTGTGTTTAGCACGGTGTTCACCCAAGAAATTGTCATAGAAGAGCCAAGCATCCTAAACTCAAATTTATTCCCAGTAAATGCAAATGGCGAAGTTCTATTCCTATCGCTGGAATCCGCATATAGCTGTGGCAATGTGGGGACACCCAAATCCATCAATTTATTTTTGTTTTCATCACCATGCGTAATGCCCGATGCAACATTTTCAAAAACCTTACAGAGAGGCTCACCAAGGCAGATGGATATAACTGCGGGAGGTGCTTCAAATCCGCCGAGTCTGTGGTCATTGCTTGCGGAGGCGGTTGTTGCCCTGAGCAGTCCTGCATTTAAGTCGATAGCCCTTATAACTGCCGACACAAATAATAGGAATTTAGCATTATCATATGGGTTTTCTCCGGGTTCGAGGAGATTAGTTCCCGTATCGGTGCAGATGGACCAGTTATTATGCTTGCCACTTCCATTTATATATTCAAAAGGCTTTTCGTGGAGTAGGCAAATTAAATCATGCTGTAATGCCACCCTTACAAGGGTTTCCATTATTAGCTGATTTTGGTCAGCCGATATATTTTCGGCCGAAAATATCGGTGCAAGCTCATGCTGGCAGGGTGCTACTTCGTTATGCTTTGTCTTGGCAGATACCCCCATTTTCCAAAGCTCCATGTCTATATCGCACATAAATCTTCCCACTTTGTCGCTGAGGCCTGCAAAGTAGTGATCGGAAAGTTCCTGTGTTTTGGAAGGCTTTGCCCCGAAAAGCGTTCTACCGGAAAGCACTAAGTCCTTACGCTTTTTAAACTGCTCACGGGCTATTAGAAAATACTCCTGCTCTGCGCCCACCGAGGTGTTTACTTTTTTAGTTTCATGGTCACCGAATATATGTAGTATGCGAATTGCATGTTTGCTCAGTGTTTTGGTCGAGCGCAACAGTGGGGTTTTTTCATCCAAGGAATGCCCACCCCATGAGCAGAACGCCGTAGGGATATAAAGTGTTATGCCACTGCCGTCCTCTTTTACAAAGGCAGGGGAAGTGGGGTCCCACATGGTGTATCCCCTCGCCTCAAATGTGGCTCTGAGCCCACCCGAGGGAAAGGAGGAAGCATCTGGCTCGCCCATAATGAGCATCTTGCCTGAAAACTCCATTATTGCACCGCCGTCATTTAGTGGCGAGATAAAAGATTCATGCTTTACTGCCGCACTACTGTTTAGCGGCTGAAACCAGTGTGTATAGTGGGTAGCACCTTTTGCAAGTGCCCAGTCCTTCATAGCATTTGCCACTACTTCGGCAAGCTGTGGATCAAGTAGCAGGCCTTGGTCGATGCATTTTTTGAGTGATTTGTAAGTGTCCTTGGGCAGATGCTGACGCATAACTCTGTCGTCAAAGACATTTTCGCCGAATATATCGTCCGGCATTGGTTTTCCATTAATCATTTTAGACACCCCTTTATATTTGATTTGCTTTATAGCGATGATATGCCAAGTTTTTTTATATTTCACACAATATAGGCAGGGAAATAAAAAGAGGATTTTGATTATCTCTCTTTTTAATGTAAAAAGAGATTTACTTGTAAAAATAAATCTCTCTAAAGGACACTTTATTTCTCGTCGTAAGAAACCTCTACATAACCATCGGGCTTAGCTGTTTCTTTCGGCTTCATTTCATAAGAGTTTGTTACTCCGCAACGAGAGCAAAAAACTGAGTCCGCAGAATTGATACAACCGCAGTTCTCGCAGACAATTTGTTCATTTGCGGCTGTAAGCTTGGCATTTACTTCCGATATCTGAGCTAAAAGACCGTCAATTTCACTTATAGCAGCCTCTATCACAGTGCCGTTTTCCACGCCTACACTGTGCTGCTGATATACTAATTGGCCTATGCGTTGATACACTTTTTCAACATCGCCATTTAGCTGTATCAGCTGCAATTTTATCTTTGAAATTTCAACCATTTCACCGGTTTTTTTGCCAGCTACATTTGCTACATTCTTCGCTTTGGATAAAAAATTATCGAATGTTCCCATTTTAAAATGCCTCCTCACAATTATATTATAAATTAAAAATCAATATACTATATTATATCAATTTTTGCGCCCCATTGCAAGCAATGAGGATTAATTTTTTGGGGTAACACACCGACCCAAAAACAAACTTATTCATTACGGAGATCATATACAATCAATTGCAGATGATATATTTTCTCTTCGGATAACCCACCTACATCAATTACTCTGGATTTTCCGTATTGTTCAGTATCAATACCTAATGAATAGTCCGTATTAAAACATCAATAAATGGCTGAATATTATCATTTTCCCAATTACTAACACTTGGCTTACTTACATTTAATCACTCGACCAATGCAACTTGATTGATACCCGCCATCTTTCTGCAACCTTTAAGCGTTCTGAAAACAAAATATCATCTCACTTTGTATTATTTTATTGGATATAAAAGCAATTATAAAAATACTTAGTATTATAATTTTTTAAAACAAACAAGCAGTTCTGCATCGCATATTGTTCTCTATTTAATCATTGCGCATTAGAAGAGGGTTCTTCGTACTCGATAAGTTCCCCTGCTTCAATTTTTAAATAGTAGCATAATTTACATATTAACAAGGCATCCATTCGCTGAAATTCATTGCGACAGTAGCGATTGAAATTAGCACGCGGAATATCAAGGTCTTTGCAAATTTTGTTTTTTGAAATTTGCTTTTGCTGTAAAATTTTTTCTATATTAAATTTTAATTTTCCATAATCCATACTAAATACCCCTTTACTTTAGTAGGATAATTATATATAATAAATTACAATAAAATAACTCACCATATAAAGACTTACTATATAGTGAGTATTAGTAAATGCTATTAAATTATGCAATATTAACAGGGGGTATTATGGATTTGTATAAAGAAATACTAATAAACCTATTAGAAAAAGAAAGTGTAGAAGTCCGATTTGAAAATTTTAATATCAATAAGGCTGACATTGTAGAATGTGCAAGTTATCAAG
>CAYJIJ010000042.1:0-21214 GCA_964370185.1 uncultured Oscillospiraceae bacterium
AGTAATTGCTTTGGCACAAACGCCTTTTGTTTTGTAAGTATGGGTCATTTTTTTACTCCTATTTATATCTTTATCAATATTCTTTCTAATAATTATACTACTATTAAGACTTTTTTTCAACAATAGTCTTAATACATTGACATAAAGTTTACGATTATTTAAATAAATAAGATTTTTTGCTGTAATTTATATTTTAAATTAGTAAATAGTAACAAAGCGTTTTAAAAATTTAGCTCTATTTAAAATTTCAATTGTAGAGTTAAAGTAAAAATGTTATAATTTGTAGGTAATTTTTTTTGAAAGGTAAAATAATGATTTATAAAATAAATTTAGGAATGTTTGATGGAATATTCCCAATACCAAATATTATTGTTGATAAGCACATTAGGTTAGCCTCGGAAGTGGCAGTTAAAACACTTTTAATAATAATGAGAAATGCCCAAAATCCAATCTCCCCACAAATTATTTCTCAAATACTGGGTGTTGACAGTATCGAAGAAGTAAATGAGGCAATTGAATATTGGCAGCAACTCGGGGTGCTACTCAGTGAAGATAACTCTGTAAAAAAAGTTGCTATTATGCCTGAGATTGGTATATCGGACAAAAACTTAATAGAAAAAAAGACTGAAAATAAGCCACAACCTATAAAGAGAGGTGAGTTTTCACGCAAAGAGGCTCTTGATTTGGTTCAAAAGAATAATGATTTAAAAACACTGGTACACGCAATACAAGAAAGCACTGGTAAAACTTTAACATCAGTAGATTTTGAATGCCTTGCAGCCTTATATTCTTATTATGGATTATCCACCGACTACATACTTATGGCGGTTGTTTACAGCAGCAAAAAGGGCAAAAAAGGGCTTAAATATGTTGAAAAAATGATTATGTCCTGGCTTGAAGAAGGAATAGATAATCATGAAAAACTTGATAATCATATTCAATTACTTACTGAAATTCAGTCTGTAGAAGGTAAGATTAAATCAGTTTTAGGAATTAATGACAGAGCACTAATCTCATCAGAAAAAAATCATATTAAACGCTGGATATCGGATTACAAATTTGATTTAGATATGATAAAGCTTGCATATGAGAGAACTGTTGAAGGCACTGGCAAGCTATCGTTTCCATACATGGATAAAATTCTGCAAAATTGGCACGAGTTATCTATAAAAACTCCAAATGATGCCGCACAGCAATCGGATAAGCGCAAAAACAAACCCACAGATTCCCCATCATATAGTCAAAACGAGCTTGATAAGCTCATATATAAAGACTATTTTGATAATAATTGACATTGTATCGTTAATTTATATTCAGGTTGAGGTGTTGAAAATGAACTATCAAAAAGAGCAAAGGGATAAAGCAAGAATAATACTTGAAAACAGAAAATCCCTTGCAAAGGAAAGAGCTTTACAGCGCAAAAATGAAGTTTATGCAAAAATTCCCCGAATTAAAGAGATAGATAGACTCCTTTCTTTAACAGGGATAAATGTTTCAAAAGCTATATTAAATGGTGAAAATATCGAGAAGAATATAGAGCTGTTAAAACAGGAAAATTTAAATTTACAAAAAGAAAAAGCGGAGTTACTTATTAAAAATAACTATACTGAAGATTTTTTGATGCCAAATTTTAAATGCAATAAATGCTCTGATACAGGATTTAAAAACAACTCACTTTGTGATTGCCATATAAAGCTGCTCAAAGAGCTCTCCTATGAGAAATTGCGCCAACAGGTTGATCTAAATGCATATAGTTTTGCTAATTTTTCGCTGTCTTACTATCCTGAGAAATCTGCTACTGCTATCTCCCCTAAATCGGTTATGGAGCAAAATTTAGTTAAAGCTAAGATGTATGCTGAAAACTTTTCCCCCACTTCGCAGAGCCTTTTACTGCTTGGAAAAACAGGACTTGGTAAGACCCATCTCTCGGTGGCAATTGCAGGAAAGGTAATCGAGAGTGGATATGATGTGCTCTACTGCTCGGCACAAAATTTACTGCATAGGCTTGAAAAAGAGAAATTCTCCTCTGATAATCAAAATGACTTTGAAGACTATATGCAAATTCTACTTTCAACTGACTTATTAATCATTGATGATTTAGGAGCTGAATTTTCTACAAGCTTTACTACATCGGCAATTTACAATATAATAAATTCAAGGCTACTGCAAACTTTGCCCACTATTATTAATTCAAATTTAGACACTACAAAAAAGCTTGAAGAAGCGTATTCAGCACGCTTTGTTTCAAGGCTTTTAGGCAATTATGACATACTCACATTTATGGGCGAAGATATAAGAATAAAGAAAAAATATAATTAAAGAATGGAGATTACTATGAATTTTTCGGATATACTTTCTAAAGTTGACCACACCTATCTAAAAGCAGAGGCAAAAATATCGGATATTTATAAATTGTGTGACGAAGCGGTGGAATACAAAACTGCTTCAATCTGCATTAATTCCTGTTATGTTAAAGAAGCAAAAGAGTATCTCAAAGGAGCTGTGCCCATATGCGCAGTGGTTGGATTCCCTCTTGGAGCAATGTGCAGTGATGCAAAAGCGTTTGAGGCTAAATGTGCTACCGAAAATGGCGCTGATGAAATTGACATGGTTATAAATATCGGAAAGCTTAAATCATGTGATTATGATTATGTACTATCGGATATTAGAGCGGTAAAATCAGCCATTGGAAACAAAGTGCTAAAAGTTATAATTGAAACCTGCCTTTTAACCGAAGTTGAAAAGAAGAAGATGTGTGAAATTGTTGAGCAATCGGGTGCAGAATATATTAAAACATCCACTGGTTTTTCCACAGCAGGAGCAACATTTGAAGATATTGAGCTTTTCTACTCTCAAATTGGTGGACGAGTTAAAATTAAGGCAGCAGGAGGCATTAAAACCGTTGATGATATGCAGAAATTCATTACACTCGGCTCAGATCGTTTAGGTACAAGCTCTGCAATAAAGATAATAAACAATTATACCACTGCCGGTGAATATTAGCCGGATTAAGGATTGATACTTATATGAAAGATAAATTTTATTACAAATTTACACCCCAGGCAAAAGCAGAAAAAATAAAGAAGAAACAGCAATACAAAAATGATGTTGATTTAGATTTTGACGATTATGATGATGACGATTATGAAGAAATAGAAGAAATAGATACTAAATCTGAGCAAATAAACAAATGTCCACATTATAAAAAATGCAGTGGATGTCAGCTACAAAATCTTGATTATCACTCACAAATCAAGCTAAAACAAAAGCTGATTTCACAAAAATTCCCAAAATTAATGCGAATAAATCCTATATTAACTATGGAAAACCCTACGCATTATAGAAATAAAGCATCTTGTGCTTTTTCGACTGATAGAAACAATAGACCAATACATGGTATTTTTCAGTCGAAAACAAAGCATGTAGTTAAAGTTAAAGACTGCATGATACAGGATAAGCTTTCAAACAAAATTATTGATGCAACCGCTAAAATTGTTTATGATTTTAAACTAAAGCCATACAATTCAATGAAGGAGCAGGGATTTTTTAGGCATATACTTGTCCGCCGCTCTTTTTCCACAAATGAAATAATGGTAGTTTTGGTAACACAGAGTGTCACCTTCCCTTCTGCTAATTCATTTACTAAGGTGCTTTTAAAGAAATTTCCACAAATAACCACTATTGTACATTGTGTAAATGACAGCAATATTGATATGGTTGTGGGGCGCACTCAAAAAATCCTCCATGGAAATGGTTATATTAATGATAAACTTCTTGGGCTTACTTTTAAAGTTTCCCCACAATCATTTTATCAGATTAACCCTATCCAAACTGAAAAACTCTACAAAAAGGCAATAGAAATGGCGGATATAAATAAAAGCGATTTAGTTCTTGATGCATATTGTGGTACTGGCACTATAGGTATGCTTGCTGCCTCAAAAGCAAAGACAGTTTTTGGTATTGAAATAAATAAAGAAGCTGTTAAAGACGCAATATCTGCTGCAAGAAATAATAATATAAGCAATATTCGTTTTCACTGTGGGGACGCTGGAAGAACTATGCTTGAAATGCTTGATGAGGGCTTAAAACTCGATGTTTTATTCATGGATCCTCCACGCTCGGGCAGTGATGCAAAGTTTTTAAATGCAATTTCTAAAGCTTTGCCTCAGAAAATTGTTTATATCTCTTGTAATCCCGATACTCTCGCAAATGATTTAACTAAACTCATTTCTTTTGGCTATACTGTAAAGGAGTTTCAGCCTGTGGACATGTTTCCTTTTTCACGCCATGTGGAAGCTTGCGTTCTTCTTTCTAAAAACATATAGGAGGTAGAGGTTTTATGTTTTTACAATCTTATAAAAGGCTTGATAATTTATGCAAAGATATTCTCAAAAGCGAAAAAGGTGTAACTACATATATTGAATATTTAGAGAGAATTAATCAAAATCAGTTTAAAGATGATTACTATAAATTGAAGCATTACCGATATGTGCGAAATAAAATTGTACATGAAAATAATGCAAGTGAAGAAAATATGTGCACCAGTAGTGATATCGAGTGGATTGAAAATTTTTATAACCGCATTTTAAATCAGACTGACCCACTTGCTTTGCATCAACAAAATGTTAAGCAAAAAAGTGCAAATAAAAATTTAAGTAGAAGTACAAATACATATAAAGGTACATATCAGCCAGAAGAACCTATGGAACAAAGTAGCAATAATTTTATTTGGCTTCTTTTAGGGGTGGGATTAGTATTCCTTTTATTTATTTTAAATACATAGCTAAATTATAATTTTAGACGAAGCATGAGCGGATTAATCCGTCTTCATGCTTCTTTTTGTTTTGTATCAGTAGAGCTCCTCCCCTCGATAACTTTCTTTGAACTAAATTTTATTTTATACTTTTTCAGTTGACATTCACTTTTTTTTATGATAACATATGAACAAGTATTCATATGTTCATATATAATAATATTAAAAGGAGTATATATTATGAGTGATAACATTTCGTGCGAGCAAAGTCATACCCATTCTGAAGTAGTGGTTATGAGGTCAAATTTACCTAAAGAAGAAGAAATGTATGATTTAGCTGAATTTTTTAAAGTTTTAGGCGATAGCACAAGAATGAAAATTTTGTTTACATTGTATAAAGAGCCATTATGTGTTTGCGATATTGCAAATGTTCTTGGTATGAGTCAATCTGCAATATCTCATCAGCTCAGAGTATTAAAGCAAGGAAGAGTTGTTAAACATCGCAAAGATGGCAGGACTGTCTATTACTCACTCGATGACGAACATATAAAGAATATCATTTCTCAAGGCTTCTCACATACCGTTGGAGAATGCTAAATATTTATTAAATACCATACTACACTATATTTTTTGAAAGGTGTTATAATTATGTCAACTAACAATTTAAAACATACTACTCAAAGTTGTGGATCCCCTTCAACCTGTACTACTGCAGCAGTCGAAACTCAGCATACTAATAGCGATTGTGGATGCGGGTGTGATACTGCCGATGTCTTCCCTATTCACGAACATGAGCATGAGCATGAACACGAGAATAGCAGGAATATATTGCTTAGAATGTCGATAGCCGTAGTTCTCACTTTTACCGCAATTTTTTTGCAAATTTCCCCACTAATTAATACTATAATATTTATTTTAGCATACTTAATTTCGGGATATGATATTTTGCTAAGAGCAGCTAAAAACATTATAAAAGGGTCTGTTTTTGATGAGCACTTTTTAATGTCGATAGCAACCATTGGAGCAATTATATTAGGAGAATACAGCGAAGGTATTGCTGTTATGGTGTTTTACCAAATAGGCGAATATTTTCAAGGGCGTGCTGTGCGTAAATCAAGAAAATCTATTTCAGATTTAATGGATATTAATCCTGAGTTTGCAAATAAAATAATTGGTGATGATGTAGTTTCAGTTACTCCTTCCGAGGTTGAGATTGGGGATGTACTGCTTGTGAGAACGGGTGAAAAAATTCCTGTTGATGGTGTAATAGTGGAAGGTACTACTCAGCTCAATACCTCATCACTTACTGGTGAAAGCCTGCCTGTATCAGTTTCGATTGGTGATGAAGTGCTTTCAGGCTCTATAAACACTTCCGATATGATTAAAATAAAAGCGACTGCTATTTACAATGATAGTACGGTTGCACGAATATTAAGACTTGTGAGCGAAGCCTCGGCTCAAAAATCAAAATCGGAACGATTTATAACAAAATTTGCACGCTATTATACCCCAATTGTAGTGTATTGCGCACTTGCATTAGCTATCATCCCCTCTTTAGTCACGGGAGATTTTAATGTATGGATTTATCGTGCACTCACATTTTTAGTAATTTCTTGCCCTTGTGCCCTTGTAGTTTCCGTCCCTCTTTCTTTCTTCTCGGGAATTGGTGCTGCATCTAAGCATGGTATTTTAATGAAGGGCGGCATAGCTGTTGAAAAGCTTGCCAAGTGTAAAACTGTTGTATTTGATAAGACCGGTACAATCACCACCGGTAAATTCTCAATTAGCGAAATAAAACCTCTTAACATTTCTGAGGAGGAGCTTGTCTCACTTGCGGCAACACCACAACAAACCTCAACACATCCAATAGCTAAGGCACTTCTTGCTTATTCAAATTTAAAGCTCCTTGAAATCACCGAAGCTAAGGACATTGCAGGCAGAGGTGTATCCGCTGTCTATAATGGTAAGAAGATTTTTGCAGGTAGTAGTGCACTTATGGCAGATTGCGGCATATGTGATATAGTTCATGGCGATGGGACTGCTGTGCATATTGCCATTGATGGTGAATATATGGGTGCAATATTCCTTCAAGATAATATTAAACCCGAAGCTTATGAGGCGGTGGATACACTGCAAAATAATCTATCAGTAAATACCGCTTTAGTAACTGGTGACAATGAATTTACTGCAAAAAATGTAGCGAAAAGTGTTGGTATAGCTACTGTTTATGCTTCTCAACTCCCACATGATAAAATGGATAGAGTAAAAGAATATATAAAAGCTTCCGATAATGGCACTACTGTGTTTGTCGGTGATGGCATAAATGATGCACCTGTGCTCTCGCTTTCAGATGTTGGGATTGCAATGGGTGGAATAGGCTCGGATGCTGCTATTGAGGCGGCTGATGTGGTAATCATGAGTGATGAGCTTACACAGATTGCAAAAGCTATAAATATCTCTAAAAAAACAATGGCGATTGTTTTGCAGAATGTTGTTTTCTCTATCGGTATTAAAGTTGTCGTAATGTTTTTAGGAGCATTGGGTCTTGCTGGTATGTGGAGTGCTGTATTTGCAGATGTGGGGGTAACTTTCCTTGCTGTACTAAATTCCATTAGAGCTCTAAAACAATAGATAATGCATTATTAGTATGCCTTACCAATGTCAACAACTTAAGCTGTAGAATATTTTTTTGTATATCTTACTCTGTACAAACTATAAATAAACACTATTTTTTATGCTCCTACTACCGCCATCGGCGATAGTAGGAGCATAAATTAGTTCTACATTTCTTAAATTTTAATTTATATACTCATAGGCAATCCTTGGGCTGCCATCTTCAACATAGATAATCCCCGCTCTTTTAAACCCTGCTTTTAAAATAAGGTTTTGCATTTTTATATTTTGCTCATGGGTATCTATTCGTATATGGTTATATAACTTTTGTGCATATTCAATAATTTCGCCAAACACCCCTCTTTTGGTCATTGAGGATGCTACCCTGTGTATTGTGGCATATTCTTTGTTTAAACTCCACTTTCCCTCAATCATTTCATAGGTGGGCTCTACTTCGTTCATAAGCGTGAATACGGCGGATACTTCCCCACCATCTTCGCAGACATAAAGATTTTTTGCATCAATATCTGCATTAATTATCTCAGTGGTTGGATAATCCTCCCCCCACTGGTTTGGGTTGCCACTTGCTTTCATAAACTCTCTTGCTGTTTTATATATTGCAGTAATGCTTGAAATATCATTTTTTGTTGCAAGCCTTATCATGTAAACATCCCCCTATATTAATTTTCAGAAAAAAGCTCCGCCATGCGTTTTATATAATTAGGGTCCGTACCACAACAACCACCAATATGTATGTTTCCAATTTTCACCGCTGGCAAAATGCTTTGTGCAAATACTTCTTCATCTGTTTTTGATGTGAATTCACCGTCGTTATATTGTGGCTTTCCTGCATTGGGTTTAAATATGAGCGGCATGTCGGTTAGTTCTCTGAAAGTTTTTATTACGGGCAATGATGCCTCCGGCTCTAAAGAACAGTTCATACCAATAGCCACTACTTTCAAGTCCTTTAGCTCGTTTATCATATCCTGAACACTATTGCCCATTATAGTTTTGCCAATTGGCTCAAATGTCATTGAGCAAAATAAGGGTACATCATATTTATTAGCAACTTTCGCCGCAATTTTTAGCATTTCTATATCCATGAATGTTTCCAGAAAGATTAAATCAGGTGATTCTTTCATGCCACTATCAATTATTTCAGTGTATATTTCTTCGCACTCTTCCTCAGTTAAATCTCCATATGGCTCTAAAAGCTCTGTGAGTGGGCCTATGTCAAGTGCTACTTTTGTGTCAGTTCCAGATACAGCTTTTTTCGCAATTTTAACAGCCTCACGCACAACCTGCTCGACATTGTATTCGCTTTTAGAAAGTGACATTTTATTTGCGCTAAAAGTATTTGTGGTAATTATTTTAGAGCCTGCTTCAATATAATCTTTGTGTAGTTTTAAAACAACTTCGGGCTTCGTAATATTAAAATTCCAAACCTCATCAGTTAGATTTGTCATCTTCCATAAAGCAGTACCTACCGAACCATCCAAAAGAATAACTCTATCATCCATTTTAAAATCCTCACTTTATTTTTAATTCATAAATTGTGCAATTAGATTAGTCTTAAAAAGTATGCCTAAATTTTTCAATATCTACATTTCCATCCATCAGAAAGGTAACACCTTCAAGTGATAATAGCATCCTCTGTGTAGCTTTTCCCTCGGGTGAAAAATTATCACTAAGTCCGCCAAATCGGCTTACCACTCTGTGGCATGGCACACTCTTGTCACTACAACTACTCAGTGCATACCCAATCACACGAGAGCGTTTTGGGTTTCCTGTGAGCGATGCTATTTGCCCATATGTGGCAACTTTCCCGATGGGTATTTTTTTAACTGTTTCATATATAAACAGATACAGCTCACTCATCGCATATAAGCTCCTTTGATTCTTTTAATTATTGTATCATTTAATTTAAATATTGGCAAATTAAATTTATCACTTGAAAGGCTATATTTAACTTGCTATACTATTTATGTAAATAATATTTTGGAGGTAGTAATGCGATATAATGTACTCGTAAAAAATTCTGATAAACTATCCGTACTTGGTTTTGGTTGTATGCGTTTTCCTATGAAATCAGGTAGGGCCGATATATCTGCCGCAAATGAGCTCCTCTCTGCCGCATATAAGAATGGGATAAACTATTTTGACACCGCTTATTTCTACCATTCAGGAAAAAGTGAAGAAATACTTGGAAATTTTATTAAAGAGATGGGTATTAGAGATAAGGTATATATAGCTGATAAACTTCCCTGCTTTTTAGTTAAGAAAGCGGAGCAGATACCTAATTTTTTTGATACTCAGCTCAAAAGACTATCAACAAATTATATAGATTACTACCTCATGCATACACTTGACAGCAACACTCAATGGCAGGGATTAAAAGCATTGGGCATAGAAAATTTTTTAAAAGAGAAAAAGAATTCGGGGGAAATTCGCCATGTTGGATTTTCTTTTCATGGCAGACCCGAGGAGTTTATTAAAATACTTGAGGACTATCCTTGGGATTTTTGCCAAATACAATATAATTATCTCGATGAAAATTATCAAGCCGGTGTGAGGGGTCTAAAAAGAGCATATGAGCTTGGAATTGGCGTGGTAGTAATGGAGCCCCTCAGAGGGGGAAAACTTGCGGGTAAAGTCCCATTAAAAGTTTCAGATGAGATAAACTCATATCATGAAAAACGCTCAGCGGCTTCATGGGCTTTTAGATGGCTGTTTAATCAAAAAGAAGTTTCAGTAGTACTTAGTGGAATGAATGAATTATCACAGCTTGACGAAAACTGCAATACTGTAAATAACTCCTCCCCTGATTGCATGTCTGAAGAAGAGCTAATAGTAATTGATAAAATTAAAACTGTTTATAAATCTCTGATGAAAACGCCCTGCACAGGTTGCAATTATTGTATGCCTTGTCCCTTTGGGGTGGATATACCTGGATGTTTTTCGGATTATAATGCAAGCTCACTTTTCGGAGGCAGACTGCCTACAATGCATTATTTGATGAGAGTAGAGGGCGGTATGGGTGCAGGAAAGTCAGGTGCAAATCTATGTACCGAGTGCGGTAAATGTCTAAGCCACTGCCCACAGCATATTGATATACCAAATGAGCTTAAAATAGCTCATAAATCGCTTGATAAAGTTATACTTCGATTTGGCATAAGAATGGCACTTATATTAACAGGTAGGAGAAAGACTGTTAAAAAACAGAATATTTAAAATACCTTTAATTTCTTATCACTATATAATAGTATTGCTCCCTACAATTGTAGGGAGCAATGCTATTATAATTTGTATTAAGAATATTTGTTTATGCAATTCAGTGACTACTTATTAAAACTAAAATACTACTTTTAAATTTTAGTGATATCCACCATTTCTAAGTCGGTCACCTGTTTATTCATCGCTATGCAGCGAGCAAGTGCCGCTGCTGTATCAATTGAAGTGAGGCATGGTATGGAGCGCTCTATGGCACGACGGCGCATCTGCACCGAGAATTCCGCTGGCTTTCTTCCCTTTGCTGAAGTGGATATTACATAATCCACTTTACCCTCTTCAAATAAATCGGCAATATTTGGTGATTCTTCTTGAAGCTTTCTTACCGCACTTGTAGCAATCATATTTTCATTTAGCTTTCTTGCAGAGCCTGCTGTGGCATATAAATCAAATCCGAGATCTAATAGCTTTTCAGCAACAGGCATAATTTCTTCTTTATCCGCATCCTTAACAGATACTAATACTCCGCCGCTGTGCTTAAATTTATATCCTGCCGCCGCAAGTCCTTTAAGGAGAGCCTCTTCAAAGGTTTTTGCTATGCCGAGCACTTCCCCTGTTGATTTCATTTCAGGGCCTAAATGCACATCCACATCATGTAGCTTTTCAAAGCTAAACACAGGCACTTTTACCGCCACATAATCCGCATTTGGATATAGCCCTGTGCCATAACCCATATCAGCGAGCTTTTCACCGAGCATTATTCTTGTAGCAAGATCTACCATTGGCACACCTGTTACTTTGCTGATATATGGCACTGTTCTTGACGATCTGGGATTTACCTCAATTACATAAACTTCACCACCATATACAACATACTGGATATTCACAAGTCCTTTTACATTTAATGCTCTTGCAAGTCTGCCTGTGTAGTCGATAATTGTAGCCCTTGTTTTTTGCGTGAGTGTCTGTGCTGGGTATACCGAGATACTGTCGCCCGAATGGACACCCGCTCTCTCAATATGCTCCATAATACCTGGGATTAGATAGTCCTGTCCATCGCAGATAGCATCTACTTCAACCTCTGTACCCATCATGTATTTATCAATAAGCACGGGGTTTTCAAGCTTTTGCTGTGTAATAATAGTCATATATTCCACAACATCGTCTTCATTATATGCGATAATCATATTCTGACCACCGAGTACATAGGAAGGTCTTAGCAGTACTGGATAACCGAGGTCGTTTGAAATCTCAACTGCACGCTCGGTTGTGAATACTGTCTGTCCCATTGGTCTTGGTATGGAGCATTCTTCGAGGAGTGCGTCAAATCTCTCTCTGTCCTCAGCGGCATCTATGCTGTCTGCGGAAGTGCCGAGTATATTAGCTCCCACTTCTTGCAGATGCTTTGTGAGTTTAATAGCTGTCTGTCCACCAAACTGCACCACTACGCCCCATGGTTTTTCTGTTGCAAGGATATTGTCCACATCCTCGGGTGTGAGTGGGTCAAAATATAGTCTGTCCCCTGTGTCGAAATCGGTGGAAACGGTTTCAGGGTTGTTATTTGCTATGATAGCTTCATAACCTGACTCTCTTAGCGCCCATGCACAATGTACACAGCAGTAGTCAAATTCAATCCCCTGCCCAATTCTAATAGGCCCTGAACCAAATACGATTACCTTTTTCTTATCGGAATTTTTATTTGCAATAAAGTCCGCCGCTTCATTTTCTTCATCATATGTTGAGTAGAAATATGGTGTTTCAGCAGAGAATTCAGCCGCGCAGGTGTCAACCATTTTATAAACACCCGGTCTTGAAAATTCTGCAACGCTCTTGCCGCTTATTCTCTCGATAGTACTGTCAAGGAAGCCCATGTCCTTAGCTTTTTTATAGAGTTCCTCATCCATTTCTGAATGTTTAAACTCTTCTTCAAGCATTACAAGATTATTTAGCTTTTCAGTGAACCATCTATCTATCTTAGTGATTTCAAATATTTTATCCGCCGATACTCCACGCTTTAGAGCTTCATAAACACAGTAAATTCTTCTATCATCACAAACCGATAGATTCTCTATCACTTCTTCGTCAGATAGCTCAGTAAAAGCTTTTAGTGTGAGTGTGTCAAGACCGAGCTCAACCGAGCGCACAGCCTTCATCATCGCTTGCTCAAATGAAGTACCTATTGCCATTACTTCCCCTGTGGCTTTCATCTGTGTGCCAAGTGTACGTTTACCGTACACAAATTTATCAAATGGCCATTTTGGAAATTTTACCACTATGTAGTCAATTGAGGGCTCAAAGCATGCGTAGGTTTTGCCTGTAACAGTGTTAAGTATCTCATCGAGTGTGTATCCGATAGCTATTTTTGTGGCAACCTTTGCAATTGGGTATCCTGTTGCTTTAGAAGCGAGTGCAGAAGACCTTGAAACCCTTGGGTTTACCTCGATTACTGCATATTCAAATGTATCGGGATTGAGTGCTAACTGGCAGTTGCATCCGCCCTCTACACCGAGGGACTGCACAATGTCGATAGAAGCGGTTCTAAGCATCTGGTATTCTTTATCTGCAAGTGTAACAGCAGGAGCTACAACGATGGAGTCACCTGTGTGGACACCTACTGGGTCGACATTTTCCATTGAACAAACTGTGATAATATTGCCTTTTCTATCCCTGATAACCTCAAATTCTATCTCTTTCCAACCCGAAATACATTTTTCGATAAGCACCTGTGTTATTGGTGAAAGTCTTAGACCATTTGTACAGATTTTGCGAAGCTCTTCCTCGGTATATGCTATACCGCCACCTGTACCGCCGAGTGTGAACGCTGGGCGAACTATTACGGGAAGGTCGATAATTTTTGCAAAGTCCATAGCATCCTCAACAGTTTCTACTACTTTTGAGGGTATGCAAGGCTGATTTATGCTTTCCATGGTGTCTTTAAATATTTGTCTGTCTTCGGCTTTGTCTATTGTTTCGGGGTCTGCACCTAAAAGCTTTACTCCCTGCTCTGCTAAAAATCCGTCTTTAGCAAGTTGCATAGAGAGTGTAAGGCCTGTTTGTCCTCCAAGTGTTGAAAGCAGGCTATCAGGTTTCTCTTCACGGATAATCTTTTTAACCACATCTATTGTGAGTGGCTCAATATATATCTTATCAGCCATTGCTTTATCGGTCATTATAGTAGCAGGGTTTGAGTTTATAAGTACAACTTCAAGACCCTCTTCTTTAAGTGCACGGCAAGCCTGTGTGCCCGCATAGTCAAATTCTGCTGCTTGTCCTATAACAATAGGGCCTGAGCCTATAACAAGTATTTTTTTAATATCACTGCGTAAAGGCATATTACTTTACCCCCTTATATTTCTTAATCATATCTACAAATTCTTCAAAGAGGTAGGCGGTGTCTTTAGGGCCTCCACATGCCTCGGGGTGAAACTGCACTGTTACTATTGGTGCAAATGTATATCTTACACCCTCACAGCTTTTATCATTTACATTTATATGGCTAACAACTCCCTTTGCAGGGTCAACGCTCTCAGATATAACCGCATAGCCGTGGTTTTGGCTTGTGATATATACTCTATCCCTCTCTATATCGAGGACTGGCTGATTTGCTCCTCTGTGCCCGTATTTGAGCTTCTCGGTTGAAGCACCGTTTGCAAGTGCCGCAAGCTGATGGCCTAAACAAATACCAAACACAGGTATACCGAGCTTGAAAATTTCTTTTAAGTTTGCAATTGATACTTTGTTTTCCTCTGGGTCACCTGCGCCATTTGAAAGCATAATGCCATCGGGGTTTAGTGCTTTTATTTCTTCTGCTGTGGTATTGTATGGCACAACTGTAACATCACACCCTGCCTGAAGCAGACATCTTCTGATATTAAATTTATATCCATAATCAATTAGTGCAACATGGTATTTACTATTTTCACTCTTATAAAACTCTTTTTCTTTTACAGAAGTGAGTGCAACCACACCTTTGATTTTGAAGTTTTTAAGCTCATTTACTATATCAGCCTTTTTATCTTCGCTATACTCGGTGGTAATCATGCCGTTTAGCACTCCCACCTCTCTGATTTTCCTTGTTAGTGCCCTTGTATCAAGCCCACAAATACCAACTACACCTTTATCTATTAAAAAATCTTCAAGGGATTTTTCACAGCGGAAGTTTGAGGGTTTATCGCATATTTCTCTTACTATATACCCATTTAGATAGGCCGTTTTGGATTCATAGTCTTCATCATTAGTGCCGTAGTTGCCTACTAAAGGGAATGTTTGTGTAACTATCTGTCCTGCAAAGCTTGGGTCGGTGAGTCCCTCTTGGTATCCAACCATGCCTGTTGAAAATACAACTTCCCCAATTGTGCTTCCCTTTGCACCAATTGCATAGCCTTTATACACACTGCCATCTTCGAGTATTAAATAAGCTCTATCTCTTTTAATCATTCTTTACTTCCTCTCTACCCCTTAAAAGCAGGTATATATGATGTTATATCTTTTTGCATTTCAATTGCAGCTTCTCTTGCACCTTTAGCATAATCTTTTTCGTCCATTCCTTTTTTCTGCCATGCAGTGAGTATTCCTCTTGATGAATTTATTATTGCGCCAAGTCCGTCTTTATCAAAAGCAGTGGCTACATCTTTAGCCGTGCCACCCTGTGCACCATAACCCGGTACAAGTATAAATGTGTGTGGCATCGCTTCTCTGAGCTCTTTAAGTTGCTCTGGATAAGTAGCACCCACCACTGCACCTATTGCAGAGTAGCCATATTCTCCACGGAATTTTTCTCCCCAAATTTCACACATTTCAGCCATCAGTGTATATACTGTTTTGCCATCCTCAAGTTTTCTATCCTGTAATTCACCCGAGGATTTATTTGAAGTTTTAACAAGTACAAATATGCCCTTATCATACTCTTCACATGCTTTATATACAGGCTCTATTCCATCCGTGCCAAGATACCCGTTTACTGTGAGTGCATCACCGCATAATGCTTCATAGCTATTATTTCCAACTAAAGTTCTTCCGAGGTGAGCATCGGCATAGAGCTGCATTGTAGAGCCTATGTCATTTCGCTTGCCATCATTTATTACATACATTCCTTTGCTCTTTGCATAATCAACTGTTTTGGCAAATGCCCTCATGCCATACCAGCAAAAAGCTTCATAGTAGGCACATTGCGGCTTAACAGCAGGCACTATGTCACAGATTGCATCAATAATGCCTTTGTTGTACTCAAGTATGGCGTCCGCCGCACCTTCGAGTGTTTCGCCATATTTTTTAAAGGACTCCGCCTTTATATATTCGGGTATGTACTCAAGTTTTGGATCAAGCCCCACTACTGTTGGATTTTTTGTTTCAATTATCTTTTTTATCAGCCTGTCAAACCCCATTTTCTAATCCGCCTTTCTCTCATAACTAATATTTCCATTTAGTATTGTATATAATATTCGCCCCTTTAGTTTCTTACCGATAAAAGGCGTGTTCTCCGATTTTGATTTAAGCATTTCTTTTGTAACAATTAGCTCTTCAGTGTCAAAAATAGCTATGTCGGCAGTTTTTCCCTCTTCAATGCTGCCACCTTCTATTCCTACAAGCTTTGCAGGGTTTACACTCATTAGCTCCACTAATCTGCTAAGTGAAATAAGTGAGCTGTCCACAAGTGCGGTATATGACGCTGCAAAGGAAGTTTCAAGTCCTATTATGCCATTTGGTGCTTTTAAGAAGTCCGCTTTCTCTTCTTTTGCATGGGGCGCATGGTCGGTGGCAATCATCTCTATTGTGCCATCAATTAGCCCCTCAATCAGTGCTTTTTTGTCCGCTCCTTCTCTTAGCGGTGGGTTCATTCTAAAGTTCGCATCTTTTTTTAGTAGCTCTTCATGGGTAAAGTGGAGATAGTGCGGTGCTGTTTCTCCGCTCACTTTTACTCCCCTTGCCTTTGCATCCCTTATCAGTGATACAGAGCCTTTTGTTGACACATGGCAGATGTGTATGCTTGTATTTGTTGCCGCCGCTATTGCTATTTCTCTGGCTGTTATACTGTCTTCGCTTGTTCTGTCCATTCCCTCTACTCCGAGAGTGTCGGACACCTCGCCTTTATTTATTATGCCATTTCCTATTATGTCCATATCTTCGCAGTGGCTCATTACTGTAAGTCCGAGCTCTTCCGCAGTTTTCATTGCTTCTTGAAGCATTGCGGCGTTTTTCACTGGATGTCCATCATCAGTAATCGCTATCGCTCCAGCCGCTTTTAATTCTTCGTAATCACAGAGCTCTTTCCCAGCCATGCCTTTTGTTATACAGCAGGAGGGGTAAACTTTCACTGCTGAATTTTTAGCTTTATCTATGATATATTTTATAGTTTCAGCACTGTCTATCGGTGGTTTGGTGTTTGGCATGCAAACTACCGAGGTAAATCCCCCTGCTGCCGCTGCCATAGCACCTGTGAGTATATCTTCTTTATGTGTTAGCCCTGGGTCTCTTAGGTGCACATGCGGGTCAATTAGCCCCGGTATAACATATTTACCTTTTGCTTCTATTATTTTAGTGCCATTACCTGCTACGATTGGCTCTTTGCTTATCTTTTTTACTGCGCCATCTTCTATCAGTATATCAGCTGTAAAATCAATATCATTTTTAGGACTTATTACTTGTCCACCTTTTATCAATATCACCATAAATTAAGCATCCTTTCCCATAATTACAACTGCATCTTCTCCGTCTATTTCCGTAAGCTTTACTTTTATTATTTCGTCCGAAGAGGTGGGTAAATTTTTCCCTATGTAATCAGCTCTTATAGGAAGCTCTCTATGACCTCTGTCCACTAAAGCTACCAGTTGTACATTTTGAGGTCGTCCCCTACTCATGATGGCGTCTATCGCCGCCCTCACGCTTCGCCCAGTGTATATTACATCGTCAACTAAGATAACTTTTTTATTATCTATGTCAAATGGGATAAAGGTTTTATCATCAGCGGATTGATTATTTTTTATATCATCTCTAAATTTAGTTATATCAAGTTTGCCAACAGGTATTTCCCTTGCTTCTACTTTGGATATTTTTTCAGCAATTCGCTTTGCAATGTAGTCGCCACCTGTGATTATGCCTATAATGCATATATCGTCGGTGCCTTTATTTTTTTCGACTATCTCAAATGAAATTCTGTTTATTGCTCTGTTTACCGCTTTATCATCTAAAATATATTTCATCTAAATATCCTTTCTGCAAAATAAAAAGCTCCATCCGTATGAGCGGATAGAGCTTTAGTACAATTTTACCTGTGAATATAATTACACCCACAAAGTTATAGTTCTACTATTATCGCCTTATCAGCCTCACGGGACTAATTTAAAGGTATCTTTTCTTTCTTTGTATTTTATCACATATAACTGAATATGTCCATAGTGGTGGATGTAAAATTTTTATCTACTAATCTGGATTTTTATAGTGATTATATCAGTAGCTATTTGATCTGAAAGCTTATCAGTCGGATATTTTACGCATTGCTCCCCGAAATATCAAAGAATAAATATACAGGACAATTGCATTAAATTTTAAGGATAAGTAGCAATTTAGAGCTATTTTTTAAAATATGGTATAGGATTTAGCTTATGTTTTGCAAGCTTGTGAAGTGTATCAATTCTTGCCCTACTTTTTTCAGACACTTCCTCGCCTACAACAGTCTTATAAACCTCTTCATAAGTAACCCCAAGCTTTTCCTCATCCGTAGAGCCACTCAGGCCGTCCGCAGGTGCTTTATGTATAATATTAGGAAAATAGCCAAGCTCGTCACCAATCTCAATTACTTCATGCACCCATAAATCTTTTAATAGGTTCACATCATGTGCCATGTCCCCCCATTTAGTACAGTAGCCCACATATGCTTCAGAGGCATTTCCCGTGCCTACCACACATGCTTTAGCACCATCCCTCTCGGAAAGTGTTTGTGCAACTGCATAGAGTGTGCTCATTCTTATTCTTGGGGCGGTGTTGATACTTGCTTCTTTCGATAGTTCCCCTAACTGTGATTGCACATCACTGAGTAGCCCATCATATGCAGCTTTAATATTCACAGTAATATTTCTTATACCAAGCTCATCTACAACTTGCTTTGAATCTGAAATATCGCTTTGCTCACCATTTGGCATTAAAACAGCAAATACATTTTCCGCACCCAACGCATGGACTAATATCGCAGCTACTACTGCGCTGTCCTTGCCACCCGAAATGCCCACAACAGCTGTCTTTCTATCGTTTTCTAAAAACCATTCTTTAGTCCAGTTAATAACTCTTTCTGAAAGCTTCATTTTTATTTCTCCTTTTGGGGCACTTTATCTCATCTTATTTTATTATTTTTAGGTGTATAGCAGTGTTTACTAAATTACTTCTATTTGAAGTCCTTTTAACACATCTAATGTTTTAGCATTTAAGTCATCATCAAAACTTGCAGTGGCTGTCTTTTTAACGCTAATATCAGCTTCTGGAAATGTTGATTGAAAACAGCACACATTGCTTATTACACATATATTACTCACAAGCCCTACCAAAAGAATCTTTTGCGGAGAAAATTTTTCTTTTAATTTTAGCATTTGTTCCGGAGAAATTCCAAAAGAATATTTATCAATAAAATGTATATCCGCAGAATATTTTTCGGTCATAGCGCCTGTTTTGCCATAAATTTGCCAGCCATTTTCACCTTCGATACAATGTTTCACGGGGAGATTTTTCCCCTCCCTTGTATTTAGATATTCGCTGCTATGAGTATCTCTTGTAGCAACTACAATGCCACCGCCGCAAATATATTCTTCTATAAATGCCGCTATTTCATCGTCCATTATTTCCGCGCCTGAAAAGCCCAAACTCCCATCGACAAAATCATTTTGATAATCAACTACCACAAGCATGCTATTTTTCATAAACTTTCCTCCTGTAAATATGATGAATGACTAATCTTATCAAAAAATATAACATATACTTATTGATAAATCAATATTACAAAAGTGAAATAATATAAATAAATATTAAATCTTGGAAAATTATTTTGATAAAAAATATCGTATATTAAAAAGGTATCAGCATTGACAATAATAAATAAAATTGTTAAAATTAGATATAAAATCATTTTAATATCTATAACCAATTTTACTATAAAATTAATTTAGAGGGCATTATGAAAAATAAAAACTTTATAGTTAGTGTTATCTTAGGCGTGCTTTTCTTTCTTGTTACTGCTTATGCTATGATTTTATTTAATAATACTGTTAACGAAGAGCTTGAAAAATCTGTTAGAAATAATCTTGTAGACATGGCAAATCAGCAGCAAATTTCTCTTGACAGACAGCTTGACAGTATGCTTTTTAACTTAGTAAGCATTTCAGAAACACTGCCAATTATTGGTGAAGAAGATGAAGAAATCATCCAATATATTAATCGAAAAAAAGCTGAATTGGACTTTGAATTAGCTATGCTTGTAGATGATAAAGGCATGGCTTATACTTCTGACCGCGAATTTTCTGATATTTCTCACACCGAGTACTATCAGAGTGCAATATCTGGAATAGTATATGCTACGGAACCATATATTTCTGAATTTACTCAAAAAGAGGTTGTCACTATAGCGGTACCGATATATACGGGGCGTGATATTGATGGTGTACTTGCTGTGGAATATTGCACCGAGTATTTATCGACTCTGCTCACAAGCTTCACCGATAGCCGTGGACTAAACCTACTAATTAATTCGGACAGCGAAATTATGATAAGTACAAACTCATTTGTACTTAGTTTTGATGCTTTTAAAAATGCTCAATTTGACGGAAATGAAACCTTTGAAACTGTTGTAGAAGATTTTAAATTAGGAAACTCTGGAAGCATTTCATACACTCTAAATGGTGTGAAAAAATTTGGTGAATACAGGCCTATTGAAATTAACGATTGGATATTATTCTTTGAAATTTCTGAAGAAAGTATGGTTGAGAGTATTCAGACAATATCAAATAGCATGGTTTTAAATAGTGTGATAATCATTATATTTTCCTTTATTATGCTGCTTTACTTTGTAATTTCTAAGAATAATTCAGCAAAGGAATTAGAAAAAGTTGCATACTATGATGAGCTTACACACATTCCAAATTTGTATAAATTTAAAATGCTTGTAAGCGAGGCTCTTAAAACAACCCCCAATAAAGAATATACCATGGTAAAAATGGATTTGATAAACTTTAAAGCCGTGAATGAAATGTTTGGATTCCAAGCAGGAGATGAAGTTATAAAGACAATTGCAGAAGTCGGCAAGCATGTTGAAAATCCCACTTTTATTCAAGCGAGGGTAAGTGCAGAAGAATTTATGTTTTTCTCTGAAAAATCCGCTTTTGATAATTTGGAGCATACTTCAAAGGATTATGAAAAGCGGTTTAAATCCATGCTACCAACTTTATCCGAGCACCAATTTACTTTTAGATATGGGCGCTACTTCATACCCGTGGGTGAAACTGATGTTAATGTTATTGTTGGTAAAACAAATATAGCTCATGCATTTGCCAAGGGCGGCAGAGGTACTAACATTTGGGATTATGATGATAATTTCACCAAGAAAGTTCTTCGTGACACCGAAATCGCAAATAAGATGCA
>CAYJIJ010000043.1:0-20791 GCA_964370185.1 uncultured Oscillospiraceae bacterium
CCAGGCACAGGACGATAATATCAAAACCCCCACTTCGGTGGGGGTTTTTTGAGTGAAAAGTGAAGAGTGAAAAGCTTAGGAGTTTCGCCGATGGCGAAACAAATTAAAGTTTTAATAGATTTTTTTCAAAAAATCTTGGGGTATGGGGTAACGCCCCATAAATAGAAAGGCGGAGTCTAAAGAGAATATGCGTGGATTTTTAAGTGAAAATTTTAATCCGTTTCGCCTTTAGCGAAGCGGATTAAATTATAGGGAAAAGCGCCTAATATCGAGGCTATATGCAAGCTAAAATCTCTGCCAAAAGCGCAGAGGTTTTTGAATTTGCGATTTTTTAGACATAATAAAAGCTTACTAAATTTTTGCGAAAAAATGCTGTAAAAGATAGTGAAAAGTAAAGAGTGAAAAGATAATGAGCTGAAATTGCCACTATTTTGCCTATATTATTCCAGTGTTTAGCTGTTTTTTTCATCACAAATGGTGTGTATAATCAAATTAGATTAAAAAAACAAACAATAGAAAGGGGTAACACCTAATGAGTTCAAAAAAAATTTTATCAGCAACACTGGCAGGGGCTATGATAATATCTTGCGCGCCGAATGTGTATGCGTCGGACATCGAAGTAATAATTGATCCGCTTGGTACAGTATACGAAATGGAGGATGAAATCCTGCAAGTGAGCGATGGCGAAATAAACCATGGAGAGAGCTTTTATTTAATGCTCGTGGATGAAGCTACTGGAAGCCCCGATGATATTTATAGCGGTGATGTGGATAATCTTAGAATATACACTGATTGGGAAATTGGTGAGAGCAGAGTGAACGATGAGGATATTCTCTACAAAAAGGCAGAGGATGTAATTGTTTCTTCCACGGTAGTTCCAAGTGCTACTTATAAACTAAATGTGTCGTTAATCATGCCGGGAGAAAGCACTGCTTTCGCAACAGTAAATGGAGTGACAAAAGCCGATGGTACAGGCTGGACAACGAACGAAATAGCAAGCCTAAGCGAGGCAGATAAAGATGAGATTATAAGTAGAGCACTGAGTACCCTGCAAATAGGCGATGCAAGTCTATATCAAGATATCATGCTTAGTTTTGATTATGAAGAAGTATTAAATCCATATGTATATAATGGAGTGGCTTATGCAAGCGAGAGTGAGTTTTTATCTACGGCGTCCGCTACGAAATTAACCACATCACATTATGCATATCCTGCTACTAATCCAACACATTACACAAACAATATAGCGGATGCAACTGCTGGATACACCCAAATAACATCCCCTATTTACAACTGGAACAATAGCTACTACACAAGCTTAGACACTGCAAAAGAAGCGGCATTTGATGATAGTTCCAACACAGCAATACAGGAATTACCGTCGGGAACACCGCATAATAATGCTACGGTGTATATAGGATATGAATTTGCAACTGGTCAGCATATAGTCACCACAGGTGGTAATACACTGTATGTAAATGCCGATCCAAGCTCTTTTTCCGAAATTGGAAATCTTAGCACCAATGGAGTGGTTAGTGGTGCATCACTAAGTGGTAGTTCGGCATTTGTATGGGCAAGCTCCGCTACATTAACAGCTGGTGATAGCATAATGATTACAGCCGATGCAACACCACCGAGCAACGCAACATACAACACAAATGTAACCACAATACCAAGCGGCACAAGCGATTTCTTTGTAAAAAATTCTGATGGAACTTTCACCTATACCACATCGGGATATCAAAGTGAAAGCAGTAGTGCTATATATACAAGCAGTGATTATATAGTGGGATCATTTTCAGCGTCGACAAATGGCGCATATTACAATACAAGTACCAATACATACTATGCGGATAAAACCACAGCACTAAATGCATTTACACCGAGCGTGTCAATAAATAGTGTAACCACAGGATATTACAGCGATAATAGCGGAGTAATTACTTATAAAACTGAAGCGGAGCTATATAGGGATTTAACTGCTTCAGAAGTAGTTTATGTATCGAGCACATCGGCTTTTCCAGTTGCAGTAAGCAGTGCGCTAAATGTTAGCAGACCTGCATCGGAATGGAGAGACAAAACCACTTTTGCAGTCCTAACAGATATAACCACAGCCCTAACCACAGCCCACACACAAGTACAAGCAAGTGCCACGATCCAAACATTATCACAGGGTGAACAACTAAGTGCTTCTACTACTGCAACGAGTGGTACAGCTATTCTCTCAGGTAGCGATTACTACTACTTTGTAGAGATAGAAACCGAAAGCTATACAGGTGCAGACGCATATGATGTAGTTGGATATGTAGCGGTGGGAACATCTTCAAGCGATGCAGAGGACAAGGGCGAAACAGAGGTTAGTATGTTGCTGACTGCGGGCGAGTACGATTATGGCAATCCTCAAGATGGAGATATTGAGATTTATGGAGAAGATAATGCAATAGTCGAGTTTGAAGAGGATGCAGGCGAAATATACATCATATGGGATGATGAGGCAATGTTTATAGTTGATATAAGCAATCAAGACGACTTAAATCTTGGCTATAACACCGATTTCGACAGTGAATTTGCAGATCGCCACGGCTACGCAAATATCGATTTTTTAAACTTCATAGCAGAGCCAAGGTTTAATAGAAATGGAGATTTCTATATCTATGCCGACGAAGATATGTATATATATCAACTCAATGAGGACGGATTTGCAGAAGAAATAAGCGGACTTGAGTATGATGAAGATGAGGAAGCATGGACATTCAGAACAAATCAGCTTACAAGCTATGTAATAGCTGACGAAGAGCTTGTGTTGACCGATGAATATGGCAATATTGAAGAGCCAGAAGAATGGCAGGAGGAAGAAGACGAAGCACTACTTCCTACTGATGTTAAACCAAATCCAGAAACAGGTAGATAATATTAAAAGCCACTGCTTAGGCGGTGGCTTTTTAGTGAAAAATGAAAAGTGAAGAGTTAAGTAGTTTCGCCGATGGCGAAACAAAATAAAGTTTTAATAGATTTTTTTCAAAAAATCTTGGGGTATGGGGTAACGCCCCATAAATAGAAAGGCGGAGTGGATTAAATTATAGGGAAAAGCGCCTAATGCCCGTGGCTATATACAAGCTAAAACAGTGCAAATAAAAAATGGTGTATTGCAATGGTTTGCTGTGGTCGTTTGGCGGAGTGCACATTCAATCAAAACAGTGTGTAAATCAGCGGTTATCGGCATGGCTATTGCCCATAATTAATGCACCATTGCCCATCTAACACCAAGATACAAAAAAACTCGTGGAGGATGTAAACATCTTCGCCGATTTTAAATTACGGGCTCTATAATAAAATTTTGGGGTGCATTCCCTCACCAAAGGCGAGGGAATACACCCCAAATAATTGATATAAAATTAAATTACACAAAATTATATAAACAATTTTGATACCGATTTGTCGGCATAAATTCTCTGGATTGCTTCTGCAAATACATCTGCCACTGTGAGAGTGGTTATTTTTTCGGAAAATTCGCATTCAGGAACGGGTATAGTGTCGAGCAGTACGAGCTCTTTTATCGGGCTTGCATGTATTCTCTCAAGTGCTGGATGTGAGAGCACTCCATGTGTAGCGCAAGCGTAGATTTCTTTTGCTCCGCCTATTTCAATTAGTGCCTTTGCGGCATTGCAGAGTGTTCCTGCGGTGTCCACCATGTCGTCCACTAAGACAACAGTTTTCCCCTCTACATTACCGATTATATTCATAACTTCGCTCACATTCGCCTTTTGACGGCGCTTGTCCACTATTGCAAGTCCTGCGTCTATCTTTTCAGCAAACTGACGCGCCCTTGTAACCGAGCCAATGTCGGGTGAAGCTACCGCTAAATCGTCCGAGCTCATGTCTGCAAATTTGCTTTTGAAATAAGGTGTTAAAAGGGGTACACCAAGCAGATGGTCAACAGGGATATCGAAAAAGCCCTGTATCTGTGAGGCGTGCAAGTCCATTGTTAGCACTCTATCAGCGCCTGCGGCGGTGATTAGGTTTGCAACAAGTTTTGCAGAAATGGGATCCCTTGCCTTGGCTTTTCTGTCCTGTCTTGCATAGCCAAAGTATGGAATTACAGCTGTAATTCTCCCAGCGGATGCACGCTTAAATGCATCTATCATTATAAGAAGCTCCATTAAATTATTGTTTACCGGTTTACATGTGGATTGCACCACAAACACATCCGAGCCCCTAACGGATTCTTCGATTGAAACAGCAATTTCTCCATCGGCAAATGTTTTTACATCGCATCTGCCAAGGGATATACCCATATGGGAAACAATTTTCCTTGCCACCTCGGGGTGAGCATTTGCTGTAAATATTTTTATATCCCTACCATGTACATTCATAATTAAGACCATCCCACCTCCGCCGCTGAGGCAATAAAATACAAATTTTCTCTACGGCAAAATTAGAGAAAACGAAATTACTTATATCACTATTATTTTACAACATCGGCATTTAAATGTCTATTTAAGCTTTACACAAATATAACACGATTTTACCTCTCTCTTATATGAAAATAGACTTAAAATAGGGGATATTGTCGTCATATATAGAAAGATGTGGAAAAAAAGCTATTTTATAGTATCGAATGGGCAGTTTGCAGATTATCTCTGAAAACTGCCCCAACTTATGGGAAATATGGAAGAGAAAATGCAAAATCAACTGAGTAATACTCAAATTATTTTACAGTATTAAATAAGCTTCCAATTCCCTCAACCGCACACTCCACGCTATCGCCCGATTTTAGGTAGTAGTCCACACCAAGACCAAGCGCTACACCCGCCGGTGTGCCAGTTATGATTATATCCCCTGCTTCAAGGGTGGTGCCTTCGGAGAATTTTGAGATAATTGCGGCGATGTCGTTTATAAAGAGCTCGGTGTTTGAGCTTTGGCGAATTTCCCCGTTGACTTTAGTGCTTACCGCAAGCTTTGGGGGATAGTTTATTTCGCTCTTATGCACTATCCACGGCCCCATGGCGGAAAGCCCATCAAGCCCCTTGCCCCTCATCCACTGCCTATGTGCTTTTTGCAGGCGGCGCGCGGATAAATCGTTAAATACCGAATATCCGAAAATGTACTCCTCCACCTTTTCGGGGGGGATATCTCTTCCCTCCTTGCCTATTATTACCGCAAGCTCCACTTCGTAGTCGAAGTAGCTATCATATTTATACACCTCTGGGATTTCCTCTCCACTTCCATATATATAATGGGCACGCTTTGAGAAAAATACTATCTCTTCACATTCTTTCATGTCGGAGGTGCGCTCACATTCCTCTATGTGGTCTTTGTAGTTTAGCCCTACGCAGATTATGTCGTGCGGTGCCCTTTTAATTGGGGAAAGAAGCTTTACTTCAGAAAGCATTAAAGGCACTATATTATTAGATTTTACATAATCTTTTACCTGCGCTATTTTCTCCTCCGTAAGTGCTTCTATGGCAAGGTTCATATCGCTTATAGTCGCTATTTCGGGGATTCGGGAGAATGGTATAATCTCTTCGTTTGCGCCGAGGATGATGCCAAGCGCAGTGTTTTCATTGTGGGTGTATCTTAGCAGTTTCATGTTTTAGCACTTCCTTTTTATTATTTATGGGGTTTAAAGGTATAAATTAAAGATTTTCAACACCAAGGATTATTTTAGAATTTTCTAAGTAGTACACAATGGTATCGTCATCTTCATCGATGCGTTTATCAATATTATCAAATTGATACTTAGACATTTTAATAAACTCATAATTTAGTCTTATTAAAACATGCTCATTAATCACAAAAGCACTATCGTAACTTTCACTGATTAATCTATATTTGTCATAGGTGCTAACATCAATGCTGTAATGAATATCAAAATCATCTTGATCAAGCCTACCATTTGCCCTGCCCTCAAAAATCTCTCGATAATTTAATATATTGAGCTCCTCAGCCGTGCATATTCGGCTTTGATAGCTATTATCTATAACAGTTTGCATATCCCTCATGCAGTTAAAAATAGTGGTTGAACTTGGGACAAATGATAGTATTAGCAGTGGAATGGCAAGAATCATTGCATGGACTTTTGGCAAAAAAGGAACGGATAATTTTTCGGGTATAACAATATAGATTATCAACGCCCTAATCATACTAAACCCAAGGATTAAATTAATAATTGCACTAAATAGCACGGAATAAAAATTGTAATAAAAAAAATCGTCTGCAAGGAAAGAAAATATACCGAGTAATTCCATATTGCTTACATATCCTAAAATAAGATTTATGAAAATACTGAAAATAAAGGGCCATGCAAAGCTTACTAAAGAACTTTTGCCAAATTCTTTATCTTGAAAATATATATCAAGGCTTTTTTGCTCCGATTTAGAAAAATAATCTTTGTTATCAAGATAAAATTTATATCCTGTGTCCTCTTTTGATATTTGATAAAGCAGTATTTCTCTATCCATTAGAATCACCCCCATATGAATCTATAAATTCGTCTATTTGAGATATAAAATACTCTATTTGGCTTTCGTGGTCTCGTTTGAATTCATAGATTAAGGCATCCGTATTGGGAATGAAATCGTCATTATCGGTTAGCATGACGCCGATTTCAAATGTTTCATCAATAATTTCGCTATCAAAAAGCTCTGTTTCTATAATGAAATCATAAAAATCTCTTATATCATGATACATACTCTCCCTATCATTTCTATTAACATGATAAACATATACAATAAGAGTGGCTGAAAAATCTATCTTCTCCCATTCGTAGGGGCGATAAAAGGAATATGAATAAGTGTTGTCCTCCATTCTAAGCCAGTGCGATTGCTGGGTTAGAATAGCCCTATAATATTCATTTTGCGCCATAAATCTATAAAAAGCGTCTTGATAGATTTCAATATCCTCTGGCACGACCACATCAAAATACTGGACATCGTCCGAGTCCTCTATATAATCAAGATTTTCCACTTTGAATATATTAACAGAGTATTCGGGCAAGTCCCTTGGGCCAATTGTTATCATTTGATTATTATGTATAGTTCTATCATAATGGATTTCCATTTCTATTGGAATAAAATATTCATATACATTTTTAATCTCCGCAATGGATTCTTCTTTAATCTTTTTAAAATCATCCATGGCTTCTAAATTATCATAAAACTCTTGATAAGCTTCGCCAATATTTTCTAAAGCCTGCTGATTTTCTATTTCAACCATTTCCTCGGCAAAGGTTTGTGTTGGATTTAAAGTGCTATTTTCATGCAGTTTAAGCCCAACTGATATCACTACTAAAATAAGACAGCATATTAGTAGCCCCAAAAATTGGTCTTTATTTCTTGCGATTAATTGCTCGGATGTCATAAAAGCTTACTCCTTAAATAGATGGGTATTGCAGTTTATTTCAGACCATATACGGCCTGAATAAAAATCATGGGGCGCTAAAAATTCGTGCTCATAAATCCCACAACTTTCCCCACTATATACACCTTTTTAAAATCTCTCTCGGTGTAAATCAGCGGTGGATAGGCGGGGTTTTCGGGTTGGAGCACTACTTTGTCGGGGTAGCGGTAAACTCTTTTGAGCGTTGCGCTATCCTCTATTATCGCCACAACAATACTGCCATTTTCGGCGTAGCTCTGGCTCTTAACATAGACAATATCACCGTCATAAATGCGCGCATTTATCATGCTGTCCCCCTTGCAACGCAGTATAAAATCTGCGTCCACATTTATTGGAACTGCCTGATATTCTTCGATATTGCCCTCGGCTAAAAGTGGCTCGCCACAGGCTATTTTGCCAAGTAGTGGGAGCTTGTTCATCATGGGGATTTCTTCGGTGCCGGGGATGTCGGTAAGCATTTCTCTCGCTTCTTCGTTTGATATGAGCTCCGTTGCAGTCACCTCGATTATTTTGGCTATTGTGATGATGTTTTTCATGGGGATTTTTGCAATTTCCCCGTTTTCATAGCGAAATAATGTAGCTCTGGAAATGCCCGTCTGCTTTGCTAAACTATCCACAGAAATTCCCTTTGCCTTGCGAAGTTTTCGGATTAATTCGCCCGTTGTCATTTAAGCTCCCCCTTCTTATGGTTTATTAGTCATTTTCACACCTTAATTATAGCAATTTTCAATCATAAATGCAACTAATTTGAGCGTAATCTAAAAAAAGTTTCAAATTTGATTAAAAAAGGGGTTGACATAAAAAGGAAGTTATGATATTATCGTAGTAGAATTAATTCGCAATAATGCGACAATAATTAGAACTTATGTTCATTTGAGGAGGGAGGGAATGACCAAAAAGCAACAAAAATTTCTTAATCTAATATCCGAAGGAATGGATGAAATCACAGCGTATAAAAGCACTTATGCAGTTTCAAGGCTGAGTGATGAGAAAATTCAGCTCAGGGCAAAAGGTTTGGCAGAGAAATTAAATAATTCGCTTAAAAGCGATATTTTGGAAAAGGATTTGCCAGAACTCCAATTTTTAAAACTAAATTATGCCGACTATTGCAGTATGGTTCACGGCGATTTTTGGATTAAAACCCGAGTTTCTCAGTTTTTATGCAATGAGATTGAACGCTTCATCGACACCGACACAAAAAACCCTTACGACATATTAATTCTCTCGATGCCTCCTCAGCATGGAAAGAGCATGACCATCACCGAGACACTGCCCAGCTACTACCTCTGCAAAAATCCACAGGGGAGGGTTATCGAAATTAGCTACAACGAAGAGCTTGCAATGCTTTTTGGCAGAAGAAATCAGCACAAGCTTACCGAATATGGTGCGGCGATGGGGGTTGCCCTCGCTAAGACGCCAAATCGCAGTAGGGAGTTTGAGCTTGACAATAATTTAGGCGGCATGATAAGCCGTGGGGTTATGAGTGGTATCACTGGCAGGGCGTGCAATCTCATGATAATTGATGACCCTATTAAAAACCGCAGGGAAGCGGACAGCCCGAGATATAGGCAACGCCTTTTTGACGAATGGGAAAACTCATTTAAGACAAGGCTCTCCGCAGGCGCAAAAGTGATACTTATCCAAACACGCTGGCACGAAGACGATTTAGCAGGCAGTTTAATGACGAGTGAGAAAAATACAACAATCATCAACCTCCCCTGCGAAGCCGAAGAAAACGACCCGATGGGGAGAGCGGTGGGGGCGCCCCTCGCACCCGAGATAGGCAAGGATGAAGAATGGCTTGTCTCATTTAAGGAAAGCTACCTCAATGGCAATGGCACAAGGGCGTGGAACTCACTCTTTCAAGGCCACCCAACTCCGAGCGAGGGGAATATCTTTAAAAGGGAGTGGTGGTCTTTTTATACCTCACTACCGCCACCCGAATATATGCTACTGAGTGTTGATGCTGCCTTTAAATCGGGAATTAAAAATGATTTTGTGGTAATTCAGCTCTGGGCGAGGAACGAGGGGAATTTCTACCTTGTTGATATGCTAAGGGGGCACCTTGACTTCCCAGCCACCCTTTCTGCAATCAGAACTATTAGCGAGGGACGAAAGCTTAATCTCATCCTAATCGAAGATAAGGCAAACGGAAGCGCAATTATACAGATGCTCAAAAGGGAATTTTCCTATGTGCTTGGAGTAAACCCCTTGGGGGGCAAGGAAGCAAGGGCGAATGCGATAACGGGAGTGGTTGAGAGTGGTAGGGTGTTTCTGCCGAAGTTTGCAGGCTTCACAGGCGCTTTTATAGAAGAGTGCACCGCCTTTCCCATGGGCAAATATGATGATCAGGTGGATGCGATGACGCAGGCGCTAAACCGCATGGTTTACGGCAGTGGGGTAAAAGGAAGCAAGGTTTCACAGGGTGATTTATCGGCAGTTTTTAGTGTGGCAGGAGGAAAAAAAGATTTACTTGGAAAAGGAGATAAAGAGAATGTACTTTGAATGGACAATGGTTTTTTTAGCGGTTTTAATTCCCATATCGGCGGTGCTTTTCTACCGTATGGGTGTAAGGGATGAAAGAAAATCGGCGCAGTCACTCAGGCGCAGGGGCAAGTATTATTCCTCAAATGGAGAATATTACGACAAACTTCTCGAGCGAATAGACAGCTACGACGGCAGAATTAAGGAAAGCGAGGATATCTAAATGGACGAAATAAATAAAACTATATTTGATAAATATCAAAAGGGTTTGGATTACTTTTTAAACGAAAATATGTTTGAAAACTGCGAGCGTTGCCATGATTTTTACATAGGAAATCAGTGGGCGCTGATGGAGGAGGGGGACGAGCTCCCCGTGATAAACTTCATAAAACCCATCTGCAAATACAAAATCAGCAGTATAGCTCAAAATAGCATGGGTATAGTCTACTCCCCCCACATAAGGGATGAAAAATCCAATAGTCTCTGCAAGGTGCTAAATTCATTTGCCTCGGAGCAATGGGACAGGTTGAGGATGGACTACCACATTTGGCGACTAATTAAAAACGCCTGCATCACGGGGGATCACTATATGTATTTCTTCGCCGAGGAGGCAAAGGGGCAAAACAGTGGCTACTCGCTGAAAATGAGGCTAATTGACAGGACGGACATTTTCTTTGCAGACGAAACAAACCCCGATATCAACAGCCAAGAATACATAATCATCGCCGAGCGCCTACCGCTTTATAAGGTGCATGAAATGGCGAGAAATTACGGGCTTAGCGAGGAAGAAATAGCGCTTATTACCTCTGATGAGGATAATTTTATATACACAAACACACCAAAAAACGAAGACCTATATGGCGAATACTGTACGAGCTTGCTCTATATGGAGCTGACACCCGAGGGCGTGACCTTTTCACGGAGTGTTAGAGAGGTGGTTTATGCTCCATTGCAGCTAATAAAAGGCCTTTCGGTCTACCCGATTGCAGGGTATATCTGGGAGGAAAAGCATGGCAGTGCCAGAGGTGTGGGCAATGTTGAGAAACTTATTCCAAATCAGCTTGAGGTTAATAAGACACTTGCAAGGCGCTCTGTGATGACCAAAAGGGACGCTTACAACAAACTCGCCTACGACAAAAACAAAATTGCAAATATCGACGATCTCGATAGAGCAGGGGCAAAGATTGAGGTGGATAATTTAGAGGGCAATCCAATAGATACTATCATACAGTATCTAAAGCCTGCCCCCATCTCGCAGGATGCCTCCAATCTGCAAAATGAGCTCATAGATTTGAGCAGGTCGATGGAGGGCGCAACCGATGCGGCGGTGGGGCTTGTTGACCCCACCAAAGCAAGCGGTGCGGCGATAAAGGCGGCGAGGGATCAGGCGGCAGTCCCACTTAACGAACATGTGGCAAGCTATAAGCAGTTTGTTGAGGATGTGGCGGTTATCTGGCTTAGTCTGTGGAGGATTTACTACACCGAAGGAATTACGGCGCAGGGAGGAGCTCTGACAAATAATTTTATTAATCAAAGAGAGCTTGCTACCACCGAAATAAACATAAGGGTGGATGTAACCCCCATAGACCCATACAGCAGACTCAGCGGAGAGCTTGCACTCGAGCGAGTTTTAGAGCGTGGCTTTATTAGCTTTGAGGAGTATTTAACCCTTCTCGACGATTATTCCTCAGTGCCAAAAAGGCAACTCGAAGAGGTAATCAAAAGCAGGGAAAATACATCTGGAAAGGAGAAAAGCAATGGGATGCTGTAATTTAGAGCCATTTGTGATAGGGTATAAAACCCTTTCCAATGGCAAAATAATTCACACCATGCAATGCCCCAAATGCAAAAGCATTTGGGAAGAGGAGGTAAGTGTTTTGCCTTCGGGTGAAGCAGGGGGGAAGAGTGAAGGGGCATAGAGCTTTTCACTGCAATCACTTGGCAAAATGGGTTTAAAGCTTATTTTGCTTATCACCAAAAATGGCTTTACTAATTTAATATGAAAACTATATTTATCCCTTATCCGTCCCCTATTTGATTTGGGGGATGGGAAAGAAAGTAGTTTTTAATTCATTTAGACTTGATAAAGCCGAGAAATTTGAAAGGAGAAAATTAATGAGCGAAACTAAAAGAATTCTTCCGGAGGTGTTTTCCGAGCCCAAAACAAGCATGGCTTTTTTAAGGGAATTTTTAAACAAAAAGGAAAACGAACTCTGCCAGATGAAAAAAGAGCGTGATATGTACCGCGCACTCCATGACAACCATATCCGTGAAAGGGATATCTGCAAAATTTGCGCCGCATATCCGGATGAAATTTCCCCCGATAACTGCGAACTTGGCGACGATTTTTATGCGCTGATGAGCACGGGGAAAATGGATGCTGTTGCCGCATATGAAATTGTGAACAAAATCATGGAGCGTCAGAGCAAACCACCTGTGATGGGGGATGTTTCTACTAAGGGCAGGGGGAGCGAGCTCCTCTCAAGAGCTCAGGTGGAAAAGATGAGCCAGAGCGAAGTGGATAGAAACTTTGCACGCATAATGAAGTCAATGGAGCATTGGAAGTAGAGGGTGTCGAAAAAATCGGTTTGGCAAAAAGCTTCGGTAAAATTTAAGTCATGCTTTACAAAATTTTGCTCTTGTTTTTGCAAACTCTTTGTGTTTCAGGCACCCCAAAGTAAAAAACTGTTTTTCTCCTCAGGGAGTCCTGAGAAGTGAAAAACATGGCGCAAATATAAGCATCTTAAAGGATTAATTTGTGCCTATAAAAGAAAGGAAGGGTCATATTTATGTCACTAAAAAACTTTTTACCAACAGTATGGAACAGCGCAATCAGCACAGAGCTTGAAAGGCTGTGTGTATTTATCGAAAACACCAATCGCCAATATGAGGGCGAAGTGAAAAACTTAGGGGACAGCGTGCGCATCTTAGGTGTGGCAAAACCCACTATTTACACCACAAACAGCAGTGAAATCACCTTGCCGACAGCCGAGCAAATTGAGGACACAGCCATCACAATGAACATAAATCAAATTGCATATTTTAACTATATGATAAATGATTTAGATGCTTCACAGATGGCAAAGGGCGGCATTGCCAAGGCGCTAAACACAGAAACAAGCGAAGGACTCGCCTGCGAAATGGACAAATTCGTGGCGAATATGTCGGGTGACAAGCTTGCAGTTTTAGACAATAAGACCGCTTATCAAATCACAAAAGACAATATCTTAGAGAAGATTGACAATGCACTGACCATGCTTTACAAAAACGATGTAAATCAGTCTGCTAAGATAACTCTAACAGTTTCACCGCAGTTTTATATGCTGCTTAAGCAGGCATATATCAGACTTGACACCGACAACAGCCTAATGATGACCAACGGCAGAGTGGGCAAATATGGCAATGTCGAAGTTAAGATGAGCAATAATGTTGCAAGCAAAAACGGTGTGGAGCTTATCCAGCTTAAAACCGATAGGGCAATAGCATTTTGCAACCCGACGGTGCACACCGAGGCATACCGCCCAGAAAACCGCTTCTCAAATGCAGTTAAAGGCTTTGTGCTCTATGATGGCAAAATCGTGAGACCAAAAGAAATGGTCGTAATGAATGTTAAATACACAGCGTAGGCAAGGGAAAGTTTGAAGCTAATTTCAAGCTAATCTATTAAAAACTGTTTTTCTCCTCTACTAAAAGCGGACAAGCGAAAAACATGGCACAATAAATCATCTTCTATGGTTGTTTTGTGCCTTTATAAGAAAGGAATGGTTATATATATATGGCAGTAACAAATATCGAAAGAGTAAAAATTACCGATGCAAACGAGCTAAGCTCTGCTATAACATTTACGGCGGCAAGCTCAGCGGCTGATGGCTTCAAGGTGAACTTTGAGGGCAAGGACTACAAAACACTGATAATAGTTGAAGGTGGCAGTACCGAGGGCACCATCACTGTTAAACAGGGCAACGGTATCCAAGGCGTGGCAGACATCACCTATGCAGTGGGTGCAAGCGCTACATTCGCCCTCACTCTCGACAGTGGAGTGTTTAAAAATGTGAGTGGGGACAATAAGGGGCATGTGATGATAGTGCCATCCACCACGGCTATAAAAATAGCGGCGGTGGAACTCCCATAAATAATCGTAGCGAAGTGGAGATTATTTATATTTTGTGTAGCAAGTAAATGGTGAAAAATGAAGTTTTACAGGGTTTTTTCGAAAAATCGTGGGGTATGGGGTGAAACCCCATAAATAGAAAGGCGAAGCCTAATATAAATCCGACATGTGGGCATCCTTACCCACGGCAATTTAATCTATATGTCCCTGCCCCGAGACGGGGCAGATGGACGATATAAATAATTGAAAAATGATGGTTGTAGGGGCATGGCTTGCCATGCCCGTATACCACACAGTCTAAAATATACCCATAAATCCAATATGCAATAACCCTTATAGAAAGGAGTTGATTTAATGAATTACAAAGAGCTGAGGTCTGAGATATTTGCGCTTGGTTTTGAAGATAGTGAAAAATATTCGGATAATCCCGACATATTCCCCACCGCAGTAAACCGTGCAATTTCGGTGATTACCACCGAGGTGAGAAGCTATACTGCTGAAGTTTCTATAAGCCATTTTCCACTTCTCAGCGTGGCAAGCGGTGAAAATGGTGTCTGCAAAAAGGGTGAAGATTTAGTTTTCACCGCTAAAAATGCTAAATGCTTCGCCTTTTACTGTAATGGTAGCGGAAGCCTTAAAATTTCCGATGACGAGGGCGAAAGGGTGATGCCACTTGGCGGAGAGAGTGGATTTGTCCTCTACCGTGATTTTTTAAATGGTGATGCTGTGCTCACATTTAGCGGCGAATATCTCTACCATGTAAAAGGGCTTGGCATATATGATAGCATATCTTCGCTAAACCTCCATGACATTCTCCCAAATCTAAGCTACATCCCCTATGATTTAAAAGAGATTGACCCCGACTTTGTAGCATTTACCGACAAAGGGGTATTAAACGATAGGGGGCTGTACAAAAATCTTTCCGACTACCGAATTGAAAGACGCAGTGTAATATATCTGCCCAAAGAGGAAGCAGGGGAGTATATAATTGAGTACAAAAAGCTTTCCCCAAGGCTTACAGCAGACACGACGGACGATTTTATTATTCCGCTTGATGACGATATAACAGTGCTTTTACCCCTCTTAGCTTCCTATTATATTTGGCTGGATTACGATGCTACAAAGGCGTCAATTTACCGCAATGAGTATGAGGCAATGCGAAACAACATCCTGCTTCGTGAGGTAAAACCCATTGCGGCAGTGCTCGGAGGTGAAAACTCATGCCTGTAAAAGTACCCTCACCACCCTCCTTGAAACAAACCTCCTATCGAGGGCTTTTAGGGGTTGATTACTCGGTGGATGCGCTTATGGTGAGCAGAAATCGTGCCGCAGACCTCTGCAATATAATCTCCGACAAAGGCGGTTTGCCCGAAAAACGCGATGGATACCGCACACTGCACCAACTAAGTGGCACAGTGCATGGAATATACTATGGCTTTTTATCCGAGGAAGAAGTTTTTATCGCCCATGTGGGAGGCGCACTCTACCGATTTGACGAAAGCGAAAATCCCCCTGTTTTAATAGCTGATAACATTGCAAATAGCCGTTCCACCGCCTTTTTTATGGGGCATGAGGGAGTGACAAAGCTTTTCCTGCTTACAGGTGAAGACCTACTCGTCTATGACGGCAATGAGCTAAAAAATATCACTGAAATTGCCGTAGTACCGCTGATTATCATCAGCAAAAACCCAAATGGCACCGGCGGTGTGGCGCTTGAGGGGGTAAATCTAATCACCCCTTTCCGCAGGGAGTCCTTTCTATCGGATGGAAGTAGCACCGTCTATCAGCTTTCCGCTAAGGAGATTGACAGCGACATTGTCACGGTGAGCTTGACCACCTCCACCGAAACAGAAGAGCTTGTGGAAAATACGGATTTCACAGTAAATAGGCAGAGCGGACAAATCACGTTTAACACCGCACCCGAGGCACCTGAAGTCAGCGGGAGGGACAATGTAGAAATCCGTTATGCAAAAACAGTCCCTGGTTATGCTGATAGAATAAAAAAATGCACCGCCTCGGTTTATTATGGGCTTGGTAGCTCGGGGAGAATGTTTCTAACAGGCAATAGCGACTATCCTGCATGGGATTTCTGGTGCAAAATAAACGACCCAACCTACTTCCCCGATTTAAACTATGGTATTGTGGGAAGTGAGAGCACGGCGGTGATGGGCTATGCAAAGCTCGGCGAGGACTTGCTCATCATAAAAGAGGATAATCAGCAGGACAGCACAATATTTGTCCGAAGTGCAGAGCTACTCGACGGTGAAACAATATTCCCTGTAAAGCAAGGGGTTACAGGCATAGGTGCTGTGGCGCAGCGTTCATTTGTAAACTTGATAGATGAGCCGCTATTTCTCTCGAGGAGCGGTGTCTATGCGGTGACTTCAAACATCATTACCGCCGAGCGAACACTTCAAAATCGCTCCTATTTTATAGATGCTAAACTCACTTTAGAGGAAAACCTCGCATCTGCAGTTGCTTGTGAATGGAATGGCTATTATCTGCTTGCTCTAAATGAGAGGGTCTATCTTCTAAATAGCCGACAAAAAAGCGGAAGCGGTAGTTCCTTTTTATATGAGTGCTATTTTTGGGATAATTTCCCAGCACACAGCCTTCTTTCGCATAAGGGTTTTCTCTACTTTGGCACTGTGGATGGCAGAATTTGCAAGCTAAACACCGATATACTCACCATCGACCGCTATTCCGACGACGGCAAAGCGATAAAAGCTTTTTGGGACACCCCAGCGGACGACGATGGAAGCATCACGCTTTTAAAAAACCTTGAGCGTGAGGGTGGTATGCTCACCATAAAACCATCTGCGAGCACCTCGGCGGTTGTGTATGTTTCGGTGGATGGCGAGCCGTGGGAAAAGCTCAGCGAGGGAAAATTTTCACTGATAAGTTGGGAAAATTTAAGCTTTAACAGCTTTAGCTTTTTTACTACGAGCACTCCAAAGCACATCTATTTTAATCAGAAGCTTAGAAGGTATTTGAGCCTTCAGTTTAGGGTGCAAAACGACAAAGTAAACCAGAGCTTTGGCATATATGAAATAAGCAAGTATTTCACATATCAAAATTATGGTAAGTAGTAATGCTAAAGTGTTTTATGCGTTTTTTATGCTACCCATGATTAGAAATGTATAAAGACAGGAACGCTTATAAATACAAAAGCCATAAAACTAACCTCTACTTATAGCAAATAGCTATTGAGTGTTTAGTTTTGCTTATGGCTATTATCAAAAAAAGAAAGGAGTGGTCATAAGTATGGCTATACAAAATGGTAAGATAACCGAGGACGAGCTAAGAAGCCACCGTGTACAATCGGCACCGGATGATCTCACTGGCATGGCAACGAATGAGGTAAAAGCAGTGTTTGACAAGCTGCCCGAGCTCCAAAGAGAGCGGTATAATTCACTCATAGACTCACTCACAGCAAACACTGCCGCCGCCGAAATAGGCACAGCCTCGGGGGAAAGCGTGCAGGAGCAATTATCTAAAAAAATAATAAGTGAGAATATAGCCTACCTCAGAGCGAATGAAGAAAATCAACTTGAGCGCTCGCAGGATGGCATTCACTACACCAAAGTGGGAAGCGAGGGGCATAAAATCACGGATGGAGAGAGCACTATCCTGCCAAACCGTGCAAAACTGCGCTTTGAGGGCGGTGTGACAGTTGAGGACAGCCCCCTCACGGACGAAACCATAGTCACCGCCTATTACTCGGATGAGCAGATAAAAAAAGTGCAGACCTACACCGCCACCCATGCAAAGAGCGGCACAGTACACACTCTTACTGGACTACCAAATTTAGATGGGCTTTTTGCAGTGCAGTTCAAGGCAACAGCATCCGCACTCACCACCGATACATGGACTGGGGCAACCGCTGTAAATGAAATAAGTGGTAGCTTTGGAATAAGCTTTGCAGCAGGGGACTGCATCTCCTGCCTTTGTCAAAACAGTGGCGGTGAAAAGGTGTTGATTTTCGGGGCGGGTGCAACGGGTGCAAGAGAAGTATTTTCACAAATGTTAACCCAAAATATCACAGTCTATATTTCCCCAACGGGTAATGACGCAACAGGCGATGGAAGTCAGTTAAACCCTTGGGCTTCATTGAATAAAGCCGTAGCGTCCATCCCCAAAAATTTAAATGGGTATAGGGCGACTATTTCGATGGCACAAGGTAGTTATTATATGTCAAGTGCATTATCGGTGAGTTCCTTCTTAGGGGGTGATGTGTGGATTGAAGGTAATAATTCAACTATTTATGGACTTGAGTCGGAGCAAATATCGGTGTCTTTAGGAACTCCTGGCTTTTTTCTCATTGTATATAATTTAAATTTTATAAACAGATACACTGGAGTTAATAACTCCGCACGAGCCTTTGTACGAACTAATGCAGGATGCACTGTACAATGTAATTCTTGCTCTTTTGATGGCGGTGGGACAGCTCATACCTTTGCGGGTTTGGGTGAAACAGTTTTAAGTGGTTGTACTCTTACAAATTCTGAACGAGCTATCATGTCGTTAGGGACTAATTCGGGTTCTGCGGTCGTGTCTTTATATTCTGTAACGATTAACGAAACTAACAAAGTCGGATTGTACGCAATGAGTGGCTTAATTATTTCGGGGTATAATGTCACAAATAATGCGGTTGTAAAAGAGTCAAAATTATATGGAGGTCAGATATGGAAATAATTTTTAATGGTGAAATTTATCTTTGTAGTAGCATTGTAAAAGGTGATGATTATGTCATTGCTTACGATGAAACAGGGGGCACAGTTATAGAAATAAATGGAATATCTGACTGGTCTGTAATTACTTGGTCCGGCGGCGAGCCTACTGCCGCACCAGAAGACCCTGACGAAACCATCGCCGAAATAAAAACTTACACCGATGCCGTAGCGGTAATGCTTTTAACCGACGAAGAAATAGCTGATGAAGTCAGGGAATCCGCTGAAGAAGCTGTGTATACTAAAGTGCGTGCAGATGGATTGATTGCAGTGCCTCAAAGTGGCGAAGAATGGCGAAGCAATGCAAACTACATCGCAGGGGACTTAACTACCGAAGTAGGGGTGTTATACGAAGCGTTAAGGCATAGCAAGAATAAACAACCCTCCACGAGTCCACAACACTGGAAAGCATGGGAAGAGCATGCAGTGCCCACATGGGAAGAATTGCCCGATGGGGTAATTGCCAAAAATACTCAGTGTACTTATGAGGGGCATTTATGGACTTGCACGAAGCAGCATTTTAAATCAGTAGTCTACACACCTGAAGTTGGCAGTAAATACTGGGTAGCTAATCAGTGATAAAGCAAGGGGGTGGAAATTTTGACTGAATTTATAAGGCTGTATTTTGTAGAGCTTTTACTCACTGGCGCCGTGAGCACCATCACCCTCATGGTGCGCAAGATAGGCATGCAGTCGAATGTGGATAAAATGGAGCGTGAAGAGCTTGCAAAAGCAATGAGAGCCCTTATCGGGGACAGGCTGTATCACAGCTGTAATCACTACATTGCAAAAGGTAGTCTCGATGACCATGAATTCAGGCTCCTTAAAAACCTTTACGACAGCTATGTGTATTATGACGGCAACGGAATAATTGCGAGCAAATTCGATAGAGTAAAGATTATATATTCAGGAATTGGCTATCAAAATCAAAATGGAAACAAATTTAAAACAAATGGGAGGGATTTATTTTATGAATGAAAGCAGTACCTTGCTCACGGTGACCGCAATTTTAACATTTGCATTGCTTGTGCAGTTTGTGGTGGATATTTTAAAGGGGATGTTGCCTGCATTTATTACAAAATACATAAGCTCTAATTTACTTGCGGCGGCAGTGGGTGTGTTAACCTCATTTTCTTTTAGTTTGGATGTATTTAAAATGCTTGGATATTCCACCCCAAATGCCTCGGTAGCATATTTTATAACGGGGCTTATTATATCGGCAGGAGCCTCCCCAGTGCATGAATTAATAGCTAAAATACGGGAATCAAGGGGTGATTTAAGTGGGTGAAAAAAGAGTGTTTATTGATGCAGGGCACGGCGGAAGCGATAGCGGTGCACTCTCTGCAAGCGGAATTTGCGAAAAGGATAGAAATTTAGTTTTTGCACTTGCACTCGGCAAAAAGCTCACTTCCTGTGGCATAAATGTGGCGTATTCAAGAACTGAGGATGTTAAAAATTCACTTCAGATCGTCTGCCTTACAGAGAACGATTTCTCCGCCGATTGCACGATTTCCTGCCATATGGATGCGGCGGCAAGCAGTGCGAGTGGTGTGAGTGCCCTAATTCACTCACGGGCAGGTGAAGAGATTGCAAACTGGGCTAAAAATACTATTTCGCTGATAAATAAGGTAGGAATTACCTCAAACAGGGCTTCTCCTTTAGTTAGGGGCTATATGCAAAACCCCAATGCGGACTATTATTTTAACGCCCACACTAAAAGCCCCAGCATGATTTTAGAGCTCGGATTTATCACGAATGCGGACAACCTAAAAGAACACACAGAAAAATGCGAGGACTATGCAGAAGCGGTTTGTAGGGCAATTTGTGATTTTTTATCGGTGGATTGTGGTGCAGAAAAGAGTATTACACTGCTAAAGTTATCGGAAATGCTAAGGGATGAGGGCATAGGGGAAATTACACTAAACTAAATATAAACCAAATAAACAGGAGGAAAAATTTATGGCTTACGAAATTAAAACCATTGTCGACAGCGATGATTACAGAAAGTACATCGAAGAAAATGGGATGAAAAACAACAACCAGTCAAAATACGACTACCTCGACCATG
>CAYJIJ010000044.1:0-20142 GCA_964370185.1 uncultured Oscillospiraceae bacterium
GCTAAAGCTTTTTCCGCCCCACCGACATAGTCGGTGGTTGTTTACACAATAAAAACCTTATACTCATCAGCGATGAGTATAAGGTTTTTAGAAACAAATTTAGTTTAAATTAGTTTGCAGGATAGATAGAAACTTTTTTGCGATCACGACCAAGACGCTCAAATCTTACAACACCGTCGGATGTTGCAAATAGAGTATCATCGGATCCTCTGCCAACATTCAGACCTGGGTGAATGTGTGTGCCTCTTTGACGAACAAGGATATTGCCTGCTAATACAAATTGACCGTCCGCTCTCTTAACGCCAAGACGCTTAGATTCGGAATCACGACCATTCTTTGTAGAACCAACACCTTTTTTATGTGCAAAAAACTGAATACTAATTTTAATCATCACTTACACCTCCGTTACAATTACCTTAATATATTTCCGATAGTCTTCTTCTAAGATACTCATTTGTAGATATAGTGCATCTATAAATTCATATGCTGTATCAGAAGCATCTTCGGGAAGCTTTAGCGAAATTTCATTTTCAAAAACTTCAACTAAAGCCTTTACCTTTACTATTTCTGTAATGCCGTTTACAGTCAACTGCACCGCTGAGGATACAGCCGCACAGACGATATCTTCGCCTGAATTCGCAAAGCCTGCATGTCCATTAACTTTAAAGGCATTTTTTCGGTTCATGCCGAAAAATTCAGCTCTAATCATAGCCGATTACGCGTTGATTGCGGTAACTTCAACCTTGGTGTAAGGTTGTCTATGACCCATCTTACGCTTAGAATCTTTTTTACTGCGGTAGGTAAATACAGTAATTTTCTTTGACTTACCGTTTTTAATTACCTTAGCTGCAACACTTGCACCATCAACTGTGGGAGCGCCTACAACCATACCGTCTTCTTTGCCTACTGCGATAACTTTATCAAAAACAACTTCGCTTTCAGCATCAGCTGTTAATTTTTCGATAAATAGTACATCGCCCGCTTGCACACGGTATTGTTTACCGCCTGTTTCAATAATTGCGTACATTTCAGACACCTGTCTCTTTCTATAAACTCGCTGTATCAGGCGGCGTTATGACGCACTTATAGCCTGTAACATGCGGCAAAAGATATTTTAGCATATGTAACTTCATATGTCAATACCCTTTAGTACTGATAATATCTAATTTAGTGCATATAACTACTTAAATTAGTTTTTCCCTATTTTCTCTAAAATAAATGGTAAAAATTCTTCTGCATTGCCTTTATTAAAGCCTTGTTTGTCAATGTAAATGACATCATTAACACCTCTGAATAAATAGTAAAAGAATTCATCTTCTGTTACATCCGTTATTTTAGCATAGGGGATTTTAATATTTGCTCCATTTTCGCTGATTGATATAGCAGCATTAAATTCAGTTTTTCTAATCCATTTTTGCTCTTTCATGGTTGCAACTGTTTTTTTGTAAAGCTTTCTATATCTCGCTTCCCTGCGATAAGTGTAGCCATATACCGACATAATTGCAATTAAGAGAAATGTACCTGCATAAAGCCATGATTGCACTACTGCCGCTATAAAAAACATAATAATTGATAAAATACCTGATAATAAGCTTATTCTCTTTGCTCGTTTAGCCTCTTTTTTTACTCTGTCGATTACCGAATTAGTTACTGTGTATATGTATTTATCTTCTGTAATATCAAAAATATTCTCAAACATTTTTTACATCCCATCCACAATTATCATTGTTTAATAGATCATTAAAACTATTCACCTTAAATTAAATTAGCTAATATAGAAGTTTGGTTTTAATTATTCTAAATAAGTTATTTGCAGAGTTTGTACAGGCGATGAGTAGAAATTATCTTCGTCTAACTTTTTTATTAACACCTATTATTCCACCTATTGCACCCATTAAAACATTTGCAAAAAATCTAACTAATGCTCCACTCCCCACTACCTCTTCTGAAAACATGGTACCAATCAAAAATGTTGTGGCAAAAAATAAAACTGAAGCTATTATTCCATATAAAAAACCATTTTCCCTCTTACATCTTGCTATGAAATACCCACCAACAAAACAAGCAAGGCTCGTGCAAACTATTGCTATCACGGGATAGAGGAAAAATGGAATGTTTATGTAACTGCTCAAGACTGCAATAATTAAGTAGAGCATGCACATAAATAATAAACTTGCTAAGCATCCTTTTAAAATTATCTTTAAATCATTTTTTGCTGTTTTCTTTTCTAAAGTTTGCAAACGCATAAAAAACACCTCTCTCATATTATATAATAAAATATATGAGAGAGGTAGAAAATTATACTATGAATCTTCCCTAATAGCTATTTTAGAGTGAATACCCCTTCTTTGAATTCTGATTTTGCTTCTGTCGCCCGATGTTTCGATTACAATTGTGTCGTCTTTTACGCTGACAACCAATCCAACTATACCACCAATGGTTAAAATTTCATCGCCTATTTCAACAGAATTTCGCATAGATTGTGTTTCTTTATCTCTTTTACGCTGTGGCCTTATCATTACAAAATAAAGCAGGACAAACATTACTCCTAACAGCAGCATTTGTGACATGAAAGCACTGCTATCAGCTGACATTGACATTAGATTAGTCATTTTTTACTCCGTTTCTGCCAGAAAAACTCTGACAATTGTATTTTTTTATTTCACTGTTGGTATTATACCAAAAACTGTATTATTTTGCAATAGTGCAAATAAAATTGCTGCGGATAATAGAATTGTTTTTTTCTAATAAAGCATCGTGCTGTCGTGTGAAGTAGTATGGCGATACTTCTTTAGTATTTATTGTATTTTCGCTTCTAATTGCGTTGTATTTTAGGGCTTTAAATTAAATCCTTTTGCTTAAAATTGGAATTTGCGCTTCTCTAAATGAAGAAAATGTTCCTGCATCAAGTTCTGCTCTTATTTTTTCCATTAAAGTATTGTAAAAATAGAGATTGTGTATTACTGCAAGGCGCATCCCGAGTATTTCTTTTGCTTTAAATAGATGCCTTATATATGCCCTTGAGTGATTTTTACAAGTTGGGCAGTCGCAATCCTTATCAATCGGGGAATTATCACGCTCATATTTGGCGTTATTTATATTAATTATGCCACTCCATGTGAAGAGATGACCATGTCTTGCGTTTCTGCTTGGCATTACACAATCGAATATATCTATTCCTCTATACACTGCTTCGATGATATTTGCAGGAGTACCCACTCCCATTAAATAGCGGATCTTTTCGCTTGGCATATATGGCTCAACAGTTTCTATTATGCGGTACATTTCCTCCGCACTCTCCCCAACTGCAAGACCGCCTATCGCATAGCCGTCTAAGTCGAGCTCTGCAATGTCTTTCATATGCTTTATTCTAAGGTCTTCATATGTGGAGCCTTGATTTATACCGAATAAAAGCTGATTTTTATTTATAGTTTCAGGCAGCGAATTTAGCCTGTCCATTTCTCGTTTACAACGAACAAGCCACCTTGTTGTGCGCTCAATTGATTTTTTTGTATATTCATATTCGGCAGGATTTTCAATGCACTCATCAAATGCCATAGCAATGGTAGAAGCGAGATTCGACTGAATTCTCATACTTGCTTCGGGGTCCATAAAGATTTTAGAACCGTCAATATGCGACTGAAAATATACTCCCTCTTCTTTTATCTTCCTAAGCTTAGCAAGTGAAAAAACCTGAAATCCACCACTATCGGTGAGAATTGGTGCCTCCCAGCCCATGAACTTATGAAGACCTCCCATATCCCGCACTACATCGTCACCCGGCCTCAGGTGAAGATGGTATGTATTGCAAAGCTCTACTTGACATTTAAGCTCTTTTAAGTCGTAGGAGGAAATACCGCCTTTTATTGCGGCAGATGTGCCCACATTCATGAAAGCAGGTGTTTGCACAGTTCCATGGACAGTGTGAAACTCCCCTCTTCGTGCACTACCCTCTTTTTTAATAAGTTTATACATAATGAATTTTCTCCGTTCTATCTTAAAGTATGTGACATAAAAATAGTAAGCCATATGCAATCATCTATTTAATTGCTAAAGTATCACCATGCTATCGCCAAAGCTAAAAAAGCGATATTTATTTTCCACTGCATGCCTGTATGCCGACATTGTTTCTTCATATCCTGCAAATGCACTCACAAGCATAATTAGTGTGCTCTCGGGAAGATGGAAATTTGTGATAAGCCCATCTAAAATCTTAAATTCATATCCTGGGTATATAAAAATGTCGGTATCCCCACTGCATTCTTTTATCTCGCCACTATTCATTGCAGCTATGGACTCTATTGTGCGGCAACTTGTAGTCCCAACCGCTATTACCCTACCACCTTTGGCTTTAGTCCTATTTATAATATCAGCAGTTTCCTTAGGGCAGAAATAGCTTTCACTGTGCATTTTATGCTCTATTATATCATCAGCCTTTACCGGTCTGAATGTACCAAGACCAACATGTAAGGTAACATAGGCAATACTCACCCCTTTTTCCGCCAGTGCTTTCATTACCTCGGGGGTAAAGTGAAGTCCTGCTGTGGGTGCCGCCGCCGAACCTCTTTCTTTTGAATAAACAGTTTGATAACGCTCTTTGTCGTCCAGTTTTTCAGTTATATAATGTGGCAGTGGCATCTCCCCGATTTGGTCGAGGACTGAATAGAAGTCACCCTCATAGCTAAATTTAGCCAGTCTATTACCACCATCAAGTACGCTCAATATCTCACCCTTTAGCATTCCATTGCCAAAAACAAAAGAAGTTCCCGGTTGTGCCTTTCTACCTGGGCGCACCATAATCTCCCACACATCTTTTTCTCTTTGCGCAAGCAGTAAAAACTCCACTCTTCCACCGCTCATTTCTTTATTTCCATAAAGTCTTGCTGGCAGTACTCTTGAATTATTTAAAACAAGCAGATCACCCTCATTGAGAAGCTCTACTATATCGGTAAAGTTGCGGTCGGAGCAAATTCCATTTTCCTTTGATAAATGCAACAGCTTTGAGCTGTCCCTTGGATACAATGGAGTTTGTGCAATAAGCTCTTCTGGCAATTCATAATAAAAATCAGTTCTTTTCATAAAAACGCTCCATTTCACCGCTCAGCGTCGGCACAAAATAATAATAAAACTTCCCTCTTACCGCACTGAGTGACTGTAAAAAACTTTATATGCATAAAGATGTAAATCATCCTGCACATTGCTCCGAGAGGTATTAGTTTGAAAATCTTTTAACTCGTAGGATTAGAAAATTTCTTCTCTGAAATACATTTAATACTATAACATACTATTTTCAAAAACAAAAGTGATTTTGCATAAAAAAGTTTATAAAAATATATAAAAAATCCCAAAATTTATTTGACAAAGTATGGGTTTAATGCTATTATTATCTCGGGTGGAAAACAATTGACTTTGCACGGCGAACAAAAACACTGCTTTTGGTTATCAATGAAACCATTATATTGCATTGTCACTAACTTTTCAACAAATATTTAATAAAATTCCAAATTAGGAAGGAATGGTAGTAGAGATGAAAGAATTTAAAGTAGGTATCGTTGGCGCAACAGGAATGGTTGGACAGAGGTTTATTACTCTTTTAGACGGACACCCTTGGTTTAAAATTGTGCTTTTGGCTGCTTCTCCACGTTCAGCTGGAAAAACATATGCAGAGGCAGTGGGTGACCGTTGGTGTATGCAAACTGCAATGCCTAAAAATATTGCCGACATGATAGTATACAACGCTACGGATGACATAGAAAAAATTGCTTCACAGGTTGATTTTGTTTTCTGTGCTGTTGACATGAAAAAAGATGAGATAAAAGCACTTGAAGAAGCTTATGCAAAGGCTGAATGCCCTGTAATTTCAAACAACTCCGCTCACAGAGGAACAGCGGATGTACCGATGATTGTCCCAGAGCTTAATGACAATCACAGCGAAGTAATCCCTGCTCAAAGAGCACGTCTTGGCACAAAAAGAGGATTTATTGCAGTAAAGTCAAACTGCTCACTTCAAAGCTATGTGCCTGCGCTTTACCCACTTGACGGATTTGGCATTAAAAGAGTGCTCGCTTGCACATATCAAGCAATTTCCGGTGCAGGAAAGACTTTTGAAACATGGCCTGAAATGAATGATAATGTAATACCTTATATTGGCGGCGAAGAAGATAAGAGCGAAAAAGAACCGCTAAAAATATGGGGTGAAGTAAAAGACGGCGTGATTGTATCCTCTGCTTCTCCTGAAATCACCACTCAATGCATTCGTGTGCCTGTATCGGATGGTCATTTAGCGGCTGTATTTGTTGAGTTTGATAAAAAGCCCTCCAAAGAAGAAATACTTAAGGTTTGGAAAGAGTTTAGCGGAGTTCCTCAATCGGCTTCCCTCCCCTCTGCTCCAAAACAGTTTTTACACTACTTCCAAGAGGAAGACATGCCACAAACCAAGCTTGCAAGAGATCTTGAAAAAGGCATGGCAATATCTGTGGGAAGACTTCGTGAAGACAGTCAGTATCACTATAAATTTGTATGCTTATCGCATAATACAGTTAGAGGTGCCGCAGGTGGCGCTGTACTGATGGCAGAGCTTCTTGCTCATCAAGGATATATTGATTAGTTACAAATAGTTTTATATAATAATATTCCCCCGCTTCATAGCGGGGGAATATCTTTTTATTATTAATTCTTGCGATCTCTCTTTTTTTCTTTTTTAAGCTTGTACATTCTTTCATCGGCTTCGGTTATTATTTCTTCAGCATCATAGGTGGCTTCTTCGTAAACACTTACAACACCATAGCTCATAGACATTGGATATTCCTTTGATTTAGACTGAAGTAACTGATCCATTACTGACATCTTTTTCATTGCTATATCATTAGGACATTTCGGGAATATAATTACAAACTCATCCCCTCCAATCCTACAAAGAATATCCGTACTCCTTGTAGAACTTTTCATTTCTGTTGATACAGCTGTTAGATATTCGTCACCTGCTAAATGGCCAAAGGTATCGTTTGCAAATTTTAACCCGTCGAGGTCAATAAGTGTAAATGCAAAAGGTATATTGCTCTTCATCATCTCTTCCATTTTATTCAGGCAATATCTTCTGTTGAATAAACCCGTTAGAGGATCAGTAAATGCCATTTCCTCTATTCTTTCCCTATATTCAATTTGGTCGGTAATATCCTCGATATAATGCGCATAAGCGGGCAAATCATCCCAAGAGATTAAATATGAGGTGACAACTAAATGCCTTATATTTCTTTTGCAGCTGTAATTATACATTACATATGCATCGGTTATATCTCTACCATAAGTTTTGAGATAGTTAATTAAATCACAGCCATCACCGCAAACATGGGTATTTGTTTCCGGATTGTAGAAAAATCCTTTGGCGGATTCATTTGCATACACTGTATCGCCAGTGCTTGCATTTGTAACTATAATCCAATCCTTTACGGCACCTAAGAGAGATTTTAAAGATTCTGCTGAGCGTTCCATCATATTCGCTTGATCAATAATTATCTTTTCACGCTCTCTGATATTTGACTGAAGCAATGTCATCAAATTCCCGAGATTTCCAAGGGAATTAGTATCCACATAATAATCACCATTTGATATCCTTGCTACTATGCCATAGAGCTGCATTAATTTGTTTTCAATTTCAGTGATTTTATTTAGCAATAATCCATTGTCGGACTGAAGATCATTAGTATATTCACCAGATAATATGACATCAATAACATCAATGGCTTTTTTTAAATTTTTATCAAGTGTATCAATTGCCATGCATATATCTTCCGGTGTATTAGTTTCAATTTTGTGTTGGGGTGCGAAAGTACTTAGCATTATATTTAATTTATTAGTAATAGAGCTTAATTGGTTTAGAGTATTATTATCTTCCACCTTACCACCTCACAGAGTAAAATTACATAAAACTATTTAGTTTCTTAGTATTAATTAATTATACTTTATTATTTTTCTTTTGTAAAGGACTACATTGCATTATATACCTATTTTTTAAAATAAACTTATGTATATAATATTTAAGCTCATCTGCTTTAAAATATTAGCAGATGAGCTTAAGTATTTAGTATAAAATATTAGTCTTCAAGGGGTTTTGTGTTGTAAAGATTATTACCTTTACAGTCTATGATAACGGTTGCTGGAAAGTCTTTTACTACTAATTTGCGAATAGCTTCAGGACCTAAGTCTTCATATGCAACAATTTCTACGCTTTCAACTGATTTTGAGATAAGAGCCGCTGCTCCACCTACTGCCCCAAAGTAAACAGCACCATTTTCTTTCATAGAGTCAATAACAGTGTCGTTCCTCTTACCTTTACCAATCATTCCACGCAATCCTAAGTTTAAAAGCTGTGGTGTGTATGCATCCATTCTATAACTTGTTGTAGGGCCGCATGAGCCTATTACATTGCCAGGCTTTGTTGGTGTTGGGCCAACATAGTATATTAGCTGATCTTTTAAATCAATAGGAAGTTGCTTGCCTTCGTTTAGTAGCTCGATAAGTCTTTTATGAGCTGCATCCCTACCAGTGTATATCACTCCGCTTATAAGCACATTATCCCCTGCATTTAGTGAGCGTGCTTGTTCTTCAGTTATTGGTGTTGTAAGTTTAATTTCCATTTTATCGCCTCCTTATATTGTAGCATGTGCATGGCGAGCGGCATGGCAACATAGATTTACAGCCACTGGCAATGAAGCTATATGCGTGGGGTAGTAATCTATATTCACTGAAAGCGCAGTGGTTCTACCACCGGTACCTGCTGGGCCTATTCCGAGCTTATTAACTTCTTTTAAAAGTTCCTTTTCAAGGTTTGCATATTCGGGATTTTCATTGTGTTCTCCCACTTTGCGCAGCAGTACTTTTTTAGACATTAATGTAGCTTTTTCAATTGTACCACCCACACCAACACCAACAATTATTGGTGGGCATGGATTTGGGCCTGCATTTTTAACTGTTTGAAGTACAAATTGCTTAACTCCCTCAATTCCATCGGCAGGAACAAGCATTTTTGTTGCGCTCATATTTTCGCTTCCAAAACCTTTAGGCATTACATTTATGTCAATTTTATCTCCATCAACAATTGAATAGTGTATAATTGCTGGGGTGTTGTCCCCTGTGTTTTTTCTGTTGAAAATTGGTTCTGTTACAACCGATTTTCTGAGATATCCCTCATCATATGCTTCTCGTACACCCAGATTTACCCACTCGGTGATATTTCCACCTGTGAGCATTACCTCCTGCCCAACTTCAATGAAAACAACTGCCATGCCCGTATCTTGACATACCGCAATACGCTCTTCTTTAGCTATATCGTAATTGCGTATGAGCTGGTCAAGAACCGACACTCCAACAGGTGATATTTCTTTCCTTTTATAATCACAAAGACTTTCATAAATATCTTCACCAATTACATATGAAGCTTCTAAAATCAGCTCTTTTATCTTTTCTTTAACTGTATTTACAGATATTTCTCTCATTTTACCCACTCCTTTTATACCTTATCCCTTAGAGATAATCAAAACTTACTCTTTTTATTTTTTTCCTTTATAAAAAGGTGGAATATAAAAAATAAGTTTTCTCATACTTAATTTTATCGGTATTCCCCTGACAAACAGGAGAATACCGACCAAATAAATTATTTGCTTTGCATAAATGCAATTACTCTTTGCATTTCATTGTAAACTATCATCAGACCTTCATCAACGCCCATACCTGGTTTAGCGAGGATTTGAAGAGGCTTTGTAGCCATAGCAAGGTTTACGCAAACTTCCGCTGAACGGTTTGTTTCATTGCAAGTACCGCCTTGATATGCTCCAACTCCTGCTTTATTGCAGTATATTACCGCTTCAACAGTGTTGTTGATACCGCCAAGGTCCGGAGTTTTAATCTGAAGCATGTGTCCTGCTTTGTTGTCGGCAAAATATACAACATCTTCATAAGTGTTGCACCATTCATCAGCAACGATTTCAAGATTAATTCCTCTTTCGTCAACCATAGCTGTAAGCTTCTTGAGTGCTTCCATCTGTGCAGTTCTTTCACCCATATCAACAGGGCCTTCAATGCGGATTGTTAGGCCATCAGCCGCATCTGCAAGCACTGCGAAATAATCGGTGATTTTTTCCCAGTCGTTGTTAAATGCTATGCCGATTGTACCATAAACATCTATGTGGATTATTGGCTGATAACCCTCATAAGGAGCAAGCTCTCTCGACCTTTTTGCAAGCCACTTAACATAATCAACAAGCAGCTCACCGTTTTTGCCGAGTTTTGTTTCCACATGGTTAATAAGTCCGTGAGGAAGTACATTTGCGCCTTTAAGTATCATTTTATCGGTGTTGTCATAGCGATTATCACCCGATTGTGTGAAAATTGGAATTGGTGTTGTTGCAACTCCGCCTGTATTGTATTCCTCAGCTATAACTTCCGCCATAATACAGTGCTTACTCTTTGCTACTGCATCAAGAATAGCCTGTGTAATGCCGTATCTTATAGCTGTGTGGATTTGTTTACCAGTGTCGGGGTCAACCATGTTATCAATCTTTTCAGCCATTTCTTTAAAGGTTGTTATTTCAGCACCTTCTAAGATTGGAGCAATTTTTTCATATATAAAAGGAATGAAGTCGGTTGCTAAGAAAAGTGGGTCACGACCGCCTGCACCCGAGTACTGAACTGCCGCACAATCTCCGTATGCAATCTGTCCATCTTCGAGTATGAGCTGAACTGAAATTGACTCACCCGACTGTCTTACTGCTGTAAAGCCTGGGGTTGCAGGCTCACCTATATATGCTGAGCCATCAGCTTTTGCGCCTTGTTTAATAGCTTTTTGGTCATCAAAGAAAAAGCCTGTTCTACCGCCCGAGCATATAACCTTTTTAATTTTCATAATAATGATCCATTCCGCCGCTCAGCATCGGCATAAAATATTAATTTAATTCACTCTTATCAGCTGAGCAAGGAATGATAAGAGCATTATTGTGTATAGGGACGGTAGTGAGCAAAGCGAACGAATCGTCCTGCACATCGCCCCGCGAGGGTATGGTTTGAAATTTATTTCAAACCATAAAACCTCTCAATTTAAACTATATTTAAGTTTATTATACTTTTGGTCTACCGATTAGACGACTTCTTGAGATTGCGTAAACATCGTCGATAACCATCTGGAAGCTTACATCTCTACCCTCGAATGCAGCTCTTTCTTTCATGCGGTCGCTGTGGAATGCTTTGATGTCGTCATTAAATGGTAGATTACCAAAGTCGAGGAATCTGATTGCGCCGTTGTTATCACGTGCAGGCAGAGCAAGCCCTTTGTTGAATTTAGATGGTGCAAATGGTACATCAAGAATACCTGATTCAAATGCAGCAAGTGAAGCGTCAACAAAATCGTCTTTACCAAGCTCAAGTGCTTTATCAACGATAGCTCTTGTTTCTGCATTTATCATATCTATTTCAGCTTTAACTTCAGCTACATTGCCGAAAATCTGGCAATCAAGCATGTTTGTAAGCTGTTTTGTTGTTCTAAGACCTGAAGCATTAGCTTCCATTGTAGGAATACCCATTGCTTCATGAGGTGTTTTAACGATAACTTTTGTAGCGCCTGAAAGTACAGCAGTAGCAGCACCCCAAGAAATAACGCCGTAAGCTCTTGCTTCATCCTGTGGGAATCCACCCATCCACTGATGGAATACTGTGGTAACTACGCAGTCGTTAAATCCAAATTTAGCGAGATATTCTTCTGTGAGTTGCTCTAAAGCCTTGATAGCCGCAACGTCTTGATAGAGGTTACCGCACTGGCCATAACCAACTGTGATACTCTTAACGCCCTGCTCAGCTGCAAGTAGTGCTTCAAGAACAGCAACGGAGTGAGAAATACAAGGTGGTACAAGTGTACCAGTTAGAGGGCCAAATGGCTCTCTGTTGATAGAAACGCCTGCTTCTTCGTAAAGACCGATTAGTCTATCTACATATCTCCAGTTGTTTATTGTATCTTCAAGTGTGTGGTTTTTAGCATAAGGAATGTTGTAGGAAATACCGCCGCCTTCGTAGGAAGTGTAACCACCGCAAAGTGTGATTTCAGCAAGTAGTCTTGCATCGGGTGTACCATGTCTTACCTGTACTGGAAGGGATACGGAATCAACTACCTGACGGCAAGCATCAACACCCCAGTTAACTGCGGGGAAGCCGTTTAGTAGGGATTTTCCTGTTTTCTTGCTCTCTTCGATACCAACCTGTGCTTCTTCGTATCTATTATGTCTTGTGTAGCTGTCTATTGTGGAAGGTAAAAGGTCAGCATCGCCATTTTTTTCAAGATACTGAAGCAGTTCGATATGCTTATCAAGCATAGCAACACCCGCTCTTGGCTGAATTAGTGTAACTTTATCTTTTTTAGCCTGCTCAAGTTTTGCACCGAAAACTCTGCTCTTATCTAAAGATTTATGGTAGTCAACACCTTTTTGGAAATCTGCGTCTTTACCTGTTGGCCATGTGCCAATTATCTCTGCACGGGTTTTGTTATATTCATCCATGCTCATTTTCTTTGAAGTATTACTCATTATAAGTTCACCATCTCTTTCTTCATAATTGTTAGTGACATATCGGAATTTATACTGCTAAGTAATCCCATAGCCGAGAGTATATACTTTTTATCAAGCATATAGTCGGGATTTTTGGGCATTAGCGAAAAGGGTTCTTGTGGAGTATAAAGCACTCCAGATAGCACTTGTGAGGGCGTGGGATTATTTATCACGGGGCCTCCAGTGCCAATTACATGCTGTATTTTGCTTAAGTCTTTGCCTGTTTGAATATAACTTTCACCGAGTGGTGTAAAGTGCTTTTCTATGCTTCCTGCATGCCTTAGCATCGCTATAAATGTAGCTTTGTTTGCAAGGGTGAAATCTATTCGTTTCTCTTCTTCATCCTGCGGAAGATGTTCGGGGTTTTCTCTGAATATGTCAAGTGTTTGCCTTAGTTTTTCTGGTGTAACCTCAGCATATTCACAAAATTCCTCTTCTCCAACAATTGATACAATCGAATGTGCATTCCATCTCATCCCGAGGTCGCCCTCTACCGAGCGTTTTATTGCTGGGTGGGGTATTCCTCTGAGCACTGCCCCTGGAAATACCGGACAACCATTTGTTGCCGAGTAGACATCCGTGGTAGCTCCGCCTATATCAACTGCGACAAGTTCACCAATGCCGAGTGCATTTTTTGTACCCCTCGCCAAGGTTTCTATCGCAATCATCACAGAGGAGGGTGTTGGGATTATCTCACCATCCACCATGTCCTGCACTTCGCTGAGCCCTTTTGCCTGAATAATCCTGTCCAAAAACACCTTGCGGATTGCTTCTCTTGCTGGGTTTATGTTTAGCACTCCAAACTCGGGCATTACATTTTGGCATTTTATCGCATCTTTGCCAGCAGTTTCAAACATTTCGCAAGCTTCATCCGAAGCACTTTTATTTCCAGCTACAATTATAGGTAGATTTTTAGGTAGAGTGGACAAAAGCCTTGCATTGTGGAGTATAACTTCGCTGTTGCCGCCATCAGTACCGCCTGCAAGCATTATGATGTCGGGGTCTATTTCTTCTATTTCTTGCAATTCAGTTTTATCAAGTTTATTAGCATAAACCTTTATTACTTTTGCTCCTGCACTTAGCGCTGCGAGTTTTGCCGCTTCGGCGGTTAAGTCCCTCACTAAGCCCACTGCAATCATTCTAAGACCACCTGCCGCACTGCTACAAGCTTTTATGACTTCAAAATCTACATCCCCTACTTGCTCTTTTATAGCCGATATAGCATTTAGAAATCCAATCTTTATATCCGTTGTAACTGTTGTGGGCGATTTAGCTGTTGCTACTATCTCTGCTTTTTCAGTATCCACACAAGTTGCCTTAGTGTAGGTACTTCCTATGTCTATAAATAGTGCAGCTTTCATGTTTATCCTCCCTGTATCGGATGGACTATTTTAAGTCTTCTTTTAGATGAGCGATTGTAACTTCTGGTGCTGTTCCTGGTGCGTATACCCTATTAAAGCCCATAGCTTTAAATTTTGGTTCTACTTCATCAAAAGAAGCCTTACCTATTACTATATTACCACCTACATAAAGTGGAATATCGCCGATACCTGCTTCAATGCATTTTTCTCTAAGTCCTGGGCAGTCAAGCTCGCCTTGTCCATAGAGAGAAGAAACTAAGATAGCATCCGCATTAGTTTCAACTGCCGCCTTTACATACTCCTCTTGCGATACAAGTACGCCTAAGTTTACCACATTGTATCCAGCTTCTCTAAAAGCAAATTCTAAAATTTTGTTTCCAACAGTGTGTATATCGGCTCCGATTACACCTATTACTAAAGTCTTTGTACTCATTTATTATTCATCCTTTCATTTACCACAAATTAAATTTATTGATATCGTTAACTGATTCAAGCCTTTTCTCATCAACAACGCCTACAAGGTTATAGAGCTTTTCTACTGGATCATAAATGATGTCGGGTAGAATTCTGAAAAACTCTATTTGCTTAGTATTGCTTACATGGATGCGAGGGCCTGTTGAGTGGATAATTTCACCACCTACCGATACATGCTCTTCATCTTTATATGTTACCGGAAGATTATATGAAATTACTTTGTTTACTTGCTGATTTAAAAATTCAATATCAAGATTCGGATTATGTGTTAGTTTTATAATGAAACCTCTTCTAACTTCACCGAAACTTTTTATGATATCGAGCCCGTAGTTTTTCTCGAGCAGGTCACAAGTGATAATCTCAGCTGTATGTGCTTTTTTCCTGTATGCAATAGTATCGTATACAAGCTTTGTTATGTCTTCTGGCAGTGGGCCAAAAATTGTAGGCCTTGTTACGATAACTTCCTCGCCTATCCCTATGAGTATATCGGCATTTCTACCAACCATCTCATACACCATTTCAAAATGTTCAACGACAACTCTCTTTCCCGCATCGAGTGCACCTTTAATTGCATCTGCAAGTATGTAGAGTTGTGTAAACCCTGATTCAAGGCGAATGTCCAGATGATATGAGTGGCGTTTAAACTTGCCCTCCATATGCTCTTCTACAATTGGAAGTGGTCTGATGTGCACACCTTCGTCATCATTTGTGAGGTCAAGCCCTGGGAACATTCCTTTTGCAAGCAGTGATTTACCCGAGCCAGAATCCCCTAAAAGTGCTATGAGTCTGTCGTCAGGTTTTAGATGCCTTTGAGCAAATGCATTGCCAAGCTCAAGTAAGCGTTCTCTGCCCCTCGGTGCAAAATAAGTTGCAAACATTAAATGATCTGCTGAATTAAACATTTAACTCCCCCTATTTTTTTGAGATGTGGATGTCTTGAGTACTGCAAGGAAAACTATTTTTGTAGTGTTTGCTACAAATATCATGCATATAATAAAACATTGAGAATGTTTTGTCAACCACTTTAAAATTATTTATAGTGATTATAGACAAATTTGTTAATTATATATATATTATTACACCTAAGTGATAAAAAGCTATATACAATCACATTTTGCTTTTATTTTTTACGCTTTGCCTTTATTATGCATGATTTTATTAACAATATTTAGAACATATTTTAAATTATTCTCTTGATTTTATTTTTAAAAAGTATTAAAATAACTGTAAAAGTGATTTTGTAGTATTTACTACAAAACAAACGAAATGGAAGTTATAATATGAATACTGTTTTAGAAGAAAAAATAATGGCCGCAAAGCTCACAAAAACCGAGAGCATAATTGCACAGTTCGTCCTTGAAAATGAAGCACGAGTGGGATTTATGACTGCTGCAGATATTGCTGGTGAACTTGGCACAAGTGATGCCTCGGTTATTAGAATGGCAAGAGCGGTGGGATATTCCGGCTTTAATGAGCTTCAAAAAGAAATACAGGAAAGCATATCATATAAGGTGCGATTTGGTTCTAATAGGGTTCTCCCCCCAGCAGAAAAACTTTTATCAAGTATGGATATATTAAATAGCAACGATATAGTAAATGAATCGCTTCATATGTCGATTAAAAATTTAGAATCAACTATTTCATATAACTCTTTAGAAAAAATTGATGCAGTTTCTAATGCACTTATAAAAAGCAGACGAATATTTTTTGTTGGCTTTCGTGTTGCTGCAGGAATTGCCACTGCCCTCACAGTTGCAATGGGTCATATTTTACCCGATGCCAGAGCTGTTACTTCCTCTGATTTTGCTTCAGTGGAAATGTTTAACGGACTAACCGAGGATGATTGTGTATTTTTTATAAGTTTTCCAAGATACCCTAAAATAATAGACACACTTTTTGAAATGGCAAAGAATAGGGGCGCTAAAACAATTTTTATGACCGAAGGCGTTGCTTCTCCAAATGCAAGGGAGGCAGATATAATACTCTCCACCAGTGTTGATAGTATTAGCTTTTTCAATTCATATATGGCACCGCTTTTCTTAGCCGAGCTAATAGCTGCCGATGTATCGAGGAAAAACGGTGCAGGTGGTGAAAAAATCATGAAAAGGCTTGACTATTATGTAAATAAAGCAGGATTATACTAAAATTCTTACTATTTCGATTATATACATATAACTTTAGTTAGGAGTAATTATTTATGAACAAACTTAAAAATAAAGGTTTTACATTAATTGAACTTATAATTGTTATCGGGGTTATTGCAATTTTATCTGCTGTAATTGCCCCTAACTATACTCAATATCTTGAAAGAGCAAGGCAATCCGATGATTTACAAGTTGCCACAAATATAGTGCGTGCGGCAACTACCGCAATAGCTGACCCATTAAACAATCTCCCTCCTGGGCAATATGTTGAAGTTCTTTGGATAACGGGTACCGAGTCAGGGGCAGGTGTTACCGAGGGATCTATACTCGTTAGACATAATGACACATTTAGAAAATCTGTCTTTAACGATAATGCAGGCGACGATGATTTAGATGCTACCTCAGGTGATGTGGATGATCTTCTACCCTTTGCCGAAAGTTTATTTAGAGTTCTTGGGGGCGAAGCAGTAATAGATGGTGATTACTATTTGGATGACCCTGATTGGCTTCAAATTGAGTTTCATGATTCTAAATCCGACCTTGCAGGCGAAGCAAATTTTGCTATCCATGTAAGTACCTCTACGGGAGAAGTGGCTCTTGCTGGTTCTTCATTTAATGTTGATCACAATCGCTGGATCGATATGGGACTGGACGCAATTCCATATCCAGAGCCATAACCACAGCACCAATCTTTAATATTATTAATATATTTATCTACCTATTCTATATGGGTAGATAATTTTTTTATCTTAATTAAATCAATAATACCTCTTCATTTTATTAATTTTCACTAAGCAAATTTAATAAAACTTTAAAATACATGGACATTTGCACCTATATCCATATATTATAATAGTAGTAGTAATTTTATAATTTTTGTAATTACTATTAACTCGTTGTAAATATTATTGTATAGTATTGATTTTACACTAAAAAGGTGTATAATACTGTATAAGGAAGTTTTTCAAATATTTGCATGAGTAATAATGCAAAATCCAGACAAAATAATTACATATTAACAGGAGGTTTACTTATGGCTTTAGAATTTACAAAAAAAGAATTTGAATCAGAAGTTTTAAATGGCGAAGGTGTTGCTGTGATTGATTTCTGGGCACCATGGTGCGGCCCATGCCGTATGATGGGACCAATAATTGATGAGGTTTCCAAAGAGCTTGAAGGCAAAGCACTTGTAGCTAAGGTTAATGTTGATGATGAGCAGGACATAGCCGCTAAATACGGTATTATGACAATTCCAACAGTACTTGTATTTAAAAATGGTGAAGTTGTTCATCAGTCAGTTGGTGTAGTCCCAAAAGCTAAGCTCATTGAAATGGCAGAAAATCTTTAATATTCTATGATAATTTTAGAGGGTATTTGCACCGCCTTTAGTGGTGTAAATACCCTCTATCTTATTTTAACAATCTTTATTTCACTTCATATGTCCAGTTCATATCATCTTCAATTTTTCCGAGCTGAATGCCTGTAATTGAATCATATATCTTCTGTGTAATCTCGCCGATTTCTCCATTATTGATATTCATAATAGTATCTTTGTATTTGAGTTCACCCACAGGCGATATTACAGCAGCAGTTCCGCTTGCAAATACTTCTTTAAGCTCTCCCTTGTTATAAGCTTCGATAACTTCATCAATGGATATGCGGCGCTCAGAAACTTTCATGCCCCACTTGCGCACAAGTTCAAGCACACTTCTCCTTGTTATACCATTGAGTATGCTTCCATTTAGTTCAGGAGTGATTATTTCATCTCCTATAATGAAAAATGCATTGGTAGTTCCAATTTCTTCAATATATTTTTTAGAAATGCCATCCAACCAAAGCACTTGTGAATAACCCTGCTCATATGCCCCACTCTGTGCCATCAAAGAAGATGCATAGTTACCACCAGTTTTAGCTTCTCCCGTGCCACCTGGTACTGCGCGAACATATTTTTCTTCAACATAAATCTTAACTGGTTTCAGTCCATCTTTATAATAAGAACCCGATGGCGAAAGTATTACCATGTAAAGATATTCATCAGCAGGCTTAACACCGAGCTTTGCTTCTGTGGCAAAAACTGTTGGTCTAACATATAGTGAACATCCCTCCGCTGTTGGTATCCAGTCACTGTCGAGTTTTACAAGCTCATTTAAGCTATACAGCAAAAATTCCTCATCAATCTGAGGTATTGCCATGCGTGCGTTAGAAGTATTAAGCCTTTCACAGTTAAGCTCAGGTCTAAACATCATAACTTTTCCATCATGGGACTTATAAGCTTTAAGGCCTTCAAATATTGTTTGTGAATAATGTATAACCATTGCCGCAGGGTCTATACTTAATGGGCCATATGGTACTATTCTTGCGTCATGCCAGCCTTTTCCTGTTTTATAATTCATAAGTAACATGTGGTCAGTAAAGACTTCACCAAAGGCAAGTTTGTTTTCATCCATTGGCTTTTGTTTTGGAGTTTGAGTTTGAGTTATTGTGAGATTTTGCATAATTGTGGACATTCCTTTCTTTATAAAGGCACAATTGTGCCATATTTTTAGGTTACCTGTCTTTTGAAAGAGAGAAGAACAAATTTTCACTTCTTCTACAAAATTTAAATAATATTCATTGTATCAATTTAGCACTGTAAAGTCAATGAAATAGCAGTATATTTTAAACAAATTTGTAAATACTTTTTCATACTATATACTTTAGAAGGTGAGAAGCTGATGGAAAAAATAATCGAAATAAAAGATTTAAGTAAAATATATACTCGTGGCGAAGAAAATGTCTATGCATTAAACAATATAAGTTTATCGGTGGATAAGGGCGATTATTTAGCGATTGTTGGTAAATCAGGCTCGGGCAAATCTACACTTATGAATATGATTGGCTGCATCGACAGCCCCACATATGGAAGCTATATACTCAATGGAGAAAATGTATATAATCTATCGGATAAAGAATTATCATATATTAGAAATAAAGAAATTGGATTTATATTTCAAGGCTTTAATCTTATTAAATCCCTTTCAGCAGTTGAAAATGTTGAACTTCCGCTTTTTTATAGAGGGGTAGCAAAGAAAAAGCGTAGAGAGATAGCCATGGATGCCCTTGAAAAGGTGGATTTATCCCATAGGATTTCCCATCGCCCCCATGAGCTTTCGGGTGGTCAGCAACAAAGGGTAGCAATAGCAAGGGCGATTGCAGCTTCACCAGCTATACTTCTTGCAGACGAACCAACGGGTAATTTAGATTCCCTTACAGGAAAGGAGGTGCTCTCCCTCATTGGTGAGCTCTCAAATAAAGGTGTTACCATTATAATGATTACACATGATGATAGCATAGCCAAAAATGCTAAGAAGGTAATTATGCTAAATGACGGTGTACTTACACATTACTCAAGTTAAAAATTAAAATAATTAAGCGCTATTTCACCAAAGAAGTAGCCAGAGCCTATATATATATAATTCATAATTAACATTCCAAGTACCGAGTAAAAAATATAATCCGATATTGGCATTCTGAGCACTCCCGTGGGTATGCTAATAATTGTGCGTATCATTGGTATAATCCTTGTGATGAAAATTG
>CAYJIJ010000045.1:0-20118 GCA_964370185.1 uncultured Oscillospiraceae bacterium
GGCAGAATGATAAGAGCATTTTTAGTGCATAAGGGCGGCTATCGCCCTGCACATCTCCCCGCGAGGATGTAGTTTGAAACTTGTTTCAAACTATCGCTCCATTCTGCCGCTAATATCGGCGTAAAATAAAATTTGCTCTAACTAAGCAAGTGGCAGAATGATAAGAGCATTTTTAGTGCATAAGGGCGGTAATCGCCCTGCACATCAATTATCATTCACTTCATATTAGAGCCTACGATATCTTTTTGTTATATCAAAAAGAAAATCAATATCATCCTTTTGTATATCGTTTTTGCTGAGCTTAAAATTCCAGTTCCCCTGAGTAGTGCCGGGGATGTTCATTCTCGCACTGTCGTCAAGATAGAGTACATCTTGAATTGGCAGTATTACCAAAGATGCAGAAGAGGCAAAGAGCTTTTCAATTACTTCCCTCACATCCTGTTTTGAATTTGCTCTACCACTGTCCGCTAAAAAGCTTCTAAGTGTTTGATTGTCGTGTGTGCCAGTATAAAATACTCGTTTCGAAGCCTCAGGAGTTGGCATATTAAGCATAGCTTCCCCTGTAAACTGGAATATGTCCATGCCGAGAAAATCGGTGTAGTCGATGAGATCATATACGGAGCTATCGAGTATACCGAGGTCTTCTGCTATTATCGGGAGGGAGCCGAATTCGGCATATAAACTGTCGAAAAACTCTTTCCCCATGCCTCTCATCCAGTACCCATCAGTAGCTTTTTTACCTGCTGGTATTGCGTAATAGGCGGCAAAGCTTCTAAAATGGTCAAGTCTTATATAATCATATTGCTTTAATGCGTGGGATATTCTCTTTTTCCACCATTTATAGCCATTTTCAGCCATAAGCTCGGTATTGTAAAGAGGATTTCCCCAGTACTGCCCTTCCTCAGAAAAATAATCGGGTGGGACACCTGCCGAGAGCTTATTATAGCCTCTTTCGTCGAGAGTAAAGAGCTCTTTATTTGCCCAAACATCGGCGCTATCACAGGAAACATAAATCGGCAAATCGCCTATAATAGAAATTCCTTTCTGCGCCGCATAAGCCCTAATCTCTTTCCACTGCTTCCAAAATTCATACTGCCTCAGCTTAACTTCCTCCACTGAACCGCTGTATCTTTCGGATAAAATCTTTTTATCAGTGGGGTTTTTATGCTCTTCCTGCCATTCCTGCCAAGGAGAGCCGTTATTTATCAGTTTTAAAACAGTGTAAAGTGCATAGTCATCAAGCCAATAAGCTTCTTCATTTACAAACTGCAAATATTCTGCATCTTTTAAAGGTAGCGGAGAGTTTAAGTTTGCACAAAGTTTATCATTTCCAGCAAAGACACTGCAAGTCGAATAGGGTGAGCCATGAATGTCCACGGGGTTTAAGGGCAGTATCTGCCAGTGTTTTTGTGCCGAGAGCACTAAGAAATCTATAAACTGTTTTGCGGCGGACACCATTCCAAGATTTGCATCGGGTAGTGAGGAAATATGGCAGAGCAGACCAGTGCCTTTTGGTTTTTGGGATATGTGCGGAGTCTGGCCACGCAGATATATTAGCGAATAGCCATATGGGGGCAGAGTAAGAGTTAGTTTACCCATTGGTGGCAGCCCCTCGGCGGACTTATTCACCCTGCTTTCTTCGGTCGGGCTCACTTCTTCCATCTCATATTTCTTGGAAGTGAGCAAATCAAGTACATAAAAAGAAGAGCTTTCTTCTTTCTTTTGCGCGGTATATATCGACACATTAGTGTGATAATTCTCCCTATTAGCAATCATGAGTATCGACTCTCCATCGCCAACTCGCCATATACCATAAGTTTCTTCTGAGAAACTCGCGGGTATAAAATCTCCCTCGGCAAGTAGGGGATAGAGCTTTCTAAGATGGGATAAATTACGGCAGTGTTCAAGGATTTCCTTATCTTCCTTGCCCCAAGGATAGGTGGCACGGTTATATGGGTCTTTCATGCCCTGCACACCCACTTCGTCACCATAGTATATGGAGGGAACTCCTGGGGAAGCAAACTGAATAGCATAGAGCATTTTTAGCTTGTTTTTTGCCTTTGAGTACTGCTCAGGTGTGAGTGTAAAATCAGCGCCCTCTAAAGTATCCCACTCTTTGCCAAGGAGTGTAATTATTCGCTCGGTATCGTGGGTGGATATCATATTCATTGCACCATAAAATGCAAATGGAGGATAGTTTTCTTTAAGCGACATCATCTTCTTCACAAGCATTTCGCAAGTGATTTTGCCATTAATAAAATCCATTATATTAGTGCGGAAAGGGTAATTCATGGTGCAATCAAGCTCATCACCAAGCAGATACTGTCGCTTAATATCATAGCTAATTTTATTGCTTGCATCTTCCCATACTTCACCGAGCACAATACCATCCTTATCGGCATTTTTAACCGACTTTCTAAGTGACATTATAAATTCATCGGGGAGCTCATCCGCCACATCAAGGCGCCACCCCTTTGCGCCAAGTTTCATCCAGTGTGGGATTACTCCACCCTCGGCAAAGAGAAAATGCATGTAATCGGGGTTTAGTTCATTCACATTTGGAAGGTCTTCCACACCCCACCAACAATCATATTTATTAGGATAGTCAGTAAATCTATACCAGTCATAATACTTGGAATCTTTATCAGCAAAAGCTCCAACGCTTTGGTAATTTGACTGCTTATTAAAATATATGCTATCGGCTCCAGTATGACTAAATACACCGTCGAGTATAATGCTGATGCCCATTTCACGAGCGGCAGATACAAGGGAAGTAAAAGAATTTTCGTCCCCATATCCAGGGTCTATTTTCATATAGTCGGCAGTGTCGTATTTATGATTGCTTGCCGCTTCAAAAATTGGATTTAAATATATGGTGCTCACACCAAGGCTTTTTAAATAACTCAGCTTTTCTTCAATGCCCTTAAGTGTTCCGCCAAAAAATCCCCAATGAGTAACATGTCCCTTTTCATCTTTGGGGTAGAAAGGGCGATCATTCCAGTCTATGTGATAAAATCTGCGTGCACCAAGCCTGTTCTCATCCCTAAAGAGCTCCCAAATTCTATCACGACTATCACTGCCCCTGAAAAATCTATCGGTGTATATCTGATAAATAATTCCGCTTGTATATTCTTTTGGGAGTTTATTTTCTTTGTAAAATGTGATTTGGTAAGTTGGGGGAATAGTATCATACACAGCACCCTCACCGCCGAGCATATCGGAATTATTGCCATAGTACTGCTTGCGATAATCATATGCAAAGGAGAAATAATAGCGAATAATGTCTGGCTTATCCGAGGTTACACTAAAGCTGTATTTAGTCATTTCACCAAGTAATTCACTTTTAGTGGCCTTGTGCACCTCTTCACTGCCATCAATACCTATGACATGGAGTGAAATAGAGAGGGGAGGGGGCGATATTTCTATGGATAAATTTACATAAGAACATACCACAGAAGCCCCAAAAGGAGCTCTGTGGTATGAGCTGTGTGAATTGTGAAGTATTTTCATATTAATGCTCCATTCCTTTGCTTCGCAGAGAGGAATAATATTATGAAATCTCTTGCTCTTATCCCACGAAGCAAAAAAATGACAAGAGCGTCGCTGAACTTCAAAAAGTTTTAGATAATAAACTTCTTTTTATATTTTACATTGATTAGCCGAGTAAACTTTTATAAAGCTCATGGTATTTTTCAGCTGAGCTCTTCCATTTAAAATCGGCACGCATGGCACTAAGGCAAATATTAAGCCATGCTTTTGGGTCATCTTTATATAGACTAATCGCGTCTTTAATGGTAAAGAGTAGCTCATGCGCATTATAATTTGCAAAGGAAAAACCATTTCCCTCACCGGTGAATTTGTTATAGGCAGTCACGCTATCACGCAGACCACCGGTTTCTCTGACAATCGGCACAGTGCCATATGCCATAGCAATCATCTGAGAAAGTCCACAGGGCTCAAATTTTGAAGGCATAATAAGCATGTCACCACCTGCATAGAACCTATGTGAAAGAGGGGTGTCAAACTTAAGGCATAGAGCTAATTTTTCTGCATATTTTTCCGCAAAATAACTCAGATCATGCTCATATTTTTTATCCCCAGTTCCTAAAAATGCAAATTGCACTTCATTTGTCGAGAGAAGCTCATCGAGGGTGTGGATAATTAGATCAAGTCCTTTTTGCTCGGTAAGCCTGCTCACCATAACAATAAGGGGAATATCTTTATCGACAGATAAACCAAGCTCTGATTGCAAGGCAGCTTTATTTACAGCTTTTTTCGAAATGGTGGAAATGCCATAGTTTTCGCTTATAAAATCATCTTTAGAAGGAGAATAAACTACACTGTCAATGCCGTTTAAAATTCCTTTAAGCCTACCACTTTTTTCATTAAATATATTCTCTATATTTTCGCCGAAATAGGAAGTTTTTATCTCTTCCGCATATGAGGGGCTCACTGTTGTGAGATAATCACTGTAAAGAAGTGCCCCCTGCATATAGTTTAGTGCACCATTCCTTATTAGCTGATGTGCACAGGTTATTCTGTCGAGTCCTAATAAGTCGCCGAGTAATTGAGGAGGGAAGACACCTTGGAATTTAAGGTTGTGCACGCTAAATACAGTCTTTATATCCCTGTACCCCTCAAGATTGGTATAATCCTCCCTTAAAAAAACAGGGACAAGAGCTGTGTGCCAGTCGTGGCAGTGTAGTATATTTGGAAATCCTTTTCCCATTAGTGGTATGCATTCGAGCACAGCCTTTGAAAAGAAAGCCATACGCTCAGCATCGTCATCATATCCATAGGGCATTTCCCTTGCAAAATAATGTTCATTGTCTAAAAAGAAATAGGTTACTTTGTTATGTATAAGCTTAAATACACCGCAGTATATATTGCGCCAACTAAGTGGTACAGTAATGTTTCCAAGATACTGCATTGAAGCACTATATTCATCAGCAATTGAGGAATATTTCGGAAGTATTACCGATACATCGGCACCGCATTTAGATAGAGCAGCGGGCAAGCTTCCACCCACATCGCCAAGGCCTCCTGTTTTTATAAAGGGGTCAGCTTCAGAAAGTGCAAAAAAGACTTTTATTTTTTGTGGTGAGGCTTTTTTCTCAGTTTTAATATTTGTGTTTTTTTTCATTGACTACCTCTATATTAGAAATTAAAATATCTCAGATTTTGCCATTATGCAGGGGCTTCCTTCAGTACCAAAAAGCTTTGTGCCTGCCGAAATTACGACACCTTTGTCACAGATGGCATTTTCAAGCACTGCACCTGCTTCTACAACACTTCTCTGAAGCAAGATGCTGTTTTTTACAACAGCCCCTTTGCACACCTTAGCGCCTCTAAAAAGTACGGAGTTTTCCACTGTGCCCTCTATTTCACAACCTGCGGGAACAATAGAATTAACTACATTTGCGCTATTTCTATATCTTGTGGGTGGGCTGTCTTGTATTTTTGTGTATATTTTTTGCTCTCCCCTAAAGAGCTCGGAGTTAACACTTTCATCAAGTAGATCTCTGTTAGCGCTCATATAGTCGGAAATCGTATCAATATTCTTAATATAGTTTGTAAATCTTTTCGCATGAATATTCAGCTTGCCAATATTATCCGAAATTGTATCAACAAAATCCACATGCGCCGCCGCAACATACCAGTTTATAATATCTATTAAAAGTTTTCTGTTTATAATGATACAATCCATAAAATGATTACCCTTGCCTATGCATTTATGAGTAATCCCTGTTAGATTATTATCTTTATCTAAAACGAGGAAATTACCTTTGCAGTGCTCACTTTTATCGGTGGATTTATAAAACAAGGTGATGTCTCTATTTTGCTCTATATGTTCATTCATAGCATCTCTAAAATCATAGTTAAACACCTTATTGCTGCTTATCATCACAACTAAATCAGCATTTGTTCGCTCTAAAGATATGCGATTTTGAATAAGGTCACGCATTAAGAAGCTACCGCCTGGGTTTTTCATTCCATATACTGCACCTGGAAGTATGAAAAGCCCTCCGCTCTTGCGGCTGAGCCCCCACTGCTTACCTGCACCAACATGGTCCATAATTGAACGATACATGAAAGGCGTAATCAAGCAAACATTGTGTATACCAGAATTGGACATGCTCGAAAGAGCAAAGTCCACCATGCGGTATCGTCCGCCAAAGGGGAGGGAAGCGAGCGAACGCTGATCCGTGATACTTCCCAAAGAATCGGAAAAGTTTGCAGAAATAAGTCCCATAGCTCTAACCATAATGTGCCACCTCCGTTAAATTTTCTGACCTAAAAAGGTAGTTGTCACCTATAAGAGTAATCTCTTCATCTTGATAACTGCCAAGGGTGGAGTTTTCCTTCACCACGGCATGTTCGCCCACTATCGAACGTACTACAACTGCGCCCACTTCAATTTTAGCGCCGGGAAGTAGAATGGAGTCCTCAACAACAGCACCCTCGCCAACATAAACTTCGGCACTAATTATCGAATTTGTAACATTTCCTAAAACAGTCGAACCATTTGCAACCAAACTATTTTTAACAGTAGCCGCAGGGCCAACATAATGCGGTGGATATATATTTGAATTAGAAAATATCTGCATATCGGAAGAAAAAACATCAAATAGAGGCTCTTCTGCCAAAAGCTCCATATTGGTGTTGTAATAACTCTCAATTGTGCCGACATCCCTCCAATACCCCTCAAAACGATGCACATAAAGCTTTGCATCTTCATTTAAAAGAGTTGGGATTACATTTTTGCCGAAATCGCTATCAGAAGCTTCGTCATTGCTGTCTTTTATAAGTGCTTTTCGCAGCACTTCCCAGCTAAAGATATAGATACCCATAGAAGCTAAATTGCTTTCAGGATTTTTGGGCTTTTCACTGAATTTAGTTATTCTGCCGTCTTCGTCGGCACTGAGTATTCCAAAGCGGTCAGCTTCTTCAATGGGCACTTCTATTACTGCTATTGTAAGGTCGGCATTTTTTGCTTTATGCTCATTGAGCATTTCGTTATAATCCATTTTGTATAGATGATCACCCGATATAATTAGTACATATTCGGGGTCATAATCATTAATAAAGTCGATGTTTTGAAATATAGCATCGGCTGTGCCTTTATACCATCTGCCACCAACCTCGGTAGCATAGGGGGGCAGAGCGTGAACACCACCATCTTCCAAGTCAAGATCCCATGCGGAGCCTGTTCCTATATAGGAGTTAAGGAGCAATGGTTTATACTGAGTGAGCACGCCAACAGTGTCGATTCCCGAATTTGTGCAGTTGCTCAGACTAAAGTCAATAATGCGGTATTTACCGCCAAAAGAAACGGCTGGTTTGGCAATTTTTCTGGTAAGCGCACCTAAGCGGCTTCCCTGTCCACCGGCTAAAAGCATTGCTATGCATTCTTTCTTTTTCATTTAACAGCCTCCTTGTGTTATACGGTGTTGTTTTTTACTTCTGTACTAAATTTAAACTTGGTTTGTACCATAATGTGTGGATGGTTTAATTAAGAGGTGAAATCTATACCCCAAATTTCCTTTGCATACTCTGATATAGTGCGGTCGCTGGTGAAGTAGCCTGAAGATGCAATGTTTGCAAGAGATTTTTTAGCCCATTCTAATTTGTTTTTATACAAATCATTTACTTCATACCAAGACTGCATATATGAGTTAAAATCTCTCAGTACAAGATATTCGTCATTTGAATGAAATAGAGTGTCATATATCCCTCTAAAATTATTAGGAGAGCCGAGGAAACCATCTATAAGCTGATGTGTGATTTGATTTAGAGCAGGATTGGATTTTGCTTCATTATGTGCAAAATACTCACCGTTTGTTTTTATTTCACTCACTTCATCAGCGTTAAGACCAAATATAAATGTATTGTCCGAGCCTGCCATTTCATTGATTTCAACATTTGCCCCATCAAGAGTGCCAAGGGTGAGTGCTCCGTTAAACATAAATTTCATATTACCAGTACCACTCGCTTCAAATCCAGCTGTGGAAATTTGCTCGCTGATATCCGTTGCAGGATAAATAAGCTGAGCCTTACTCACATTGAAATTCTCAATGAAAACAACTTTCAGTGCACCTTTAAGGGATGCATCATTATTTACAATATCTGCAACAGCATTAATCAGCCTAATAATATCCTTTGCAAAAACATAGCTCTGAGCCGCCTTGCCAGAGAAAATAAATGTATGTGGAACAATTATTTTCATAGGATTTAGCTTAAATTCATTGTATAGTGCCATTATCTTAAATATGTTTAGAAGCTGTCTTTTATAAGCATGTATGCGCTTAACCTGCACATCAAACACAGAATTTGGATCAACCTCAATTTTATTATGCTTTAAGATATAATCTGCAAGGCGACATTTATTTTCATATTTAACCTGCATGAGTTTTTCTAAAAATGCAGGGTCATTTTGATATTTTAAAAGTTCTTTCAAAAGTGCAGGGTCTTTAATCCAGTCTTCTCCAATTGTCGAAGTGATTAAATCACTGAGCTTTGGATTTGCTTGCATGAGAAAACGGCGATGGCTTACACCATTTGTTTTGCTGTTAAATTTTTCGGGGTAGATATCATTGAAATCTTTTAGTGTGCGCTCTTTTAATATTTCTGTATGAAGAGCTGCCACACCATTTACCGAATGGCTACCTATAATTGATAAATTCGCCATTTTAACTTGGCCATCCCAAAGTACAGCAGTGCTTTTAAGTTTCTCAACCCACTGTTCTCCACCACGATTGAAGTCAGCTTTATAGCGCCTATCAATTTCTTCAATAATCATATAAATTCTTGGAAGAAGCCCTCTAAATAGACCGATGGGCCACTTTTCCATTGCTTCGGGTAGTACGGTGTGATTTGTATATGAAATAGTCTTTGTGGTAATAGCCCAAGCTTCGTCCCATTTAAGCCCTTCTTGGTCTATCAATATACGCATAAGTTCGGGCACACACATTGCAGGGTGAGTATCGTTTGTATGGATTGAAATCCTTTCATGGAAATTCGAGAAATCTCTGCCAAATTTCTTCGTATAATCTCTGATAATAGAGCCTATTCCTGCCGCAACAAGAAGGTATTCCTGCTTTAGCCTAAGTGCTCTACCAGCTTCGGTGCTGTCGTTGGGGTAGAGGATGTATGTAAGTGCTTTGCAGTTATTTCTATGTCTAACAGCGTTGCTGTATTCACCACGATTAAACGCCTCTAAATCAAATCTATCATCGGTAGTTTCTGCCGACCACAGCCTTAAATTATTCACTGTTTCACCGCTGTAACCAACAATCGGTACATCATATGGCACTGCCTTAACAACATCATCGGTTATATGATCATATTTCCAATGTCCGTCAATATATTTTCCCTCAACAGTTCCTCCGAATTTTACCACAACGGAGCTTTCAGATTTTCTGCGCTCCCAAGGGTATCCGTCAATTGCCCAGTTATCAGGAACTTCTATCTGCATACCATCTTTGATTTTTTGCTCAAAGAGTCCAAATTTATAACGAAGTCCCGTACCATGACCTTCTATTCCTAAAAATGCCATTGAATCGAGGAAACAGGCGGCAAGTCTTCCAAGGCCTCCATTGCCAAGACCTGGGTCACGCTCATATTCTAAAAGCTCGTCTAAATTTTCACCGATGGAAGCAAGTCCATCATCAACGAGCTCCCTTATTCCCAGATTGATTAAATAGTTGTCAAGCAGTCTACCAATGAGGAATTCCATTGAGAAATAGTACACTGTTTTTTGCTTGTTTTCAAAATATTGCTTATTTGTATCCGTTTTCTGTCTTGCTATTCTGCCCGAAAGTAAATTAACTAAAATTACATACTTTTCAAGTCCCGTCGCTTCTTCAAAGGGCTTACCCAAAACGGTTTCAAATTTGGATTTATAAGCCCTTACAAATGAACTCTCCTTACTAAACATAAAACCCTCCCAATATCCATTTATTTTGATGTGCTCTTTTTAGCACGAGTTTTTTTAAGAATAACTCCACCAAGTGGTGGAAGTGTGATATTAACTGAATAATTATTGCCATGCATTGGAACTTTTTCAGCTTTTATTGCCTTAGGATTTACCTTTCCGCTTCCGCCGAAATAAATCTCATCACTGTTAAATATCTCCTTGTATTTACCCTCCGTGGGTACACCGATGCGATAATCAAAATAACAATTTGGCTGAAAATTTAAAACCACTATTACCTCTTCGTCCTTACTCTTTCGCTTGTATATCAGAACTCCTTGAGAATTGTTATCCGCTTCTTGCCACTCAAATCCTTCATGGCTGTAATTAATCTCCCAAAGTGTTTTTTCCTTTAGGTATAGTTTATTGAGAGACTTAACACATTCATTATACTGACGATGTTTATCATATTCAGTAAGTTGCCATTCTATGCCTTCATAATACCTCCACTCGATAAATTGTGCTATTTCATTTCCCATAAAATTAAGTTTTGCGCCCGTATGAGTCATTTGATATAAATAGAGAAGGCGCATATTTGCAAACTGTCGCCAGTAATCCCCAGGCATTCTATCAATAAGCGATTTCTTGCCATGTACAACTTCGTCGTGTGAAAGAGAGAGTATGAAATTTTCATTATATGCGTACATTGTTGAGAATGTCAGTAAATTGTGATGGTGGGGTCTGTAAGGGAAATCGAGTGAAAAATACTCAAGAGTGTCATTCATCCAGCCCATATCCCATTTGTAATGAAACCCAAGTCCTCCTTCATGGGGTGGGTAGGTAACAAGTGGTAGCGCAGTGCTTTCCTCAGCCATAGACATACTCCCAGGATATAAAAGTGCAAGCTTTTGATTTAACTGTGATAGGAAAGAGAGTGCCTCAAGGTCTTTATTTCCGCCAAGTGGATTATACCTGTGTTTACTTTCATCCTCAATGCCATAATTTAGATATACCATACTTGTAACACCGTCTATGCGTATGCCGTCAATGTGGAATATATCAAACCAATACATTGCACTGCTAAAAAGAAAACTCCTCACTTCGCCTCTGCCAAAATCGAATTTATAGGTACCCCATTCATGATGCTTATCATTTTCATAGAGCATTTCGCCATTAAAATTTGCAAGACCATGAGCGTCGGGACAAAAGTGCCCTGGAACCCAGTCGAAAATCACACCGATACCCTTAGCATGGCAAGAGTCTATAAAATACTTTAAATCGTCAGGCGTGCCATAACGGGAGGTGGGGGAAAAATATCCTGTGACCTGATATCCCCAAGAGCCGTCAAAAGGGTGCTCCATCAGTGGCATAATTTCAATATGGGTATAGCCCATTTCCAAAACATAGGGAAGAAGTGTATCTGCAATCTCACGATATGTATAAAAATCTTTTGCATCGGTATGGACTGAGTGATTAATAAGCTTTTGCTTCCATGAGCCAAGATGAACTTCATATATATTTAGTGGTTTCTTAAAATGGTCACTCTTTGCTCTTTTTTTCATCCATTTTTCGTCGTGCCAAACATAATTTGCGTTTGAAAAGACTCTTGAAGCAGTAGCAGGACGTACTTCGGAATAATATGCATATGGGTCTGCCTTATAGAACAAATTTCCATTTTCAGCTTCAATTAAAAATTTATAATTAGCCCCTTCACATACACCACTTATAAAAATACTCCAAATACCAGAGGAAATATGCTGCATATAATGCTCGTCACCCTGCCAATTATTGAAATCTCCCACCACTCTCACAGAGCGTACAAAAGGAGCCCACACGACAAAATTGACGCCATCCAGTCCGTCAAAATTAGCCATATGAGCTCCTAAAAAATCATAACAGCGAATATTTTGACCACTGAGAAAATCAGAAATAGATTGTTCGCTAAATCTGTGGGGATACATCATGGTATACACCTCACTTAATAGTATGATTATTTACACTTCTAATATATATTATAAAACACGAGAATCACACAACATATATATTTTATGTATATTGTGTGTAAAATAGAACCACAACCCTAAAGTTACATAGAGTAACCATTTAGTTGATACCAAAAAAACTTACTGGTATTTAATAACATTTTACCAAATTAAAGTAAAAAATACAAGTGATTTAGCTAAAATTAGCAGCTATATGTATATGCCAAACATTTAATAGTAAAATTTGTAAATTCTCACAATCAATTTCATTTTTTGTGAGAAAATAATCAAATCTGCATCACTTATCAAATTAAGTCATAGAGATTTTTAAAGTTTTTTATAAGAATTGAGATATTATAATTCCCTCCTGCTGTCGTCAGGAGGGATTACGGATTGCAGAGGGAGTCTGCAATCCGGCAGATTTATGAGAAAAGATGAAAGACAAGGAACTAAGCTTTAAAATAAGCGGGTAATACAGTGGTATATGAGCGAAATTTGAAAGTTTAAAGCGACACAGTAAGCAAAATTCAAAAAAATTTGAGGTTTCACTTTTTTCATATATCTAAATTCCCTCCTGCTACCAGCAGGAGGGAATTGTTGTGGCGCTAATAAATAATGCTATGAAATAAAATACACAAATTATATTTGTTTATATGCTTTCTTTTTTACCTAAAACAAATTTGATTATCTCAACGATGATAAGAGGTGAAAAAGCAAGGAATCCAACCAATCCCCAATGCATTCCTGAGAGAGGTACAATTTCAAATATTTCCGCTAAGAAAGGCACAAAGTATATAAGCATAACAATTACAAATGAGCCGATAAAGGCTTTATTCATCGACGAATTTGAAAAAACACCGATTTTAAACACTGAATGAGTGCTGCGGCAGTTATATGCATTTGTTAGCTGGGATAGTGCTAAAACCAAAAATGCCATAGTCATACCAACTTCTCTTGAAGCTGGGAAGAGGGGAGAAAGCTCAACAAAACTACCTATATAATAACCAGTAAGCGTAATTATTCCCACCATAAATCCATATAACCCGATTATAAAACCAAGTCCATTTGCAAATATTCCTTGATTTTTAGGTATGGGTAATTTTTTCATAATATCGTCATCGACTTTTTCCATCCCAAGTGCAAGCGCAGGGAGAGCGTCGGTAATTACATTTACAAGTAGTAGATGTATTGCGAGCAAAGGAGAGCCCCAACCAAAAATCATTGCAAAAAATACTGTTACAACTTCACCAAGATTTGAACCGAGTAAAAACTGTATTGTCTTAGTGATATTTGAAAAAATTCCTCTACCAGAGCGCACAGCTTCAACTATTGTGGAGAAATTATCATCAGTGAGCACCATGTCTGCGGCTCCTTTTGCCACATCGGTTCCCGTAATACCCATTGCGCAGCCGATATCCGCAGCTTTAAGTGCTGGAGCATCATTTACACCATCACCCGTCATTGCAACAACTGCACCATGCTTTTGCCATGCCTTTACAATACGGATTTTATCTTCGGGAGATACCCTTGCATACACCCTGTAATCTTCAATGTTCTTAATTAATTCTTCTTCGCTCATAAGGCTGAGTTCATGTCCTGTGATTGCTTTATCATTTTCAGAGAGTATGCCAATTTCCTTTGCGATAGCAGCCGCAGTCATAATATGGTCGCCAGTTATCATTACAGTTTTAATTCCTGCTTCTTTACAAACAGCTACTGCTTGTTTAGACTCCTCACGAGGTGGGTCAATCATGCCGATTAAGCCTAAAAATGTAAGTCCATTCTCGAGATTTTCGGAAGTTACTTCGCTCGGGCATTCTGAAATCTCTTTGTAAGCAACAGCAAGCACCCTCATAGCTTTTTCAGCCATGGTATTATTCACTATATCGGCTGCTGCAACATCCGCACCTACACAACGCTTTAAAAGGACATCATATCCACCCTTTACCGCAACGATAATCTTTCCATCCATCCTATGCACTGTGCTCATAAGCTTCCTGTCCGAGTCGAATGGGATTTCGGCAATTCTTTCATACTCGACATCGAGTGTGGACTTCTCCATTCCAATTTCTAAAGCGGCGGCAACTATTGCAGTTTCGGTGGGGTCACCTATGTGATGAATTTCTTCACCTTCTTTTACAAGCTGGCCATCATTGCAGAGTGTGCCAAAGCGAATTACATCACTTGAAGTTTTAGGCATTTCGTTATTTATTGGAGAAATTTCCTCACCAACCGACCACACTGATTGAACAGTCATTCTATTTTGAGTGAGTGTGCCTGTTTTATCGGAGCATATTACAGAGGCACTGCCAAGTGTTTCAACAGCTGGAAGCCGTCTGATAATTGCATTCTTTTTAACCATATTTTGCACACCGATGGCAAGCACTACTGTAACCACAGCGGTTAAACCCTCGGGTATTGAAGCGACCGCAAGGGATACTGAGGTCATAAACATCTCCATTGCAGGTATGTTTTGGAGCATACCGACTGCAAATATAACAGTACATATCAGAACCGCTAAGATACCCAAATATTTACCGAGCTGATTTAGTTTTTGTTGTAGTGGGGTGGTTTCGCTAAGCTCATTGTCAAGAAGCTCCGCTATTTTACCCATTTCGGTTTTCATACCAGTGGAAGTTATTATAATTTTTGCACGGCCATAGGTTACGCTACAACCTGAATATACCATATTAATCCTGTCGCCTATGCCTGCATTTTCACTTACTATCGCATCTGCATCTTTTTCCACGGGGACACTCTCTCCAGTTAGGGCGGACTCTTCGCATTTTAAGCTTGCAGACTCTATTATACGACCATCCGCAGGAATGAAATCGCCTGCTTCAAGCAGTACAATGTCACCGACTACGATTTTCGAAGAGGGTATTTCCGACACGATATTATCCCTAATCACCTTAGCAGTGGGAGCGCTCATATCCTTTAGCGCATCGAGTGCCTTTTCCGCCTTGCTCTCCTGCTGTACGCCTAAAATTGCATTTAGTATAACAATTGCAAGGATGATTATTGAATCGATAAATTCACCCTCTGGCTCGGTAAGAGCAACTAAAAATGATATTGCAGCCGCTAAAAGCAAAATTATTACCATATAATCTTTTAGCTGGTCAAAGAATTTCTGTATTACCGAGCGAGGCTTTTTGCCCTGAAGTATATTTTCACCATTAGCAGAGAGCAATTCCTCAGCCTTTGAAGCAGTGTGACCGCTTTCTTTAGTGACATTATACTTTGAAAGTAATTCTTCTATTGAAATAATAAAATCAAACATAATAATCTCCTTTAAGTTTTAAGGCAGTGATAAATTAAGATGAACTAAGTATCATAAGTAGTTAATGGTGGCATATATAATCTCCACAGAATTTTTATTATATGCGTTTAAATTACTGGTGTCAAAAGATGTGCTACTTAAATCTCTTTAAAAAGCAGTGTTCCATATTAAATTAACAAAGCTCATTTTATTTATTCTAAAGTGAAATTTTCCATTAAAGATATTATATACTAAAAAGATTAATTTTCAACCAAAAAATGCAATTATTGTAAAAAAGATTATATAAAAAATCTTTCCCATCGCCAGAGACGATGGGAAAGATAAAATTAGTTTAATTATAACTAAGCTTCATTATATATCGCATAACTGCTATTATTTGATGCCTTAGCATCGGAAAGAGCAAGTACTGCTTTTTCGTAGAGAGCATCAAAGTCGTCTCCACTTTCTGGATAAAGTGCAATGCCGACAGTTGCTTTAACATCTATGCTCACATTATCTTTTTGGTATCTTTTACTGAGTGACTCGCAAAGTTCTAAAGCTTTTTTCTCAACAAAATCAAGTGTCTTATAATTGCCAATAAATACATAGAATCGATCCATATCTATTCTACCTATAATATCGGAGCTTCTAAACATTGCCCTTAAAATGTCACCCACATCCCTTAAACAACCCCTTGCAAAATCATCATCGAATGTGCTGAAAATCTTTTCCCAATTACTTAGCTCAACAACATAAAATGCGCCTGTATTGTTTTCAGGGGTGGAAATTCTTAGATAATTGTGAATATATCTGTCCGTTGCATGCTTATCATAAATATTCGTTGATGGGTAGGATTCGGATTTAATTTTCAAAATATCCATCTCAAGCTTATGAGCCTGTGCCTCAGAGAGTTTGCCCACCGTGCGGTATCCACTTTTACTATCGTTAAAAATTGTTTGGCAGCTAAATATATACCAAGCAAGCTCACCCGTACTTAAAGTAATACAAAATTCTCCATCAAGAACTGCCGAGGAAGGAGCGGAAGCATAACTCTTTTGTATTAGATTTATGAAAGCAGGGAAGAGGGTTTGCCCTATTTCTGAGTCTATAAATTTTTCAATAGTATAAGGAATATTTAATTTGTCCGCAAAATCTCTCGAAAATCTTATTGTGTCACTATCTACATCATAATCGAAAAAGACACTATTTGTAAGTGAGGCAATTATAGAATTGAAACTGCGTTCCTTTTGTAGATTATCATTCATTTCAACATATGAATTTATATCAACAATTGAAAAATACAATCTTGGCTGTCCCATCTCGCTTATTGCCATTCCGCCACTGAGCTGCACCGTAATATAACCACTTTGCTTAGTGACAACTCTACAAACATGTTCAATCTTTGCATCGGGATTATTTTGTATTTTATCGGCAAAAAGCTTAGCAATAATATCCCTGTCATCGGGATGTATTAAATTTGTGCTTGTGTTATTATAAATGTTCCGAACCTCTTCACGACTGAATCCTAAAATATCAAAATATCGATCATTTGCTTCTGCTATTGTAAAATGTTCATTGGCTTTTACAATAACAATTCCACATGGCACGAAAGTGTTGGCATACTTAGCATCATTGATGTTACTAATTAAAGGCATGATATCTGTGCTAACTTGCTGTAATAGAATATCTCTGTATTTGTTTTCAAATTCTGGTATGGGCATAGGTTTGGCATGCACATACCCCTGTACAGCATCACAATTCATACTCCTAAGCATCTCAACCTGTTCGACCGATTCAATGCCTTCTGCCACAACATACATTCCAAGATTATGGGACATCTTTACGATACTATCTATAAGCATATCGTCACGCCTTGCATTTTTTCCGCCTACGAAAAAGCTTCTATCCATTTTCAGAGTATCAACATGTAGGTTTTTAAGCATAGCAAGTGAGGAATATCCAGCCCCAAAATCATCTATGGAAATCTTAAATCCATTATTATGCAGTTCGGTAAATAGTTGCTCAATTTCGTAATCACCCTCAATAGTGGCTGACTCCGTAAGCTCGATTTCAATATACTCATGTGGCACAAGATATTTATCTGCAATAGCAATAATACCATCTAAGAAAAAGGGATTATGCAGATTAAGTCTTGAGCAATTGACGGATATTGTAAGTGCGCCAAATCCATTATCAATCCAGTGTCTCAATGTCTTGCAAACACTTTCAAGAATGTATCTGTCAAGCTCTACTATAAAACCGTTTGTTTCAAACAAAGGTATAAAATCATTTGGGAACACCATGGAGCCATCAGGTTTTATCCAGCGCACAAGCGCTTCTGCACCTACCAATTTATCATCCGAAGTGCTAAATTTAGGTTGTAGGAAAACTTTAAATTCTTCGTTTAAAAGTGCAGTTTTTTGATTGTTGGTAATTTGCGCTTCTCTGCGAAGATTTTCCTCAAATATATCATCATAATCACAAAATGCTTCACCTTTGCTCGATTTAACCCTTGCAAGAGCAAGATGAACACGGCTGAAAATCTCATCGACATTTGTTTCACCAAGTGGGATATTGTACCTACCAACTTTAAATGAACCTGCATAATCTGTTAGCTCGGGTAATACTGAGTCATAAAAATTATGAATACTCATGCCCAAACTGTCGACATCATCAAGAAAAGGCCTTTGTGCAAACATAGCAAATTTATCATCACCCACTCTGCCAGCAATGAGTGTGGGTTCATTAAGACTTTCGGCAAATAGCTTAACAGATTTTAAAACACGGTCACCTAACTCATATCCAAACATCTGATTAATCGCTTTAAAATTATCAATATCAAATATAAGCATGGAATAAGAATTCATTTTATTTTTTTCTAAAACAGAAGTTACATCTAATTTGAATTTTGTTACATTTGGAAGCTGTGTAAGTGGGTCAAAATATGCCGCCTTAACTAATTGCTTTCTCGATTGGTGCTGTTTGTACGAAACATAAATTACAAGAAAAATTACGAGCCAATATACTGCATCACTAATGATTTCAAATTGTTTGGAAGCAATCATGAGCCCGTTGCTGAGTGACTCAACTTGGGCATTCATCGCAAGAGTCCATTTAGTCATAGCTATCGGATAATAAACCATCACTTTATCTATACCAAAATGATCATAATGAAATCCACCGCTAATACCACTATATATGTCACTCGCCGCGTCTGATACATTTTCGACTCCCATTGTATTTATATCATTTTCGGATATTGTATCTATGCCAATATGCTCTTCATTTGTTGAAATCAACAGATTTAAATTGTTGTCAACTACGAATATATCACAGGCATTACGAAGGTCCTTATCAATTGATTCAACGAAATTATCTATTGAAGTTTGCGCAAGCAAGACAGCTATAACCTCACCATTTTTAATAATGGGGATTGAAATATCAAATAAAATTGCACTATTATCGGATGATAGTGTGGGTTCGCTAACAAAATAATCATTTTCAAGTGCATAAAGGAATGCGTCATTATCCGAAAAATCAGAAGTAGTATTCTTAGAAGAAATACCTTCACCATCTAAACCAATATAATATACTGCATCAAATTCATCTGTTTGTGATTGGTAATCTAAAAATTCAGCAATACTATCTTCGTCAACATCATATCTAACAATATATTCTGCGAGTAGTGAAAGAGCACCATGATCTTGCTCTAAATTATCCTCAAATTGAATTTCTGCTTGCAATCCTATTTGCTGCATTTCATCAATTGTTGAGCTAATGATAGCATCATCAGTAACACTTTTGCCCCAATTTATTAATATGCCCATAAATGCTATAGATACTATTACAACAATTGTTGAAAGCATTTTTGAAGCCATACTTTGAGATTTCATTCATCCACCTCCTAATTGAGTAGATTTACAATAAAAATATTAAAAATATAAAAAATATAAAAAATAATATGATTAAATATTATAAGTAAAAACCTATATTGTGCAGTTAAATTTATTATACAATATTTTTTTAATAAATTCAACAAATTAGTTTTAAATATATATTTGCTAAAAAGTGTTAATATAAGTTGCAGATACTTGCAAAAAACAAACAATTTTTGCAACAAAATTTTATCATAGAATGATATTTATGTCAACTATATGCAAACTAAACAACCAATAGAAATCTGATTAAAGCTATACTATTTTAAAGTAATATAAGCAATACATTTAGATTTAATTTACAGCATGTAACATTTAGTGTTATGTATTTTTCTCATGTATAATAAATGTCAACAACTTTATGCAATTCTACCATCCATAGCCGAGAAAATTATTCGAAAATTCCGACTACTAAAATTGTTGACACTACAAGGCTAATACTAATAGTATGAGAGGTGTGTTTATGGTTGTTTTAGGTGAGAAAGTGAGATTTCTGAGGAAAAAAAATAATTTAACTCAGTCACAGCTTGCTGAGATTATAGGTGTGACTAAGAGTATGGTATCGTCATATGAGACATCTATTCGCTTGCCAAGTTATGATGTTTTAATAAAACTTGCATATACATTTAAAGTCACAACTGATTATTTGTTGGGAATTGATAAAAGAGATACTATTGATATGCGTGGACTATCTGAAAAGCAAAAACAAGCACTATACAATTTGATTGAAGTATTTATGGAATAAAAGAATGCCCAATAAATTCTTTGCTTATTTTTAAAGAATATGTATTTAAAAACTCCTCACAGTAATGTGAAGGATTTTTGATACATCCACGAATAAATAGAAAAAGCAAGCAGAAAAATCTGCTTGCTTTTTGTTAGGTGTGTTTATTTAGGATATCTTAATCGCGAGCGGTTGTATTTGGAGAAAAAAGAAAACCTCAGCACGCGAAATGCGTGTCGAGGTTCTCGACTGGTGGAGACGATCGGACTCGAACCGACTACCTCTACAATGCCATTGTAGCGCTC
>CAYJIJ010000046.1:0-11701 GCA_964370185.1 uncultured Oscillospiraceae bacterium
GCTTCCTTATTTCAGAAGTATTATATAAAAAATGTTCCATATTATTTATATCCTCACAGGGGCGATTATATTGCCCTAACTCTCGTCACTTCGTGACAACCGAGCAAATGACCAATTTATATTAGGCTTCGCCTAATATAAATAAACCGTAGGATAAAGTTAACCACCAATCTGAAATAAAGCAATGGGTACGGCAAGCCATGCCCCTACAATTTAAATCCGTTTCGCCAAAGGCGAAACTCCTTAACTTTTCATTATTCATTTTTTACTTTTCACTTAAAAAATCTCCGCTCTTTTGCTCTGCAAAATTGCTACATTATTTTTCTCCATTTTGCGTACCACACAAAATACAAATAATGTGTATCATATCATTTTTGATAATTAAGAGCTAACGGGCATGGCAAGCCATGCCCCTACAATCGCAAAATTTGCTACATTATTTTTATCAGCTTCACCTTTCTATTTATGGGGTTTTACCCCATACCCCACGATTTTTTGAAAAAAATCGAGTAAAACTTTATTTTTCACCATTTTGCTCGCTTCGCCTAATATAAATAATCTACTCTTTATTCGCCACTTATAAAAGGATTTACATGCACCATGCAGTGCTTTACAGAGGGAATATTTTCCTCTATTGCGTCATGAACCTTTTCTGCAATACCATGAGCTTTGTAAAGACTTATATCCTTATCACAGCAGATTTCAACATCAACATAGCATTTACTGCCGAAAATACGGGTTTTGACTAAGTCTACGCCGAGCACTCCCTCAGTTTTATACGCAATCTCTTGGATTTTTATTAGTGTTTCCTCATCTACTGCTTTATCAACTAATTTATCGACAGCATCGACAGCAATTTCATATGAAGCTTTTATTATTAAGATAGAAATTATAGTCATGGCAATGCTATCAAGTATCGGGTAGCCCATCATTGCACCAGCTATCCCTATAAGGCTTCCCACCGAAGAAAGCGCATCGGAACGATGATGCCATGCATCGGCAAGCATAGCACCTGAATTTATCTTTTTAGCGGCAGATTTAGTGTAATGATACATCCATTCTTTGGTGATTATTGAAACAATAGCCGCAATTAATGCAATGGTGGTGGGCAAACTTAAATAATTATACTCACCCGTATATATATTATTTATGCCATTAATACCAATTGCACCACCAGTAAAGAAAAGTATTGCTGATAAAAATATTGCCGCTATACACTCCAGCCTTTCATGCCCATATTGATGATCACTATCATCCTCTTTCTCGCTCATATTTACGCCAATTATAACTATAAATGTACTTAGCACATCCGAAGCTGAATGTACGGCATCGGAAATCATTGCACCTGAATTACCAATTATCCCTGCAATAAATTTAATGATACATAGTACAAAGTTTACGAGAATTGTTATCACAGAAACTCTGAGACCTATACTGCTTTTTAGTTTTTTAATCATAATTACCTCCGAAAAAATAAAAAGGTGGGATAAAGTTAATTATCCCACCTTTTAGGCTGTTTACTATGAAACCCGACATTTAATAAATGTCTGATAAATATTAATTTATTATATTATATCAAATAATTTAAAATTTGCAACACAAATTTAATTAAAATGATAGGTAGCCGAGTAAATCATAATTCACTTCAAAATAGAACGCTGCAAAAACTAAAGCAAAAACAATCAGTATCGCTAAGATATCTCCATACCTTTTTTTAGAATTAGCTCTTAAAAGTAGTACAAATGGCAAAAGTATACCAACAATGCCTGTAAAGGTCTCGACATTTACAATAGGATTTACTATGTACATTGTGTAATTGTGGTAAACATTTGCAAGTGTAATTCCAAGCTCTTCCCTTCTTGTGAAAAACGCAATAGCAAATAGTGCTGCCGGTATTAAAACATCAATATAAATCAGCCACTGCCATCCATGTGTGGTGCGTTTATATTTTTTTGAGTGAGATTTTACTTGAGTGGATTGGCTTTGATTAGGATTATCCTGAAATTCCTCTGTGTTTACTTTATTATTTTCTTCCATAAATATTTACTCCTCCTTTATAAAATTTTTCATATTCTCAGTATTTTTTACATCGCCATTTGTAAATTGCCATAGCACTTCTACATTTAATTCTTCTGCTAATTCTCTGCCTTTTTCAAAATCTAAAATAAAAAATGCTGTTGAAATTATATCAGCTACTGCTGCATTTTCACAAAGAACCGTTACGGATGTGTAGGTATTTGTGGGATAGTTTGTTGCAGGGTCGATAATATGATGTATTTTGTCTTCCCCCACCATATAATAGCGTAGATAATCACCGCTTGTTACCACCGATGTGTTATTCGCTGTAATACTGTATTCGTACTCACCATCGGACAAAAGTGGGTCTTTTAAGTTTAGTCTCCATGCAGTTTCATCCTCTGAAAGTGGTGCATCAAAAATTTTTGTATTTCCACCACTGCTCAGCACAAATGATTTAAAACCCATGTCGTATAATTCATTTCCTATTATTTCGGTAGCATATCCCTTTGCAATAGCGCCTACATCAATGCTAACTCCCACAGTGTCGATAAACACTGTTAAGTTTTGCTCATCAAGTATTATGCTCTCTATATCGGTAAAAGAAGCCGCTTCTTCTAATTCTTGCAAGGACGGAAGCCTTTCTTCCCCAGTGAGGTCATAAATTATTTTATAATCTTGATATAGGCTAATTACACTGCCATATGCAATATTCACTGCACCATCCGTCTTATAATACCACTCTTTTGCCATGCTGAGCAAATCAAAAAGCTCTTTTTCTACTTTTACAGCTTTTATGCCTGCATTGTCATTGATTGTTTTAATATTTACTAATTCGTCATAGCTATTAAACTTATCATATAGCTTATGGAAATACCTAAATCTCTCCCTTGCATATTCTATATATTCATCAAATTGATTCTGAGTTTTTGCATATCCATTAATATTTATTACAGTATCGAATGTGTCAAAAAACTGATATCCGTAGACATTGTATCCACTCTTATTGCATGAACCAAGTAAAAGAATTGTAAGAAGAACTAAAGTAAGGAAAATTTTTTTCATTTTTTCTCCCCTTACAGCTACAAAGATAGCTTCTAATCGCTTAAAACAAGCTTCAATTTCTCAGGTAAACAGCATATAATTGGCATTATTAAAACTTAATCTCTTATTTATAATAGCATTAAAAGTATTTTTTTGCAAGTTTAAGGTGTATTATTCTCAAATTCAAATTGACTTTTTTACTTCCACTGGGTATAATGATTAAAGGTTAAATCTAATACAATTTAAACATAATTCTAATTGGAGTGTAGATATGAAAAAAATATTTTTATTAATGCTTACCTTACTTTTATTTACTGGCTGCGGTGCACCAAATGTTAAATCTGGACTTGGAATATACACCTATCAAGTTATAGCGGATGCTTCCGATGAAAATGATGGTGTTGCTATAACGGATACAATAGCTTGCCAGCTTACTGTGGACAGTGATGGAATAATTTTATCACTCTCGATAGACGCCACACAGTCAAGATCTACCTTTGATAATGAAGGTGTATCAACAACTGATTTAACGCAAGAAGTTAAATCAAAAAAAGAACTTGGTGATGATTATGGCCTTAGAAAAGCTTCCTCGATAGACAAAGAATGGTATGAACAAATTGCCGCTTTCGAAGAGTGGGCAGTTGGCAAAACCGTGGATGAAGTTACAGGCATGCCCACAAAGAGTGTTGATGATGAGCGTCCCTCCGTGCCCGATGTAGTGGAACTTGAGCAAAGCTGCACCATAGATGTAGGGGATTATATTAAAGCTGTTTCCCTTGCAGCTGAAAATTTGAAATAACTTTAATCTATGAGCAGAAAATTATTTTTGAAATTAATTTTCTGCTCATTATTTATATACTTATTTACCTTGAAAAATTTTCACTTTGGTGTTATAATAATTTAGTTATATCTTTTACACAAGAAAGGAATGGACTTAAACATGAAAAAAAGATTTTCTCTACTGCTTGCAGCAGTATTAATTACCTCTATCCTATCGGCTTGTAGTGAGCCTGCTGAATCTCAAGCAGCTTCGGAAAGTGCTCCAGATACCTCTTCCGAAAGCGGCTCTGCTTCTTCTGATGTAGCTGAGCAAGGTGCATCATCTGAAACATCTCCTGAGGAAGATGTAGAAAGTGATTTGCCTACTGTCTATATCACCACCGACATATCCGCTGAGGGTCTTTTAAATATCTACTCGGCACTCGAAGAAAATCCAATCGAGGATGCGGATAATGTTGCAATAAAAATAAATATTGGTGATTCGGCTGAAAACTACACTCTAACCCACGAATTAATCGCACCATTAGTGCAGTCTACAAGAGGCACTTTGGTTGATACCAGCTCTATCTACGGTGTAAACCGCGCAGATTCTACACAAGCTATGCTACTTGCAGATGAATTAGGTTATTTTGCAGTTTCACCTGTGGACATAATGGACTTAAATGGAAGCACTTCACTGACAGTTGACGGCGGTAAATATATTGCTGAAAATTTAGTTGGTAGTTCATTTGCTAATTATGATTCATATATTGTTCTATCCCATTTTACAGGACATCCTGTTACAGGTATTTCAGGTGCAATTGAAAACACTGGAATGGGACTTGCAACGAGAAGCGGTCAAGCAATAATTCAAACTTTAGGTACCGCAGTTTCTGGCAGTTATGAGGAACTCGTAGCAAATGAGATGGCTGCTCCTACTGCAGATGTAATCAAAGCAATGACTGAAGCGGCTAAATCTGTTTCAGATGAGCTTGATGGCAAAATTGTTTATATTAATGTATTAAATAATCTTTCGGTAAATTCCGACTCCTTCCCCGAGCAATCCGAGCCTTCAATGGAGGACATCGGTATTTTACTCTCCACCGACCCTGTTGCACTTGATGCTGCTTCGGTTGAAGTAATAAGAAACGCTGAAGATGGCGCCGATTTTATTGCACAAATGGAATCATTAGCAGGTATAATCGCTGTTGAATATGGCGAGGAAATACTTCTCGGCAGCAGTGAATATAATCTCGAATTAATCGACTAAGAAGATAGCTTCGAAATAAAACCGAGGGTCTTACACCTGCCGCGGCGGATGTAAGACCCTTTAAAAAATATTTTTTCTCACTGCTATTCATTGTAGTGTAAAACCGATAAAATAAGTATTATGGGGTGATTTAAATTAAAGAAGTGATTGCTAAAAGTATACTATCGGCAAATAACACAATAAATATATATCGTGGCTGTACTCACGGGTGCATCTACTGCGATTCTCGGAGTGAATGCTATGGTATGACATATACATTTGAGAATATCGAGGTAAAAATAAATGCTCTCCAATTACTCGAGAAAGAACTATCGAAAAAGCGGAAAAAATCCATGATTGTTACAGGTGCAATGACCGACCCCTATCTTCCACTTGAGCAAAAACTTAAATTTACTCATAGATTTTTAGAGATTGCAGAGAAGCATGACTTCGGAGTTTCTATTCTCACTAAATCAGATTTAATTTTAAGGGATTTAGATATTTTAAAGCGAATAAATGAAAAGACAAAATGCGTAGTGCAGATGACACTTACAACTTTTGATGAAGATTTAGTTAAAATAATCGAGCCAAATGTCTGTACGACTAAACGGAGATATGAAGTTTTAAAGGAAATGCAAAAAGCTAATATCCCCACAATAGTTTGGCTTACCCCCATACTCCCCTTTATTAATGACAATGAAGAAAATATTTTAGGCATATTAAGCTACTGCAAAGACGCAGGGGTAAAAGGTATTCTAACCTTTGGTGTAGGCATGACTCTCAGATATGGCAACAGAGAATACTACTACAAAAAGCTTGATGAGCATTTTCCTGAATTAAAGCGTGAATATATGAAAAAATTCGGATCATCATACGGCATTAAAAGCCCGAATAATCAAAAACTCACCCGCATTATAAAAAACTTCTGTAAAGAAAACAATATGCTGTATGGAGAAAAAGAAATCTTTTCCTACATACAGCATTATCCGGATTTTAAAGAACAACTCTCTTTATTTGATTAGAATTTATTTTAGCTCACCAAGGCTTGATTTTTTAAGATAAGCATTTATAAATCCATCTATATCGCCATCCATTACAGCACCTATATTGCCATTTTCAAAGCTTGTTCTATGATCTTTTGCTAAAGTGTATGGCATGAATACATATGAGCGTATCTGGTTGCCCCATCCAATATCTTTTTGGTCGCCCTTGATATCTTCTATCTTATCGAGATGTTCTCTTTCCTTTATCTCAATTAGCTTTGACTTTAGCATTTTCATGCACATATCTTTATTTTGGTGCTGGCTTCTCTCATTTTGACAGGCTACAATAATGCCTGTGGGTAGATGTGTGATGCGAACAGCGGACTCGGTTTTGTTTACATGCTGTCCTCCTGCACCGCCTGCACGGAAAGTGTCTATTTTAAGGTCTTCGTCTTTAATGGTAATTTCCATGTCATCGTCTATTTCAGGCATGACTTCAAGTGAGGCAAAGGAGGTATGACGTCTGCCTGAGGAGTCAAACGGGGATATCCTAACAAGCCTATGCACTCCTGTTTCCGAGCGCAGATATCCATATACATTTGTTCCCTCAATGAGTATTGACGCACTCTTTATGCCTGCTTCATCCCCATCGAGATAGTCAAGTATTTTATAGCTAAATCCATGCCTCTCCGCCCAACGAGTATACATGCGATAAAGCATTTGTGCCCAGTCCTGTGCCTCGGTGCCACCCGCTCCTGCGTGAAATGTTAAAATGGCATTTTTGCCGTCATACTCACCTATAAGCAAGGTGGAGAGTCTTTGTGTTTCAAGCATTTCAAAAGCATTATTATATCCGCTTTTAGCCTCTTCAAGTAAGCTTTCATCACTTTCTTCAAATGCAATTTCAATCAAAGTAAGAGTGTCTTCATAAGCTGATGTAAGTCGGTTGTAATCGGATATTTTCTCCTTTAGTTTGCTTATTTCTTTATTTACAGATTTAGAGCGCTCAAGGTCAAGCCAAAATCCATCGGTAGCTGTAAGTTCTTCTAATTTGCTTAGCTCGGCGATGAGTTTAGTGAGACCTATTGCCTCCGCTAAGTCGTCTATCCTCGGCTTTAGTGCTATTAGCTCAAGCTTTAATTGTTCAAATTCTAACATAAATTGCTCCTTTTTCTATCATCAATACCCATATTTGAGTTATAATTATTAAAAAACCTTATTTTTTTAATAAAATAGCAAAATAAACGATACAATTAATAAATTTACTATTGTTTTATATCTTATTTATATTATAATAATATAATAGGTTTTTAATTTCAAGTTATTTTTTTTTACTTAGTTTGAATGTAAGCAACTTAATAATATGCTTCTGCACGCCAATCTAATATAAGTGTATATAAGCAAAAACAGTAATTTTTTTTACATTTCATAGCTGAGTTATCTAATTTGTTATATGTGATATGGATTAAATTTTTTTTCATATTACCGGAAGGAATGAACATCAAAATGAGTAAATATATTGGAAAACCCTGCGCCGCCTGTGAAAAAACATTTGACATGGATGATGATATTGTTGTCTGCCCCGATTGTGGCGCCCCACATCATAGGGAATGCTACAATGTAGAGGGTAAATGTGCTCAATCACATCTGCACGACACACACGACGCATATTATATCAATGAAAGAAGCCGTGAGCTTTTAGACCGACTTTCAGCTTGTCCAAACTGTGGATCAAAGCGTGAGGATGTCGATAAACCCTGCCCAAGCTGTGGATATGTAATGCCTGAAGTCTCAAAAGATGCATACAATACAAATAATAACCAGAGAAACAATTCAGTTTTTGAAGAACCGCCCGTATTTGATAGAAATACTTATATGACATACGGTCTTTTAAATCCACATGAAAATTTGAATGGTGTTTCTGCTAAAGAGCTTGCTGTATTTGTAGGAAAGAGTTCTGCATATTTTCTGAGCAAATTTAAGCTTCTGAGCATGAATTCAAAAAATATTCAGATAAATTTTGCAGCCTTTGTATTTAATTTTGCCTATTTCTTTTATCGTAAAATGTATAAAATTGGCACTATTTTATTTTTGGTATTTGTTATTACCTCTATTCCCGGTATTATGATTACGGCAGAAAATTCTAAGCAGTTATTGATTGACGCAGTAAGTTCTGGCGAATTTATGGGGTATGACACAACCTCTTTACAACAAATTATAGATGTAAATTCACTTCCAAAGCCTGATTTGGCACTGATCGAAGAGCTTGAAAATTTGCAGTCCTATTCAACTATTGCAAGTATCCTTTCTTCACTCTTCGCATCACTTTATGCAAATTCATCTTATTATAAGCACTGCCTGAGCAAAATAAAATATATAAGGGCGGGATATAGCAATTTCTCCGTCGATCAGTCCTATCACTACGCACTCGCCAAAAAAGGACGCACAAGCCTTTTAAGCGCAGTTTTATTAATGTTACTTTATTCATTTGGCAGTACATTGTATAATTATTTATTTTTATCAAATATATTAATGCCTTAACACAAATAATTATAGTTTATTATATATAATTTTAGGAGGAATATTTCTTAATGAAACAACTTGACAAAATATATAATCCCAAATCATTTGAGGACAATATTTATAAAAATTGGATGGAGAAAGGCTATTTCCATGCTGAGGTAAATAAAGACAAAAAACCGTATACCATAATGATGCCACCGCCCAATATTACAGGACAGCTTCACATGGGACATGCACTTGATGCTACCTGCCAAGATGTTCTGATTAGATTTAAGCGTATGCAGGGCTATGAAGCGCTCTGGCTCCCCGGCACCGACCATGCTTCTATTGCTACCGAAGCTAAGATAGTTGAGGCAATGGCGGCGGATGGGATTACAAAGGATGATATTGGCAGGGACGGCTTTTTAGAGCGTGCATGGGAATGGAATAAGCTATATGGTGGCAGAATAGTTGAACAACAGAAAAAGATGGGTGGTTCTTGTGATTGGGAGCGCTCAAGGTTTACAATGGATGAAACCTGCTCTAAAGCTGTACAAGAAGTTTTCTTAAGCCTATATGAAAAAGGACTTATCTACCGAGGTGAACGCATAATCAACTGGTGCCCCCACTGCTCAACCTCAATTTCCGATGCAGAGGTTGAGCATGAAGAACACGCAGGACATTTTTGGCACATTAAATACCCATTGACCGACGGAAGTGGCTATCTCGAAGTAGCAACCACCCGTCCTGAAACAATGCTTGGCGATACTGCCGTTGCAGTTAATCCAGAAGATGAGCGCTATAAGCATCTAATAGGCAAAACTCTTATGCTTCCACTTATGGATAGAGAGATCCCTATTATTGCAGATAATTATGTTGAGATGGATTTCGGTACAGGGTGTGTTAAAATGACACCTGCGCATGACCCGAATGACTTTGAAGTTGGAGTGCGCCACAACCTCCCTATTATCAATGTTATGAATGATGATGCTTCAATAAATGAAAATGGCGGAAAATACTGCGGTATGGAGCGCTATGAAGCAAGAAAAGCTGTGGTAAAAGACCTTGAGAGCTTAGGCCTACTTTTAAAAATAGAGGATCACACTCATAATGTGGGAAGCTGTTATCGTTGTTCCACAGTTGTTGAGCCTTGGATTTCAAAGCAGTGGTTTGTTAAAATGGAGCCACTTGCAAAGCCAGCAATTAAGTCGGTTCGTGAGGGCGATATTAAATTCATCCCTGAGCGTTTTGACAAAATATACTTTCACTGGATGGAAAATATTAAAGATTGGTGCATTTCCCGTCAGCTTTGGTGGGGGCATAGGATACCTGCCTACTACTGTGGAGATTGTGGCGAGGTAGTAGTGTCTGCCACAAAGCCTGAGAAGTGCAAATGCGGCTCAGCTAAACTTATGCAGGATGAGGATACACTTGATACATGGTTCTCCTCAGCTCTTTGGACATTTAGCACGCTTGGTTGGCCTAAAGATACGGAAGAGTTTAATTATTTCCACCCCACTGATGTACTTGTTACAGGTTGGGATATTATCTTCTTCTGGGTTGCGAGAATGATTTTTTCTGCACTTGAACACACAGGAGAAATCCCCTTCCACACTGTTTATATCCACGGCATCGTTAGAGATGCACAGGGTAGAAAGATGAGTAAATCTTTGGGAAATGGTATAGACCCACTCGAAGTAATAGAAAATTACGGTGCGGATGCCTTAAGGCTCACACTCGCAACAGGAAACACCCCAGGAAATGATATGCGCTTCTCCGATGAAAAAGTTGTAGCGAGTAGGAACTTTGCAAATAAACTTTGGAATGCGGCAAGATTTATTCTGATGAATTTACCAGAGGACAGAGAAATACCTTGCGAGCTTCCAAAAACACTTACCACGGAAGATAAATGGGTGGTGAGCAAATACAACACTTTAATTAAAGAAGTATGCGAAAATATAGATAAATATGAGCTCGGTTTAGCGGTGCAAAAACTATATGATTTTATATGGGATATATACTGCGACTGGTATATTGAGCTTGCAAAAATCAGGCTTTCCGGTGATGACGAAGCGGCGGCGGACAATGCACGCATGGTGCTTGTTTATGTACTTGGCAACACGTTAAAACTCCTCCACCCTTTCATGCCTTTTATTACCGAGGAAATATGGCAGGCACTACCCCATGAGGGCGAAAGCATTATGATTTCCGACATGCCAAAATACGATGAAGCACTCTCTTTCTCGAAAGAGGAAAAAGAGTTTGGGCTTGTTATGTCCGCTATAAAGGCTGTTAGAAATGTTAGGGCTGAAATGAATGTTCCACCAAGTAAAAAGGCTGAGCTACTAATTGAAACTGCAGAAAAAGATGTATTTACTTCTGCTATTTCCTTCCTTCAGAAACTTGCATATGCAGATAAAGTTTCAGTTGGTGATAAATTTGATAGCGAGGGTGCAGTGCAGGTAGTGTCGGACGGTGCTAAGATACTGCTTCCAATGTCACAGCTTATTGATAAGGAAAAAGAACTTGCAAGGCTTAGCAGTGAAAAAGCAGCTTGTGATAAAGATATTGCATTTTTATCGGGCAAACTTTCCAACGAAGGTTTTATTGCAAAAGCTCCTGCAAAAGTTGTAGAAATAGAAAAGGAAAAGCTTAAAAAGGCAGAAGAAAAACTTGCTAAAATATTAGAGAGTATTGCGGCACTTTCATAGTTTTTCAATTTTACTGCCTGAGAGGTGTAGTCTAATGAACTATAATGAAACCATTGAGTATCTCGACTATTTACATGTTACTGGAAAAAAAGTCGGTACAAAAAATATTGCTTATCTTATGGACAAGCTTGGCAATCCACAAGATAGACTAAAATTTATACATGTTGCAGGTACTAACGGCAAGGGTTCCACCTGCACCATGATTTCGTCAGTATTAAAAACAGCGGGATATAAAACTGGACTTTTTATCTCTCCCTACATCATTGATTTTTGTGAGCGTGTGCAGATAAATGGTGAAATGATACCCAAGGAAAAAGTAGCTGAAATAGTTTCTGAAATTAAAATTATTGCAGATAAAATGGCTGAGGAAAGTGTTTTCCTTACCCATTTTGAAGCAATAGTTGCACTTGGATTTATATATTTCTCACAGGAAAACT
>CAYJIJ010000046.1:11801-19262 GCA_964370185.1 uncultured Oscillospiraceae bacterium
ACCCATTTTGAAGCAATAGTTGCACTTGGATTTATATATTTCTCACAGGAAAACTGCGATTTAGTAGTACTGGAAACAGGCATTGGTGGCCGTGAAGATGCCACAAATATTATTTCTTCTCCTTTAGTGTCGGTACTTACAAAAATCAGCATTGACCATGTCGATATGCTTGGCGATACTGTTGCCAAAATAGCTACCGAAAAATGCGGTATAATTAAAAAGAGCTCGGCAGTTGTTTGCTACCCCGAACAATCCGATGATGCAACCCCGATTATTATGCAGAAGGCGGCAGAAATGTCTGCTGAGGTGATAATCCCCTCCCCTAACAGACTTGAAATTTTAGAATATGGGCTTTTTGGAAGCAGAGTTTTATATAATGACATAAAACTAAGTATCCCTTTTATGGGCAAGTATCAAGTGCAAAATTGCAACACTGCCCTCTCTGCATTGAAAATTCTATCTGCTAAGGGATTTGGCATGGCACCGCATCATATTTCCGAGGGAATTGCTAAGGCTCGTATACCTGCAAGAACGGAGCTTTTAGACCAAAATCCTGCGGTAGTACTCGATGGTGCTCACAATGCGGATGGAATTTTAGAGCTCGTATCCTCACTAAAAGAAATCAAAAATGGCAAACTTCATGTAATTATGGGCATAATGTCGGATAAAGAATATAGGGAGACAGTCGGCTCAATTGCTGAAATAGCTTCTACTTTCACCGCCGTAACACCTGAATACTATCGTGGACTTAAAGCTGATATACTGGCGTCCGAAGCTAAAAAATACAATGACAATGTTTCTTTATGCGAAGATGTTTATGAAGCATACAAGGATTTAGTTTTGAAAATATCTTCGGAAGACACTGTATTAATATGTGGTTCACTCTATTTAGCGGCTGAGTTTAGAGAAAAATTTTATAAGAATAATTAGCTTTTAATATTTAAAGCCGTGGCATGGATAAAATCCGCCACGGCTTTTTATTATTTTAAAAACTATAACGCAAACTGAATGCCTTTTTCAACTTCTTTAAGTATTGTGCCATTTACAGCAAGCTCAATAGCTGGTATTGATTGTCTCTGAATGAATACATCGTCTTTTTCATAGGGCACTGCATCTGTAATTACTTTATATGCTATACTTGTGCCCTCACCTAAATTAAATTCTCCGAGTTCATCCTGTGTTATCCAGACTGCTCTTGCCGCAGTGAGGTATTCTATGCCTAATATTTTGTATAGATTATCTATTATCTGCTTAGACTTCCTGCACGCCCATGGTGCCATGCTTACATGGTCTTCTTGGTTTGATTTTGTTGGAATAGAATCCACACTTGCGGGGAAACAAAGTGTTTTATTCTCCGATGCAATCGCTGCAACTGTGCATGTGATAACAGGATATCCACAGTTTAGCCCATGTGGCTCTCCACCAAGCATTGGCGGTAATCCATAGCTAAGTGTTGGATCGCAAAGTGTGAAGCAGCGGCGTTCTGAAATATTGCCAATCTCTGCAAGTGACATTGCAAGTAAATCCATGGCGAAAGCTATCGGCTCACCGTGGAAATTACCACCACTTAGAAATTCTAAATTGCCGTCTTCTCCCCAGAAAACAAGTGGGTTATCGGTAGCGGCATTGATTTCACGCTCCATGGTTTGCTTTATGTAAGTCATATTATCTCGGCATGCGCCATTTACCTGTGGGACACAGCGCAGTGAATATAAATCCTGTACTCTCGGCTTGTACTCGGGGTGGAGGATGTCGTTTTTAAGATGTACTTTTCTACCGTCTTCACTGGCTCTGGCACTACCTTTTACCAATCTCCTAATATTTTCAGCTGCTTTAATTTGACCCTCCTGCTTGCGAACTTTTTGTATGCGTGGGTCGAACGCGGCCTGCTCACCACGCATTGCTTCCAAGCTAAGTGCGGCGGCAATTTCGGACTGCTTAATAAGATTTTCAGCATCATGGCAATTAAGTGCCGCCATGCCTGCAAAAATTGTTGTACCATTTATCAGTGCAAGTGCATCCTTTGCTTTTAGCTGATATACTACCGGGGTAATATCGGCATTTTTAAGTGCTTCCTGTGCTGGAAGTAGCTCACCTTTATAATATGCCTTTGCTTCATGGTGACCCATGAGCACTGCTACCATATGGGATAGTGGCCCTAAGTCTCCGCAAGCTCCTACTGAGCCTTGTGATGGAATATGTGGATGTACGCCTTTGTTTAACATTTCTACAAGGCGGAGCAGAGTCTCAGACCTTAGTCCTGAAACGCCTTGGCATAGGGCATTTATTCTAACCAGCATCCCTGCACGAACAATTTCTTCTGCTAATGGCTCACCAACACATGCTGCATGTGAAAGTATGGCTCTAATTTGAAATTCATCATTTTCTTCCATTGAGATGGTATAGTCCTTAAGTTTACCAAGCCCTGTATTAAAACCGTAAATTGGTGGAGCGTCTTCCCTAATCCAATTCTCTTCAATATATTCACGAACATGATTTATTTCATCAAGACTCTCTTTCGCAATTTCTACTTGTGCATTTTCTCTTGCAACCTTAACAAGCTCTGCAATTGTTAGATTATGACCATTTAAAACTATCTTTTCCATAAAGCATCCTCCTATTTAAATAAATATCTTTAGCTAATTTTACTCTATCAAATATAAATTTCATTGTCAAATAGGTATTTCTAATGCCTCTATAACTAAAAGATTATACATTTATTACTAAAAATAATCTATTTTGGAATTTACACTAAATATAAATCCCCATTTCACCTATAAACCATGGATGAAATGGGGATTAAATCTTTATATTATTTTTTTCTTATTAAATAGAAGACTACGCCTACTGCAACCCATACAGCTAAAGCAACAAGCGATGGAACTGATAAAAATCCAGGCATACCTGGGACAAGTAAGAGTATTAAAAATCCTAATGAAACTAATGCACCTAAAATACCAGTGAATACATATAGGCTTTTATGTTCTATTCTTCCCTGTTTATATGCTGCAAGTGAGGTAATCATATATGCAACACTCATACCCACCGAGCACATATCCACTACCCAGCCGAGCACTTCCCTGCCAAAAAACGGTGTGACGAGTGAAACTATTAGAACAAATAAAATTGCATTGTGTGGAGTTGAATGCTTTTCATTTATTTTCCCAAGTCCCTTAGGCAGATAATTATCGTTTGCCATGGAGTAAATAAGTCTGCTTGCCGATATGTAGAACCCATTCATTCCCGATACAACTGCACAGAGCATTGCAACTACAAGCATTGTCATGCCAGGGGTACCCATTGTAGCCATAACAGCTTCTCCAGTAGCCCAGTCGGGTGCACTTGCTATAAAACCCTCCCAGCTCATCGGTGCCGCTGTCACTAAAGTAATTGCAGAATACATTAAGATTGCAAATGCAATTGAGCTAAAAAGTAGCCATTTTGCTTTTTTCTTTGGAAAGTCGAATTCTTCTGTTGCTTGCGGTATGCAGTCAAAGCCTGAAAAAGCCCATGGTGTCATCGCAAGTATTGCAAGAACTGAGGTGACTGAGGAAGTACCACTTGGAAAACTTGGGGTTAAATTCTCAGGTACAGGCGATACCCATAAAAACATGCCAGCAGTGAGAGCAATTATTGTGAGGACAAGTATTATAACTATTCCTGTTTGAATTTTGCCTGACTGCTTTATACCTATTATATTAAAATAGGCAAAAGCTACTAAGAAAACTAAGGCAATAATGACTTCACTCATATAAACATCCCAGCCTGCAACAGTGTACATATAGCCTACCTGAAACACATCGCCCAGTACATATCTGCTCACAAGTGCTACTGCGGTAGCATTCATTGGCACTATGCTAATATAGGCAAGAATTAAAAACCAGCCGCAGGCAAATGAAGTAATCGGGCCGAAATTATTCCTTGCATATACAAACTCTCCACCTGCTTTGGGGTATTTCTCAATTAGATAGCCGTAGTTAATCCCGATTATCGAAACAATCAATCCACCAAGCGCAAGCCCTATCACTGTACCCATTGGCCCTGCTTGTGGCAGAAAAGAAGTCCCAGGCAGTACAAAACAGCCAAAGCCTATAATTGAACCGAGCGCAAGTGACCATATGTCGATAAGTTTCAAATCTTTTTTTAGTTTCAAGCTCTCATCCTCCGATTTTATTATTTTAAATCTTTAAATTCGCTCAGTGTGGCATCAAGCGCTTTTTGTTCTTCCGTCATATTTAAGTCTTTGTATAACTCTTTTGCAAGTGGTTTCAGTATGATTTTAAGCAGCTGCGGATTTTTAATCAGTGCAGGGCCTACAAACCATGTTGCAAAATAGTTTTTATAGTGATTTCCCTCAAAACCGCCTTTTTCCTTTGTGTCCCCCACTCCTAAAACCACATCAAAAAGAGGATATTTATTTTCACCCACGATATGTGCGGTGCGGTTGATATACCCATAGCATAAGTTTTCTGTTCCATGGAGTTTTGCCACTGTGTCTGATGTGAATACATTATTAGTTTCCGAGCCTGTGTAATCGAAAAATCCGTTCGCCTGAACCATTTTACCACTGACACCCTCAAAATCCTTACCGAAGAGAAGCCTTGCATTCCCTGTAACTAAAAATACCTTTTCATCTTCTATCGCTTTTATCACTTTTTCTTTATGCCTTAGAAAATCTTTGGCGATAAACTCTAAATTTCTTCCTTTACCATGCCCTATATAGAACATATCGTATTTATCCGCTTCTAATTCTTCGCCTATTTCATATTTTGAAATATTAGCTTCTATTCCCATTTCCAAAAGTTTTGACTTAATCATAATTATATTAAAAGAGTCGCCATATAAATCCATTGTTTCGCTGTATAGATACAGTATATTCACACTCATGATTTTAATACCTCCAATATACCGTCATCATCACCAAAAGCAGTTGCCGCGAGTACATATATATCCCCTTTAGTAGCTTTTAACTGCTCTTTTAGATTGCTTAGTGAAGTATCTATAAGTAAATCTTCCTTATTAAATCCACCAAGTTTCATTCGGATGCCGACATCAAGTGCGCGTGAGCCTGCACACACCACCTTATCCACTTTGCCTATGAGTTTTTCAAAGCTTACATCATATATCCATGATGCATCCTTATTATCGGTGTAAAACACATTATTTACAAAGAATACCACAGTTTTGTCACCTTTTTGTGATAGAGCATATTCAATGGATTGGTCAACTGAAACAGAATTTTGTTTTGAAAGCACAAGCACTACTTTTCTACCATCAACTATAAATTCATCATATCTTTCTTTATCCACTTTAAAGCTCTTTACTGGGGCAACACAGTTTTCTATACTAACCCCTGCTTTTTCACAAACTGATACCGCAGTACAGATATTCATGAAGTGATACGGTGCAAGATAGTCGGTTTTAAACTCTACTCCGTTGATTTTAAAACTGCCATTTTCAAAATTGGCATCCGTAACTGTATGGCTTGCTGTTGGTGTTTTAAATCCGCATTTACTGCAGTAATAATCCCCTATATGGTTAAAATGATAGAAATTGTAGTCGAGCTTAGAAAAGCAATTTGGGCATACTTTGCAGTCATGGGTGAGGTTTTCACAGTTTTCTGTACTGCGGCTTGTCCTCTCCATTGAGAAGTACTGCCTATCATTCTTCTTTGCTATCTGCATCGATATAGGGTCATTGGCGTTTAGCACCATAAAGACATCATCGCTTATTGCCTCATTAATTTTATCCATTACTAAATCGGGGTTACCATTTCTCGCCACTTGGTCTCTCACAAGATTTGTAACCGCAAAAATATGCGGTGAAAAATATCTGAATGTAAACCTTGAAAATCTTTCATCACTTTCAAGCACAGTAAAGTCCGCCCTAACAATGCCCCTTAAATCACAGTTATTTATAAGCGTGGTGGTAACTCCAGCCGTGAGATTTGCACCTGCTTCGTTACAAACAACTTTATATCCATTCTCCCTTAAAATATGTGCTATTAGATTAGTTGTGGTGGTCTTGCCATTAGAGCCTGTAACTGCAATGAGTTTACCTTTAATCCTTACCTTGTCCAAAAAATCGGGGCATATTTTTAGCGCTACCCTGCCCGGTAGATGGGATGCCCTATCCACAAATTTACCTATAAAGGAAATTATTCGTCCTATAATAATTGCTAATAATGGTGACAAAATTATCAACTCTCCAATCAAAATTAAAAGTAAAAATGAGCAATTTCATAATTATTAATTTTACCATAAAATGCAGTTTCTTGCAAACTAAAAAATCTTGGGTGTGGATAGCTTACTTTTAAGTATATCTTCCCACACTGTAAGCATAGGAAGATATACTTAAAAGTTATTTATTACAGATAAATTATATGTAGTTAATTTATAACATTTTTATATCAAGCTACTCTACAACTTCAAAAATTTCTTCTATTGTGCAGTTAAAGACTTTTGCAATATTCCATGCCAAAACAAACGAGGGATTGTATCTGCCTTTTTCAAGATTTCCTATTGTTTCTCGCCTAACATCTACTAAATTAGCTAAATCTTCCTGCTTCATATTATATCTCGCCCTGTATTCCTTGATTTTATTTTTAATCATTCGTTGCACCAATTCTTTCTTTTATGCTATATGATACCACCATGAGCGAATGAATTAATATGGACACAATCCACCCCCACGCAAGTCCTACCGAGAGTGATACCCCTGCGTCATTAGTGATTAGTATATAATTGAAAAATGTAACTATCGCCATAGTTATTGTTGCAAGATAAAATGCGTATGCCGCAGATTTATTTAAGTATTCATTCATCATTTCATCAGGCTTTTTAAATAAGTACTCAAAATCTACTATAAAAGCAAAGAATGATAGAAAAGCTTTATCATCGGTAAAAATACCTATAAAACCTAAAAAAGAAAGAAACCCCATACAACCATATAATTTACAACCTAATTTCATAATACAATATCTCCTTTGCATAAATGTGGTATATTTATATCTTTATGTTATAAATATACCACATTATTTTTAAACTGTCAATTATGAAATTTATTATCAGGGTGAAGATAAATATTAGTCAGGTGGTTTAATTCTGATTAGCTAATACAAAAAATATTCTATTAAAATGAGAGATGGCAAGTGAATTTGAGGTATTATGCTATGCAAAATTCTTCATCAGCTTAACTTCTCTGAAAACCTTATTTAAAAATGTGTACTCTATCTCTTCTACAAACTGAAATCCGAATTTCTTAAATAATTCTATTGTGTTTATATTCTCGGTATTAACACAAGCATATATTGCTTCGTTTCCAATATTATCTTTAAAGTATTTTAAAAATTCTACTAAAGCGGCTTTCCCAAAACCTTTCCCCTGACATTCTTTATCAATCATAAAGCGGCTTAATGACCAGCCTTTTAAATCTTCATCATAATCAAATAATAAAAAGCCA
>CAYJIJ010000047.1:0-10458 GCA_964370185.1 uncultured Oscillospiraceae bacterium
AAAACATATGGATTATCCATTGCAAATGGCAAGATATAAATTGAGTTATCTGCTTCGACAGTATCAAGCGCATAGGGAGCTAAAATACTAACTGTTTTAGAGATGAGAAGATTGCTACTTAGTTTGTTGATATCACAGCTATACAGCGCATCCGAATTGGTTGTACTAAATAAAATTTTGTTCTTTCCTATATGACAAGTTCTTATTAAGCAATCTTTATTTGTTTTGCATTCTGAATATAAATTGTAGGCTTTAAATGCTGACTTATTAATAATATCATCGCAAATAAGTAAAATTCCATCATTACGCCTCATTATATAAAGGCTGTTATCAATAATTTTAATGAAAGGTGATCTATGATAAGTAAAATCATTAGGTAGAGCAAAAGTTTTTTCCATGCCATCAATTACATTTATTAGTATTAGAGTATTGCTTTCTTCATTATGTATAAAAATATTGCCACCGCAAATATCATAAAATTCCCCTTTGGGCTTAGTATAATTCTTTTTGCAGGAAAAATCTTTTAGTGATATATTATAGTAATAATCCGAAGTTTCATTTACAACTACAGTGAGTATATCATTTTTAACATCTGACGAAATAATGCTTACTTCTTTAAAATCTTCCGCTTCAATCTCAATGTATTTTATTTCATTGGTTTTTGTATTAAAGAGTGCTATCTCTTTTTTTTGATATGGCAATAAAATTAGCCAATCATTATACTTGTTTGCAGCATAAAACAGGTGTATTTCGTCTATTGCATATTTACTGAGTGAAGTTACATATGTTATTTTTTGTGTCTTTAAATTAAACTTAAACAAGGCATTATAAGTATGGCAGAATTGCCATATATGTCCATCTAATACCACTCCGCCTCTATTAGCTTTAAAGCAATTATTATCCCACCAATTTCTTTTAAAAGCATCCGGAATAAGATAAAATGGCTTATTTGATTCTGAACAGAGCTTTAAAACTGAGCTTTTTGCAGAGCCTATATATGCATCCGAGATAGCTAAACTGCGGTGCAAATCTGAGGTGTCATCATAAATTCCGTTATCAAGAGCGCTAAATTTATCCACTCTTTTTTTATATTGTTCTATAAATTTTGGATTTTCTTGAAAAGCAGCGAGCGTTTGCTGCATTAAAGGGTGCGGTCTCCAAAGAATAGTAATATCTTTATTAGCTTGCATAAAGTCCATAATATAATCCATCATATCAATTAGCTCTGCAGGTGCTATCATTGCACTTGTTAGATGGGTGTTAAGGAAAAGTACGGTTTTATCAGCGATCTTTTTTCGCCAATGTTCTGGAATATCTTTCGCATCAATATTTACTAATGCATCGAGTTTAGGACTTCCTATTGGCAGTATTTTTTCATCCGAATATATTTCAAGGTACTGCTCTTTAACCTCATCTTGCACCACAACTCTCCAAGCATTTTTAACACCTGGCATTTCAAGGAAATGCGAAGCCGTTTTGCCACCTGAAATATAGTATGGGACATAAACTAAGTAAGGCGTAATTTTCTTAAGATTTTCTGTGAAAAATTGTGGATAAACTTGAGTTACTAAATTATTACCGTCATACGGATTATGATAAAAAATTAAATCGGGTTTTAAATCTTCCAAGGACTTCTTCCTATAATCTATTAAAGGTAAATCGCCAGGAAATTCATCATATTCAAAATGCTCTACACTTATTTGGCGTTTTGTATCAAGAGAGAAATACGGTGTGGGGAAAACATATGTATCCCATATTTCACTTTTCATTGCTTCTCGGCAGATACTATCAAGGGAGTCCCACATGGAAGCTATATATGGTAGAAATACTACTACCGACTTTTCTTCTGATATTTCATTAGAAATTTTCACTTTAACTCTGGCTATTTTTTGATCACAGATATTTAGTAAGTGCAGAAAATTGCTGCCATTAATCTCATCAGTATTACTTAGCTCAAAAACATCATCGCAGTACTCTTCAAGAATTGATACAATCTCATCACTTATTTTTCTGTCATTTTCTTGGCTTTCTAAATTTTCACCAACCGAAATAGCTACACTTTGACATAATGATAGATACTGAGTTAAATGCTCTACATTATCAAGCTTGCCTATATATTCATGGCATTCTTCTATACTTAATATGGCATTAAGTATTCTTTTTTTAAGATGAATTTTCATTTATTACTCCTTTAACTATATCATAAAAGTAAAGCCGTTATAATATAATTTGCTTCACTTATGCTACCACGGAGGTGGGAAGGGGATATTCTGTAGTGTTTATTTTGTGTTTATTGTATCATTAATTCGCAGAATTGGGATACAATTCGCCATAGAGGACGGAAGCGAAGCGGACTGTCCTTGGCATAAAATATAATAAACACTTAATAGAATGCTGCCCTCTCATCTCCCCCTTGATTACGGCACAGATAAGATATGCTGTAGTATTTATTTTGTGTTTATTATGTCGCATATGATATCTACTTCCTCATTAGAAAGAGTAGGTTCAATCGGTAATGTTAAAATTCTCTTTGAAATTTCTTTTGCTATTGGGGTGTCTCCTATGTATCCTCTTTCCTTGTAGCATTCAAATTCAGTTATAATGGGATAAAAGTATTTTCTCGCTATAATTCCTTTTTCAGAAAGTTTATCAAACAGATAATCTCTGGATTTTCCATATGTATCGAGTATTTGTATCGGTACATATGCATAATTTAGCGTCTGTGATTTGTTTGTGTCACAAAATTTAATTCCAGGCACATCTTTTAAATTTTCAATATATCTTTTAAATATCCTTTTTCTTTCATTAATTGCATTGTCTACTTGCTTAAGATTGCAAAGGCCCATTATTGCAGCAAACTCATTCATTTTAGCGTTTGCACCGACATCTTCTACCTCTTCAGCAGACTTTATCCCAAAGTTTTTAAGGTAGTGCAGCTTTTGTTTTAGCTCATTGTCTGAAAAGGTAATTGCTCCTCCCTCTATGGAATTGAAAACCTTTGTTGCATGAAAGCTAAACATAGACGCATCACCAAAATTGCCAATGGGTACGTCCTTATACTTCACACCAAAGGCGTGTGCAGCATCATAAATAACCTTTAATTTATGCTTTCGTGCAATCATATCTATTTTTTCAACATCGCACACATTGCCATAAACATGCACAGGAACAATTGCAGTAGTATTGGGAGTTATTAAAGCTTCAATTTTATTGGCGTCAATGGTATAAGTTTCAGGCTCTACATCGCAAAATACAGGTGTCAGGTTATTTCTAACAATCGCATGTGTGGTAGAAACAAAAGTAAAGGGTGTTGTAATTACCTCACCCTTTAGCTCCAATGCTTGCAATATAAGCTCCAGTGCCATGTGCCCATTACAAAAAAGAGAGAGATTTTCAGCATCAAGATACTGCAATAATTCTTGCTCAAGCAGTTTATGATGGTGCCCCATATTAGTGATTATATGGCTCTCCCAAAGCGGTTTAATTGCTTTGCAATATTCTTCATATTCCGGAAGCAGTGCTTTTGTTACATATATGTTTTTCATTAGAAACTCCAATCGAAGAGTATTTGGGTAATGCTACTAAATAACAGCATAAAGAACTGTTTCCCACATTGAGTTTGAATGGTGCCTCATATATATTTTATATTCTGGCACTAAGCTTTTAATATAAAGTGGTATTTCAACTATATCTTCAGGTTTATGATATATACATATAGCCAACTTGGGCTTATATCTGGTAATTGTCTTTTTAGCCCCCATTAGCGCTTTTAGCTCTGCTCCTTCTATATCCATTTTGATAAAAGTCACTTCTGCATCTCCACAAATATTATCTATGGAATTCACTTCTATTGTATTCTCTACCCTTTCCTGTGATATGCTATTCCCAGGACCATTTTGATTACTAAAGCCAAGCACATCCTCTTCATCCCATAATCCTAAGCTATAAAAATCAACATCTCTTAGTCCACAAATATTGTTTTGTACATGTGCCTTCATCTCAGCCGTGGGCTCAAATGTAAATATTTTTTCATAGTTTGGAACCCTCTGGGCAAAATCCGCGGTGTTTTTCCCATTAAATGCTCCACCATCTACAAAAATTTCTTTCTTTCCAAATGTGATAATATTTTCAGGATAGTATTGGTCACTTGTTCCTTTAGCAAATTTTTTGTATACTATGCAATTAGCAGTATAAATAATATTTATATCCATATTCATTGAGATAAGGTTATCTAAAATTTCCGTGCAATTATTGATATTAGCGATAACTACTTTACTATTACTATATTTTTTTAATGCCTCATTAGGGTCAATCACTTGTATGCCTTTTAATGCAACAATATTTTTCCAATTTTGGTCACAAATAATATATTTGCCAAGTGGAAACTTATTCAAAAGCTCATCCAATACTTTATGTGCAAATCGTCCTGCCCCATATAAAATTATAGTTTCATTATTATCTACATGTATTTCACTAATGTTATTGGTAACAGATCTATGTACATCACAATCGAATTTTGCGGTTAAGATTATGTTTTGTAGACTTTTGTATTCATTGGTAATATTATATTCTAATCGTGATTTAAACACCTCTTTAGACAAATCATCATTTAAGTGATTAAAAACAGTCTTTAAATTTTGCAAAGTTTCTTTAAAATGCAAATTGTTATATTCTTTCATTATAATCTCCAATCTAAAAGTATTTGGGTTAATATGTATTTGTTATCAGCAGATGGGTTTTGCAGGTATTGATGGATGGCAGAATTAGTAGTGTGTGCCTTAAGAAATGCATAATTGTTTTTTACATTATAGTGAATGTTTAAAAAATTTTGAATTTGATTATAGCCGTTATATCTGTATAATTCAATATTCTTATTACTTACACTCGCGCTCCAACTATCACCATGTGTTGTAATGTGTCTGTAACATGACATAATATCTTCAAATTGATAGAACAACCCATTAACAGACAGCAACGCTGCCAGTTTCATATCTCCCATAATATCAATATTATTATATTGTTCGAAATGACTTGCAACAACCTTATCTAACACTTTTTTACTAAACACCAAACTACAACTATGTACAAACCTTCCTTCAATATAAATATTGCTAATATCTTTTATTATATCATTGTCGACATAGTGTAGTGCCCCCATGGGAGTGTTATATTGTATCTCTCCATTATCATCGACTATATGCACATTATGCCCACAGCCGATATATTCAGGGTGCTTATCAAGTAAATCAATTTGCTTCTGTAATTTCATAGGGTCTGTCCAATAATCATCGCCTTCGCATATCGCTATATATTCTCCTCTAAAATATTTATATAGTTTAGTATGCCAGCAAACACCTTTGCTATATAAATTTTCTTCTCTTAATATAGCTTTGATTTTATCAGGATATAGTTTTTGGTATTCCATAATAATATTTGCCGATCCATCTGTCGAGGCATCGTCGTTTATAATCACTTCATAATCAAAATTTGTTTTCTGCATTAAAATTCCATCTAATGCTTGTCTTATATATTTTTCGTGATTATATACTGCACACATTATACTAATTTTAATTTGGCTCATGATTCTTCTCCTATTACAAATAGAATTAATCCAAAAAATTTCTTATAATAAGTATTCTTTTTCGTTTATTGTATAGGTAGCACGGATTTTATTATCAAATTATAATTTCATCTACAATATGGATTGGTTTTTTCCAGATAATCTTTTCCTTAGGTATACTATGTTCTTGAGAGAGATTTTCTATTATCTCATTAACTAAATTTTCCTGTAATAGGGCAATGATAATATAATCGAATTCTTTTTGTGTTAAGATATCTACGCTACTAATTAGCATATTTCCTAATTTATCACCTGATTTTCCTTTATCGACAACGCTTACTATATTAATATTACTATATTTTTTAAACTGACGATAATACGCAGTCCCTACTTTCCCTGCTCCATAAATGATTACATTTGTATTATTACCTAAATCAGAAATAGGAAAATAATAATGTATTAATCTATCATGTATATCCTTAGGCAAAACACTCACAAGTAGTTTCATAGTATGTATGCTAAGTTGCTCTATTAAAATATCTTTCTCTTTATGCGACTGATATGCTTCCGATAGATGTTTGTGCAATCTCATAACATCATTAACATAATTTATATTAGTTTTAACTCCTTTGCAAACTGAATTATCATTATTTTGGTTGTAATTATAAAATATTTCATCAGACACATAAACTGAATCTATAAAAGGGATAGCAGCATATACACAAGCAGCATCTTCACCATATATGATTTCATCGGGAATATTTAGATAATATTTTTCCACGGTGTATCGTTTAAATAATTTGTTACAAACATTAGGTGTGATAACATTATAAAAGTTAAACAAATTAGTATAACCACAATAATTTGCACTATCACTTTGACAATACTTTTTATTTTCACCAACTCCGTGACTAACTTTCTCACCTTCGCTAAATAACCAAAATCCCGTCTGTACCAACTCAACATCCTGTTCAATCATCAGCTCCATCATATATTGATACATATGATTATCTATCCAATCATCGCTATCAACAAAGCCTATATAATTCCCTGCTGAAGCTTTTATTCCTATTTTTCTTGCAAGTCCTGCCCCATTATTTTCTGTATGTATAACCTTGATTCTATTATCCTTTTCAGCATAATCATCACAGATTCCTCCACTATTATCAAGTGAACCATCGTCCACTAAAATGATTTCTAAGTTTTTGTAGGTTTGATCAATAATACTTTCAACACATCTTGATAGATATTTCTCAGCGTTATATACCGGTATTACTATACTAATTAACGGCTGCATTTCAATCTCCTTTCTCACTCAAATCATAATTTCCTCTACTATATGAATCGGTTTTTTCCAGATGATCTTTTCCTTGGGTATGTTGTGTTCTGTGGAGAGATTTTCTATTACCTCATTAGCTAAATCTTCGCGCAATAGGGCAATAATGATATAATCAAATTCTTTTTGTGATAGGATGTCTGTGTTACTAATTATTATATTTCTTAATTCAGTACCTGCTTTTCCTTTATCAACAACACTTAATATATTGATATCATTGCATTTTCTAAATTGATGATAATATGAAAAACCAACTTTTCCAGCACCATATATTATGATATTTGAATTTCTATCCAGCTCTTCTACTGGGAATCTATATGTTAATATTCTATTGTTTATATCTTTTGGTAATATCCCCAGCAAAACTTTTAGCGTAAATTTGCCAAGCTGATTTACTAAATCCTCTTTCGCTTCATGCGTTTGATACAAATCATAAAGATAATTATAAGTAATCATAATATCGTTAATATTATTAATTTCATTTTTGCTGTTCTTGCAAATTGAGCTTTCATTTGTTTGATTGTAATGATAATATAGCTCATTTGATATGTATATAGAGCTTAAGAATGGGATGCACCCATAAACACAAGCACTGTCTTCCATATAATTTTCATTAGGTATATCGAGATAAAATTTCTCGGCCACTTCACGCTTAAACAGCTTGCACCAAATGCTTTGTGCGATGTATCCTATTTCGCTTTCATCCAGATAAAACATATTTTTATAACTGTTTTTATCTTTTAATCCGTCTCTTTCATACACACCGCATCTTCTCATCTTTTCGGGAATAATTCTATCTTTATAATCTATATAATATCCCACCGAAACTAAATCCACCGCATATTGGATAAAACAGTTTAGCATATGCTGATACATTCCACTTTCTATCCAATCATCACTATCTACAAACCCGATATATTCTCCACATGATGCTCTAATCCCAGCTTTTCTTGCTGACACTAAGCCACCATTCTCCTTGTGAACAACTTTTATTCTACTATCCATTTTCGCATATTCGTCACAGATATCCCCACTATTATCCGTGGAACCATCATCAACTAATATGATTTCAAGATGCTTGTAAGTCTGATTAATAATGCTCTCAATGCATTTATTGAGATATTTTTCTACATTCCAAACAGGAACAATTACACTAATTAGTGGCTTCATCATCACGCCTCTTTCTACAAACAAGTTTACTTATTACTAATAAATACTTCTGTGGGCAAATTTCCTAACTGTCGGTTTTCTGCTTTATTAATATATACCTGTGTTTTCATATTTGAAGCCTTGCAAATTAAATCCTCTAAATCTTTACCATAATCAAATGTCACCAATGAACCATCTTTATCCACAGGGTTTTTATGATAAATAGGCTCTTGAGTAAGAATAATATCTCCCCTTAAGCCTTCTTTGGCTCTATGCATACTTTTTTCTAAATTAATATCTCTTGGAACAGTAAATATATGTTTTCCGTCTTTTTTTAAAACCCTGCATATGTCTTTAAAGGCATCATCTGGATTTAATATATGTTCAAACACATCCTGTGTTATAAATAAATCGAAAGCATTATTTTCAAATGACATTTCCTCAATATTTTGGCATAAAATCTCTTCGTTTTTGTAAGTTACCATTTCGCCACTATCATGGTTTGGAAAATATTGTGAGCTGTTATAGCAGGCTGCCCTTTCCCTAATGTACTGAGAAGAAGCACCCCCAGGCGAAGATTCGTGTATTATTAACTTTTCCCATCCACTTATATAGGCATTGAGCGTATTGATTAATAAGCGCTGTCTCGGTGTTGAAAGGCATTCAGTGCACAGATATCCCTCTCGCTGTGACGAATCCACTTCCACAAGGAGAACATCTTTATCACAAATCGGGCAATATTCTGTATTTGTCTTTATTTGCTCTAAATATATAAATCTACTGATACCTACTTGTATTTTTTTTAATTGTTCACAGGCATTGAGTTCTTTAAAAACATCTCTAAAAAATTCGACACCCACTGTAATCACTAAATAATCATTTTCATTTACATTATTAATCAAGAAATTCTTATCAACTATTTTAAAAGAAGTGTTGCTTATATTTATGATAGTATTAGTTTTTTGTGGGTTGCTGTCTACTAATATTATCTTGGTAAAATCCACATCTTCTTTTGACATCTTTTCACAAAATTCTTTTCCGATTAAGCCAGCACCATAGCAATAAATCCTATTTCCATTTTTTATTGTTGCTGTGAGTTTTTGCATTGTAATATTTACATTTAATTTCATGCGTAACATCCTTTATTAGTGTTTATTATCCTAACCCATCCCAAAGAAACAAAACATTATCAAATCTCTTCAAACTCTCCCACACTATCAAGCTATTCTGATACCATAAAGCTACTAAAATACCGGTCGTACTCTCGCCCTCTAATTCGTTTATTTCATACACAGGGAAGCCTTCATAATATTCCATTGTTTTATATCCTTCAGAAACTATAAATCCTCTTAAATTGGGTAAAGGCAACTTGTCCATTATTAATTTAGTAATAGAGCCCTCTACGCCATAAATATACAAATTCTCAACATTTTTAATAAAAGTCAAGGTTTCTTTGGCAGTAATCATCTTTTCCATGGGCTGTGTTTCGTTTTTCACTAAGTGAAATTCATTTATTTCCTCAAGTGATATATTTATTCCATAAGCTCTATCTATACAACTTAAAATTAGATTTATATCATAATCGCTATTTAAATACACTTGCTTTAGCGAAGACATTATTGTTTCATATTTAAAATTTCTTTTGATGAAGGCTTTTTTCTTCATAAATGGGTATCCGAGTTCTATATTCTTATCACTTTCTCTAAAGATGCTATAAATTTGCTTGCCCATTAATGTAGAGTATTTATAGTTTCTATTGGTTAGATATTCGAAAATCTTGCGTTCAAAATAATAACCTACATTGGCATAGGTGGAAAAATTATTATATGTATTAAAATAGTCAGTTAAATCGCCTTTATTTATAGAATTTCTAAACACCATAAAAAACGAATGGATGAAATTTTCTAACCATTCATCCACATAGGACATTCCCCAAAAATCACAATCTGCTTTTTGCATTTTATCAAAAATTTTTGCAAATGGTATGAATGGCCCGAAAAAAGTATCATTACAAAAAACTATCTCATCATATTGTGAGAGCTCATTGGTGTTTAAATAATTAAGAATAATATGCCTATATGCACCACCGTCATAACCACAATTTGGTCGAATGATAATATCATCACATATTTTTTTTAGTTCACTATGATACATAGGCTTAATTTCACCATTCACCACGGCTATGACTCTTTTTGATACCGTCCTTAATTCTTTAATCAGATAAAAAACATATTCATCAAAAACACCATCCGCATCATAAAGGGCTATCACTGAACAACGTTTAGATAACATTAATTTTAACCCCTATCTTAATTTCTTTAAAAACTTGATGGACTCTGCTGCATGATTTTTCATTTTATCATCATGCCAAGTTCGTTTGCTATGATGCACTGTAAATGCATTCAGATTTATT
>CAYJIJ010000047.1:10485-19041 GCA_964370185.1 uncultured Oscillospiraceae bacterium
CTGTATATTCATTAAAGGATTGTCCATTACCAGTTAGTAAAAAACCATGTTCTTTAAAGACGACATGCTGATGCTCCATACATGGAGTATTATTAGCTTTTCCATTTTCATCTAAAAACACTAAATTCTCATAATAATTTATCAATTCTTTGATTAGTGGGTGTTTTGGTATAGCCCCAAAACCATTACCCGTATTGATTTTTAAAGAAGAGTTAATACTGAAAAAGGCATTAAATTTCAATAGACTATCCAAACTTTTCAGCAGCTCTACATCAGTATCAAGATAAATACCACCATAATTATATAAAATATCAAGCCTTGCATAATCAGGGACAAAACCCCACCGTTTAGCCTTATAGGCTTGATGCATATATTCATTTTTTGTAATGTCATAATTATCTTCGTTCCACTGAATAATCTTATAGTCAGGGCATTTTTTTGCCCAACCATCAATATAACACTGAAGTTCATCGGGTATTTTATTTCTCCCAAACCAGCAGTAATGTATTATCTTTGGAATAATATGTTCACCTTTTGGGAGAGTTATATCGGCTTTTTCACTACTGATTTTATTTGTAAATATCAGTTGTGAAAAATACACTTTTGTCTTTGCCAGTTTATCATAAGCAGTTAAATCGTCATAAATTTCTTTACAAGCCAAGGTAGCTATAACTATTATATCGCATTGTGTTATTTTGCTTAACATGCTTTCTTTTGAAATGATAGAAATATTGATGCCATCAATATCTAAATTTGTATCCCATTTCTTAGCATTATTATCCACAAGTATAATTTGATTTAAATCTATACCATTATCTTTTGCAAAATCGCAAAAATCCTTACCCATGGCACCAGCACCAAAACAATAAAGTATGGATGCTAGTGTAAGATTTTCACTTATATGTTCTATTGTGTTATTCCTATCAATTATCATGGTTATCATTAACTCCTAAATGCATCACTTATAATAATTAAAACACTGCATATAAGACCGTATCCAGCCTACTTCCACTGTGATGCCTTATGTATATCTTATATTCAGGAACTATTTGTTTAATATATAATGGTATTTCAAAAATATCTTCATGTTTATGATATAGGCATATGGCAAGTTTGGGCTTGTGCTTTCTTATCGTTTTTTCAGCGCCTTTTAATGCTTGCAACTCCGCTCCCTCAATATCAAGCTTAATAAAAGTAACCGCTTCATTTTCACATATATTATCTATGGAATCCACTTTAACTTTCACCTTACCCGAACCATCCACTATTCGACTGCTACCACCTTCAATAATATCAAATTCGAGTTCTGCTTTTTCGTTCCATAAGCCAAGCTGGAAAAGTTCAGCATTTCTCAATAGTTTGATATTATCTTTAACCTCATCGATTCTTTCTTCATCGGGTTCAAATAAAAAAATCTTCTTATATTTATTTTCTGCCCACTTCACAAAATCCAGCGAAGTTTTGCCGTCGTAAGCTCCTCCATCAACAAAGATTTCATTTTCGGTAGCTCTCATCATTTCTGGGATGAAATAACAATCTTCATCATGAAGAAAAGTAATAGAAAATATATTTTCTATATCAATTTTTTGCTTAACTATGTTAAATACTTCTTCAAAATATTTAGTTGTAGCAATAATGACACTGCTATTACTATGGTTTTCAAACAGCTCTTCGGGCGATATTACTCTATATCCTTCAAACTCATTAATGCACTGAAAATTAGAATCACAATATAAAATATTAGCATGTGGAAATTTTGCAATTAGTTGCGGCAAAATTAACTTGCCTATTTTTCAGCAAAATAATTAGCAAACATTTTCCCTATACTCAACATAAAAATGTTTCACATCATCAGTAGCAAAGGCAGCTCCCTATCATCCTCCATATTTACAAATTCATCAATTAAGTTAAATTTAATACATTACATACACTTGGTATTATCGACTGTTTCCCATAATAAATAAGATTTTACTGCATAATCCATTGCTTTCTTTATATTACATTTTCAAAAATTCATCATATTAAATAGCTATGTAGTACATATATATTTTCACGCAATTAATATTGTAATTACTATGATAACACATATAAATCCAATTTAAAACTTAAAAGTATAATTTTAGTAAATATGCTCATATTCATCGGAGTAAGATTACCCCCTCACCCTATCCAAAACCCCATCTATCAGCGCATTTTTCTCCTCAATAGTCAGCTCCAAAGAGTTAACTTTAGCCACTACAGCCTCTGCATGAACCTTTGCAATTCTATCTTCAAGCTCTAAAACCTCTGTCCTACCTTTAGGAAAATACATAATAGCTTTCATCATACGCCCTCCATTAGTAGAGCCTATGATGTCCTTCTTGTCCTTTATGTCAAACAAATCGGTGCTTATTTCTCCACGACAATTTGATAAAACTATTCCATCCCCCAAAAAACAACGCCTAACCCCACAGCCACTATGATATAATAGTAAAAACATAGCAATGCCACAAAGGGAGATTACCTATGAAAAAACAGAACAAAAAATCGCTATATACTCCCGCAAATCCAAATTCACAGGCAAGGGCGAGATGTATTTAGTGGGTAGGTTGTATTATGTGGTGGTTAAGTTTGCAGTGATTTGTGTTTTGAGGGTGAGTCTATTTTAAAAATTGTAATTTAAAAGCTCACCATCTAATAAAAGAAGTGAGCTTTTAAGTATGTACATATTTAGGAGTTTAGCTTTATTTTAACCTACTGCTGCAGTCAGCTGTATTTCCACCGGTGCATTCCCCGGTAGAGATGCCATTCCTACCGCAGCACGAGCGCCAATGCCAGTCTCGCCAAGCTTTGAAAGCAAATAATTTGATGCTATATCACCAATTTTCGCATGCAAGGTATAATCTTCAGCTGCATTTACATAAACAGTCATTGTAAGAATTTGAATAATCTTTTCACCATTTTCAAGCATATTTTGGATTGCTGTAACTGCATTTTCTGTTGCTTGTATAACTGATTCCGTATAAAAATCCGGTGATAATTCTGCAATAACTCCGCCTGTTTGCACTAAAACGCCTTCTTTTCTCGGTGTCATTCCAGCTGTATAAACAATATCAGCATGACGAATAGCAGGCTTGTATTTTCCTTGTGGAATAGGGTTCTTACTCATAAATTGTCTCCTTTTTAGAGAATTTTGTTGATATATTTATCTACTTCTTTTAATTATTAATTTATATCTTTAAGCAAACCATGACATAATTTGTGGAGCATAAACCACAAATGTTCTATATGTCATAAATAAAGAAATAATTAGTACAATTGCAGAGAGTGCATTGAGCACTTTTGAATTCACATAATTCTTCACTATCTGAGATTTATTTGCAATAATAATAACCAAAACTACACTTAACGGTAATGCCACACCTCCAATTGCCTGTGCAATTGTAATTATTGTAGTAGGTGTACCACCCATGATTGCAACAACGCAGCCTAAAGCAAATACAGCGGTAGTTATAATTCTAAATCTCTTATCTTTTAAATCAGTGGACCAGCCTAAAATTCCACATATAACATAAGTAGCCGCAAGTGGCGCACAGGTAGCAGAACTAATTCCGGCACAGAAAATTCCAAATGCAAAAATATAGGCAGCCCCTGCACCTGCTAAAGGTTCTAATCCCAGTGCGAGATCCGAAACAGAAGCAACTGTTTCTCCTCTGAGAGCTATGCTGTGGCCTACAACCATAACACTTACAGAAACACAAAGCATAAGAATTGCGTTTGTAACAGAGCTGTATGTGTTGTCAACTAATTCATCCTCAATATCAATATTAGGATTTTCAAGTTTTTTACTTGCATGACTATCTGAATGCAGGTAGATACAATATGGTGTTAATGTTGTACCAATCAATGCAATTGTTACAATTTGTGAGCCTTCAGGTATAGTTGGTGTTAGCATACCTGCAAACACTTGACCCAAATCCGGCTGCACAACAAATGCTGTACAAAGAAATAGGACAGCCATTAAAAAAACAATACCGGTTAGAATGTTGGAAATATACTTTATACTGCCGCTGAGAATAAGTGTAAGGGCTAAGCCAGAAATGATAATTGCAAATAGCGCACGATTGGGGCCAAATAGAATTTGTATTCCCGTTGCTGCACCAACCACATTACTGGCTTGATATGCGCAGTTACCTACGAAAATAGCTAAAATAATCAATCCGAAAAGGGGCCATTTCAAAGGACTGTCCATATACACATCCCTAATTGCTCCTGCTAAGCCTTTTCCGTGGACCATCCCAATCTTTGCTGTCATACGCTGAATTATTATCATTGCCAATACGCTAAACAAAAGTGCCCAAGCCAATGAGTATCCAAAGTTAAACCCGGCTGTACCGCTTGTGGTAATAGTACCGGGGCCAATTAAAGCCGCACTAACTATTGCACCGGGTCCCATATTTTTGAGTCGTTGTAATACAGATTTTTTATTAGCAGTCATTTGCTATTCCTCCTAATATATTTGTAAGTTTAGTATTGAAAATTATTCGTGTGGGTATCTTGCAATTCCCATTGAAATTGTTTTTAAAATTAGGTTAATTATTGAATAGTGTACTAAAGCCTCGCATCCATCAACACTTGGGCCAACACGAGAACCTATGGAATCATGGAATTCTACCTGAGCACAAGCATTCAGTACACGCTCCTCTATTTCTGTACTACACATAGCATTGAGATTTCCTTGTGACAGTGCAAGAAGTGAAGCTATGCTATATCCACCCCAGTTAGATATTGTCGCTGAAATTAAAACATCAACGGTGGCAACATCAGGAGCGATACCTGATGCACAAGGGCATTTGCACATATTACCATTGCGAACCTTTTCGCGTATTAGCTTTTCAATATTAGCCATACCAATCTCATTGCCACCATCACCTATTCCCATAGATGCAATTCCACGCTCTTTTGCTTCGGTGAAGATATAGTCCATCTTTGCTTGAGTTGCGGAGAAGTCATATCCACCCATCCCATGAATACGGCCATGTTTATTCATAGCACCACGCTCAATTGCAATGCAGCAAGTAGGCGAGTATTTGTCTAATAGTTTCTTAGACTCTATTTCACATTGCTTTTGATCAATTGGCATACCTATGACAGCAACAGATGGAACACATGCAAATCCTAATTCTGTTGATAGTGAATTTATTAATTTATCAGGATCATTAATATGGAAGCCACAACTTCTTAAAATAACTTTCATATCCTCAACTAAATAATCATCTGTAATTATTATTGGTAGTCCCTCAAGAGTCAAACGAATTGAACGAGCTAATGCCGCAGCACCGGGAGGTCCGTCAGTTTCGCTTTTGGTAGCAACATTAATAGGCTGATCCGCCCACCCGGTGGTAATAAATACAAAGTCTCCCGGTTTAATATTTTTTTCCATTAGCTCAACTGCCGCAAGAGACATTGGCTTTCCATTTAGTAATTCGCGTGCTCCATCGAATAATGTACCGATAGTTCCACGAGCCGGTACATCAATATTTGTTAATCTATCAAGGGAGTCTGCCACCATCTGCAATCCCTCAGAGTTAATTAATTTGCGCATATAAATAACCTCTTCTTTCTTTATAACTCAACATTTTCGAATTTACTAAATTGATCCATACCTATGTTACCGCCCGACATAAAAAAGACAACTTTTTCCGCTGGGTCAACTTTTATCTTACCTTGCATAACAGCGGCAAGTGTTGCACAAGATGAGATTTCTGTAAGCATTTTGCCTTCAGTTAGCATTAATTTTGATGCCTTTAAGATATATTCTTCATCTACTGTGACAATTTCATCAACATATTTTTGAATTACTGGATAGTTATGTACACCTGGATATAGGGATTGTAGTCCATCGGCTACAGATTTTGAATCAGCTGGTAATGTAACACGCTCACCCGCCTTGAAGCTCTCGGTATATCTTGCAACGGTAGTTGGTTCAACCCCTATTACTTTTACTTTTGGATTGCTTAGCTTTATAGCAGCTGAAATCCCTCCAAGCAAACCGCCGCCGCCAATTGGAACTATAACTGTATCTACATCTGCAAGCTGTTCTAATATTTCTAATCCTGCTGTACCTTGACCCGACATAACTTCATAATCATCAAAAGGCGATATGAGTTTCCAGTTATTTTCATTTGCTAATTTTTCCGCCAATGAAAAACGCTCAGCAGGGATACTTTCAACAATTTCAGCACCATATGATCTAATGCCAGCTACTTTAACAGCAGGTGCATTATTCGGAACAACTACTCGTGCTTTTACGCCCAGTTGCTTTGCAGCGTAAGCTGTTGCTTTCCCATGATTTCCTGATGATGCTGTCACGATGCCTTTGTCAAGATCTTCTTTTGACAGTGTCATTAATCGATTAGTCGCACCACGCACTTTAAATGAATTTGTCTTTTGTAACGACTCCATTTTAAAATATGCTTTACATCCGAGATATTGCTCTAAATTTTTAATGTTGAGCAGTGGGGTTTTATGGATGTAGGGTGCTATCCTTTCTCTTGCTTGATTAATTGTTTCTAATGTTACCATATAAATTACCTCCTAAATTTTTTAACCAATTGTTTGAATTTAGTTAAATTATACCAACAAAAATAATGTTTGTAAAATTCGTATTTAGCTGATATAATATTCATATTATGAATATTTGTTTATAAAATATAAATTATTGGAGAGTTTTTTATGCAAGTTGAAGATTTGAAAATCTTTTTAGCCATTGTAAAATATAAAAATATTTGCGCAGCTTCTCAATCTCTTTTTATTTCACAACCCACATTAAGCAGGCGTCTTTCAATGCTTGAAGAAGAGCTTGGAAATCGACTACTTGTTAGGGGGAAAGGGTATTTTACTGCTGTACTCACGCCTACCGGAGAAAGATTTTTGCCATTAGCAGAACAAATGGTTTCTTTATGGGAAGAAGCCTATACGCTATGCCAAAATAGTGCATCGCAACGCTTATCAATTGCATTACCCGACAGTATCGCTTCTTATGTACTTAAAGATTTCATTCTAATGCTTTTTGAGGATAACCCTTCGGTAGATATTGAAATTCGCGTACATGACTCATTTCAAATATATGATCTATTAATGAATAAAACTGTTGATATTGGCATTACAAATGGGGAGGCCCCCTATTCCGAATTAGAATCCCGTGCATTATTCCAAGAAGAATTTGTTGTAGTGAGAAAGGGAAAATCTACGCCTAAAAACAGAGTGATACATCCCTCCCAACTTAAAGCGCATAATGAGATTTTTCAGTTTTTTAGTCCCGAATACCGTCGTTGGCATGATTTTTGGTGGAAGCCTGGTTTGGCAAAAATGCGAGTAAATTTGGCACAGTTTACAGTAGGTTTTCTACACACAAATGATGATTGGGCAATTTTGCCTTATTCTGTAGCCAGATCTTTACTAACAGAAGACACATATATTTCGCAACTCAAAGATTCGCCCCCAAAACGATGCACATATTTTATTACACCTAAAAAAATGCGCCAAGATAAAATAGAAATTACTAATAGTTTTATTAATCAAGTAGAAAAATATTTGATAGACAAAGGATTTATTATTAATTAAGAATTTAATCATTAACTCTTACATTAATTTTAATATAAGTCTGCTTCTACTCGCTTTTTCGCAATTCCTCCCACATAAGCGGCACCTTATAGCTCCAAGGCTTATAATGTTTAAGCCGCATCATGCTGGCAAAAAATCCCCATCCGAGAAGTCACTATCAATTTAAGTAAAAGCCCTACTTAGACTTGCCTTAATAATTAGATAGAAAAAACACTTGGTACCTGAAAGACAGATACCAAGTGTTTTTGTTTTTAATCATTTAAGATGATTCGTGCGATTAAGAATGGGGAAAGTTGTATTTCTAAAAGCGTATGAGAGAAGATGTTGAAATAACGAAAGAGCTGTCCATCGTGCAGACGCATAATGACGGTTTGCTGGTTAAGATTATTGCCGATAGCATGAAGTTTAGGGAGCAGTTCCCTTAATCCATCAATGACAATAATATCTTTATCGAGTGCCGCTTTACGCACATAAGCTGCCACAAATGTTTTGGCAAGTGCCGCCTTATTTCTGATAATTTTATCCTCATATGCGGACACCCTGTAATTATGTTTTAATCCTCTTTTCATTAACCATTCCTTTCGTTTTTTCTTTGATTCACTCTTTGAAATGAAAAGCCGCTATGTTATAATAGTATTAAATAACGAAAATGAGGTGAAATGAAAATGACTAACCAACCACACAAAATCGCTATATACTCCCGCAAATCCAAATTCACAGGCAAGGGCGAGAGCATAGAAAACCAAATTGAGCTTTGTAAAACATATATCGCCACCCACCTATCGGATGCAAACTCCGAAAATATCATAGTATTTGAGGATGAGGGTTACTCCGGTGGACACCTCGACCGTCCTAAATTTAGGGAGATGATGAGCCTTGTTAAAAAGAAGGAGATTGGCTGTGTTGTTTGCTATCGCCTTGATAGAATTTCTCGTAATATAGGTGATTTCG
>CAYJIJ010000048.1:0-18275 GCA_964370185.1 uncultured Oscillospiraceae bacterium
ACTGTTACTCCTGAAGTAGAAACAGAAAAACCAAACCCAGGTACAGGTAGATAATTTAAAAAGGCCCCCTCACGGGGGCTTTTTTTATTGATTAAATTATAGTGATTAAGTTAATGTATTTTCGCTTTGCGAAAATGATTTTTAATCCCTCTCAAGTATAGCTATGGTGCTCCCGATATTTGAAAAGTCCGTCACATTGGTTTCTTTTACATTTAGTATCCACAGTGAGGGTATACTGCCAAGTGGGCTTATGTCGCTTATCGGATTTCCCATTAATGATAGCTCTCTGATTGTTTCCATTCCCACCATCGGGGATACATCGGTAATATTATTATAGTCAAGTACTACCCAGTCGATTATTGGAAGTTGCTTTAGTGGTGATACATCTGTTATTTGATTATTTGCCAAGGAGAGGGTATAGAGATTTGAGAGTTTAGGAAAATCGGGGATTTCTGTGATATTATTGCCATCCATGTAGATATATTTTAGCCCGATTATGTCGCCAAGTGGCGAAATATCCGAAATATTATTATAATTCATCGTTACACTTTCTAATGCTTGTGCCCCTGAAAGCGCTTTAATATCCGAGATATTATTTGAAGAGAGGTCTATTATTCTTAAATACTGTAGCTCCTCTAAACCAGAAATATCAGTTATTTGGTGATTTGACAGATAAATTTTTTCTATATTCGGCATATGTTTTAAATCTGCTAAGGTAGTAAAATTCCCTTTGCCGTCCGCTGATATAATCCCAACCGCTTGAAGTTCTGCCATATCTCGTTCATATGTGCCAATTTCTTTTATTCCCTCTAAATCCTTTACTGTGATTTCATTTTCCGGTATCCCAATCCGCTCGCTAAGATATCTTGCAAACATCAGGTCTTCAAATTCAATGAAATCTCTTCTGCCATCATATTTTATCACTACATCTTCGGGTGCAAATGCCTCCCAAAACGGTGAGTCATCTTCACTTTGGAAGTGCACACCCACATATGGATAGTCAAATGCATCGAGCTGTAAATCGTCAATTATAATAGAAACACTGTTTTCTTCTATGAGGTACTGGGTGTCATGATATTGTCTGCCAGTTTTTGCTTGATACGTAATAGGCAATTGACCGCTTGGGCTTAAATAGATATGTTCTTCTGCGGAATGATATTTTTCATCGTCCATATCATGCTGATAGCCCTCGGTTGTTTCTCCGGGCAGAAGGAAATATATGTCGAGGACTGCGCCAGTTTCAAACATTGATTTAATATCTGGATAATCAAATTTAAAAACAGTATGGTCGAATTCTTCTATAATAGTAAATGTACCATCCCCCACCGTATTGTTTAAGGTATCTGCTTTTTCTGCTTCTGCATTTTCACTTAATGCACTTTCGCTTGCTTTGCCGTCCTGTGCAGTGCTACCAGTTTCAGGATTATTGCTCGAGCAAGCCGCTAAAGAGAAGATAAGCGAAGTTAACAGAATAAAGCTAAAGATTTTTTTCATTTTCCCACTACCTTTCTTTGCTATAAGCATTATATCTACTGTTTTTTATTGTATCATTTTATTGGTGATAAAGTCAATTTATTGCAGTGGCAATATTGAGAACTATTTAGAGATTAAAAATCACTTTACATTAAATAACTTAGTCCCCCGCTTTTAGCGAGGGATTAAGCTATCAGTATATACATAAGTTTGTTGTAATTAAATTAATCTTTAATCATAGAAAGCATTATGCACTGCATTTAATGCTCTTTCGGAGTCGTCTATATTGATTAGCACAGAAATTTTAATTTCACTTGTGCTTATCATCTGAATGTTTACATCTGCTTCCGAAAGCGCTTCAAACATTCTTGAAGCAACGCCTGCATTTGTTGCCATGCCTGCGCCCACTATTGAGAGCTTGGAGATATTTTCTTCGCAGATTAATTCTTCATATCTGAGTGCTTCTTTAGCCTCATCTATCGCTTCAACAGCAACTTGCTTGTGTGAGCGTGAAACTGTAAAGCTTATATCCTTTGTATTTCCCCTGCCGATTGACTGGAGTATAATGTCAACATTCACTTTTTTGCTTGAAAGAAGTGAGAAAAGTTTAAACGCTACACCGGGTTGGTCGGCAAGCCCCACAACCGAAATTCTCGCAACATCGTTATCCCTTGCCACACCTTTAATTATCATATTTTCCACGCCTGCAACCTCCTTAATAATTGTACCAGGTTTTCTTTCCAAACTCGATAGTACTTCAAGATTTATATTGTATTTTTTAGCCATTTCAACAGAGCGATTATGCAGAACCTGCGCACCAAGGGAGGCGAGCTCAAGCATTTCGTCATAGGAAATTTCGTCAAGTTTCTGCGCTGTGGGAACTTTCCTTGGGTCGGCGGTATACACACCGTCAACATCTGTGTATATCTGGCATTTATCAGCATTCAGTGCTGCCGCAAGTGCTACCGCACTTGTGTCCGAGCCACCTCTACCGAGTGTGGTTATATCGTCGTAGCGATTAATGCCCTGAAAGCCTGCCACGATGATAATATTATTTTTACTTAGCTCGTTTTGTATGCGGTCTTTTTTTATCTTTTTTATTCTCGACATACCGTGGTTTGAATCGGTATTAAATCCTGCCTGCCAACCTGTGAGAGATTTTGAGGGATACCCAAGTTTCTCAAGTGCCATTGAAAGCAGTGATATGGATATCTGCTCCCCAGTGGATAGGAGTACATCCATTTCCCTTTTTGAGGGATTTGGGTTTATCTCCGCCGCCTTTTCGAGTAGGTCATCGGTGGTGTCGCCCTGTGCGGACACTACCACAACGACATTATTACCACTGTCGTATGTTTCGGCAACTATCTTTGCAACATTAAAAATTCTTTCGGCATTCGCCACAGAGCTTCCGCCGAATTTCTGTACTATTAAGCCCATCTTCTTACCTCCGTATTTATAATAAAGACTGTATTAAATTAAACAGCCCATACTAAACTGTGTCATATTCAATTATTGTGCCATGATTATCCACCATGAGCATTTTAAGATCCCAATCACTGCAACCCATATTGTTGAGATATGCACGCATTTTCGCTTCAAATCCTACTTTTCGCATATCTACCACCGAGAGGAGCGTTGAGCCTGCACCGCTTATAAATGCCGCATATGCGCCATTTTCATAGCAAGCGGTAATGGTTTCACTGCCTTTATCAATTAGCTTTATTCGATAGGGCTGATGTATCCTATCATCGGTTGCCACTTTAAGATTATCATATCTTCCCGTGGCAAAAGATGCCGCCATAAGCGCCGAGCGAGATAGATTAAACACCGCATCTTTATGCGCTATATCCTTTGGCAGTGACGCTCTCGCCTTGGAGGTTTTAAGCTCTGCCGAAGGTATAATTGCTGCAATGCAGATATCATCCTTTAAGCTCTGCCTTACATAATGTACCTTGCCATTGTCCATAGCTGCAACTACCATTCCCCCGAGTATTGCTGGTGTGGAATTGTCTGGATGGCCCTCTGTTTTTGCCGCTAAATTTATTATTTCATCCTTTGTGAGTGGCTCTCCCATAAGAGCATTTGCACCCATTAGCCCTGCCACCACACAGGCTGAACTACTTCCGAGTCCCCTCGCCATGGGGATATTGTCCTGCTGTTCTATTTTTATTCCTTTAAAGCTTTTTCCACATATTTCATAGAGATATTTTGCAGTGGAGCATATGAGATTGTGCTCATCCGTCGGTATATTTTTGCCATTGAGCGATTTTATGTCTATGCCATCCCACTCCTGCATATTGACATAATTGTAAAGTGACACCGCCATGCCCAAAGAGTCAAACCCTGCGCCTAAATTCGCACTGGTGGCGGGAACTTTAATTCTTATCATAAACTTTCACCCCAAACTCAGTAGTTTAGTATTCTGATAACAGAAGTGAGTTTTACACCCTCTGTTTCAAGCTTTATAAGCCCTTTTTCAAGCTCACTTTCTGTGGCACTTCCCACACAGTAAGCTATTTCACCCTCGTCCATATGCTCTACATTCACTTTTGAGCTGTTTGGAAAAACTTTCTCTATCAGCTGAGTGTCCGCATCTTTAAATCTCACACAGGCATCCACTGCATAGCTTTTATGGCTCTCCACCATTTCATTATTTCCCTCTTGCCAGTAGAGTGAGGGATTATTGCCAAGGGTGACAGCTTCTATTACATCTGCCATTATCGCCGAAGCTGTTGCAAGTTTGCCTGCGCCCTGCCCGTAGAATATCACTTCTCCAACCATTTCGCCTTTTACCATCACACAGTTAAACACATCGTTAACAGTGGCAAATTGGCTGTTGTTCATAACTATTGCAGGTGTAACCATTGCAGAAATTTTTCCACTTGGTAGAAGTTTTGCCCTTGCAACAAGTTTAATTACGCCGCCAATACTTTTGGCGTATAGATTATCTTTTGCGGAAACTCTTGTAACACCCTCGGTGTAAACATCTTTATAATCAAGCTGTTTTCCGAATGCGAGGGAGGCAAGTATTGCTATTTTCCTTGCCGCGTCATATCCCTCTACATCATCGGTTGGATCTGCCTCAGCATATCCGAGCTTTTGTGCCATTTTTAAAGCTTTATCAAAGCTATATCCCTCTGCAGTCATTTTGGATAGGATAAAATTTGTAGTGCCATTTAGTATTCCTGCGATTTCCGTTATCACATCGCCTTTAAAGGAGGTGTACATCGGTCTTAGCACGGGGATTCCTCCACCCACACTTGCCTCAAAGAGAAAACTCACTTTATTTTCTCGTGCCAGTGAAAGGAGCTCTGCTCCATGTGCGGCAACCACTGCTTTGTTGGAAGTTACCACGCTCTTGCCTGCTAAAATACACGCTTTAGCAAAGCTATACGCTGGTTCTACTCCACCCATCGCTTCCACCACGACACTCACTTCTTTGTCCTCTAAAATTATCTGAAAATCATTAACTATTTTATCTTTATTGGGGTCGCCTTCAAATTCGCGTCTGTCCAGTATGTATTTTACGCTGAGCTCTTCCCCAAGTCTTTTGGCGATTATTTTAGAGTTTCTCTCTGCAATTTCCACAGTCCCAGAGCCGACTACTCCATAGCCAAGTACCGCAATTTTAATCATCTCTTATCTCCAATTCTTATTCTCTGGCAATCTATCTGCCCGATATATTCTTTATTTCAACCACGCCGGGCACAAGTGCTACCGAGGAAAGAAATGTTTCCTCATCAAAATGCTCTGTATTTACTTTAGCCGAAATAGAAACAGCCGCTACGCCATCCACTGGTATATTTTGATTAACTGTTATTATATTGGCATGGAATTTGTATATTTCGGTCAAGAGATTTGATAGAACCCCTGGCTCATCCTCCAGTATTATTGACATTGTTATTGTATGTATTGCCATCTCTCTGTCGTAGGCATATACACTGTCTTTATATTTATAAAAAGCACTGCGTGACACCCCTGCCACCCTTGCCGCTTCAGAGGCGTTTTTTGCTTTTCCCTGTGCTAAAAGCTTTTTGGCATAAAGCACTTTTAAAAAGACTTCCGGCAAAGTTTTAGACTCGACAATTAAAAATTTATTTGACTCCATCAGTCCACCTCCTGAAAACGGTTGTTTTTCACTAAGAACAATATTATCACTTATTGCACAAAAAAACAATAGTATTTTTCATTTTTTGGCTAATTAAACTCATTTTGGAGAAAGCTACAAAATGAGTTTAAAGTGATGGGATTTTTTTGACATTTAGAAACACATGTGTTTCCCCCACGGGCACAAATTGGTAATTTTTCACTTAATAAAAACTATTTGTTTTATCAAAGTTAGTTGCGACATAATAATATGTATATCTAATATTTTGATGCTCTATATTGCATGACAACTTAGGTTCGGAGGTGGATTTTTGGAGAAAAAGCTTAGTTTCATAATCAATTTCTTTTATTTCGCACTTTGGGTAGTGGCGATATTTGTAGGAGTAAAATACTTAATTCCAGGCTTTCTGCCCTTCTGCCTCGGCTTTGCCATATCCTATATTTTGCGTCCGACAGTGAGCTTTTTAAATAATAAACTGCACTTACCAAAGAGCCTTGCGTCGGTTTTGACCGTCATCGGATTTTATGCTGTTGGCGGTGCGGTGATATGGATTTTTTTGATGTATATGGTGGCACAATTTGCCTCCATTGCCGATTATCTGCCCACCTTATATAATTCAGCGATAATCACTGCCGAAGAGAGTGGTAAAAGCATTTTGAGTGGAGTAACTGATAAATACTTACCTTTCTTAGGGGAGAGCATGAAAGAGTTTATGGGGATATTCACGAATATATCCTTAAGCTTAATTAGCAGTATTTCCGAGAGCATTGTGGGGGTTCTTACTGCTTTCGCTTCAAATATGCCACTCACTGTAATAACGATAATTTTCACCATTATATCATCGCTATTAATCAGCAGAAACTATGATGGTGTAAAGGATATTTTAAAGGTAGCAATACCTCAGAGTAATCACTATTCCTTGGTAAGGCTTGCTGATTTTTTAAAAAATACACTTTTTGCAACTATGCGTGGTTATATAATAATTATGTTTATAACATTTGGCGAGCTTCTTTTCGGGCTTTGGCTTCTTGGAATAGATAATTTTTTTGCGCTCTCTTTTTTAATATCACTTCTCGACCTGCTTCCTGTAATAGGTAGTGGTTTAGTGCTTCTCCCTTGGGGGATTGGCGCTATTTTAATAGGCGAGAGCTTTTTAGGTTGGGGAATACTGATACTATTTGCGATAATATCCTTTGTGAGAAATATTGCAGAGCCTAAAATTATAGGCGACCAGATAGGCCTTGACCCACTTGCGACAACTGTTTCGATGTTTTTTGGGCTTCGCTTTTTTGGAGTTGGTGGTATGCTTATAGCACCGATTGTTTTACTGGGAGTGATGTTTTACTTTAAGGAAGAATAATTGCGCACTTAGTCAAATTGCACTTGAAATTATTATTTCATTGTTATAAAATGTATATTGAAGTAGGTTTTTCCATTTATCTTTTCTCACTTACAATACTGTAAAAGAGATAGTAAATTTTAAGTACTGCTTTAAATTTAACAATATAATATTAAAGGAGAGTGCAAGTATGCCAAGATTATTGAAGGACGATAAAATGCCCAATTTCACAGTAAACACCGCCACAAAAAGCGGTACATCCATAGAGGAGCTTGTGGGTGGTAAGCCAACAATGTTTATGGTGCTTCGTTATATCGGGTGCACAGTTTGCATTTATGATGTTCATCTATTATCACAAAAATATGCTGAGTTTACAGATAAAGGGGTAAATGTTGTTGTTTTAATGCAATCCCCAGTTTCGACAGTGCTTAGAGACTTAAAGGGAAACACCCTTCCTTTTGAGCTAATTTGTGATGACACTTTGCAGATATACAAGGCGCTTGAAATTAATCCTGCCACAGATATGGCAGCGCTTATAGGCGATACAATGACAGAGTTTAAAGCTAAGGTTGCCGCCGCTACGGAAGCAGGATTTGAGCATGGCGATTATGAGGGAATAGAAGAACAGCTCCCTGCTTTCTTCTTTGTAAATCCTGATTTGACAGTAAAAGAAGCCCATTATGCAAGTAATATTATGGATATGCCCACAGTTTCCGAAATGCTTGCTAAGATATGATAAATGCATTGCAAATGGAGGGTTATTAGGATGAAAAAAAATGCAGGTATGAAATATCTAACACAACTTGGCATCATCCTTTTTATCACCTTCATTTCTGAACTACTAAAATTCTTCATACCCCTCCCCATCCCTGCCGGAATATATGGTATGATAATTTTGTTTTTACTGCTCTGTGCAAAGATCATAAAGCCTGAGCATATATCCGAGACCAGTGCCTTTCTCATAAGTATTATGGGGGTTATGTTCATTCCATCGGGGGTTGGTATTATGAATAATTTTGATAATATCCGCTCGATGTTTCTTGCAATTGTGATAAGTATATTTCCCATTACACTTATTGTAATGTTTGTAAGTGGACACCTCACACAGCTTTTGGTGAAAAAGGAGGAGTCATGATGGAGATTATTACAACCTCGGTGTATTTTGGCACTGCCATATCACTTGCCGCCTATTTAATTGGTTTTATGATTAGGCAAAAAACTGGAAAAGAGATTTTCAATCCGATAATTATCGCAATAGTAATTGTAATATCACTGCTATTAGTATTTGATATTGATTACAAAACATATAATGCCACCGCTTCACATGTAAGCTATTTTCTCACCCCCACCACAATCTGCCTTGCATTACCACTTTACAGGCAACTTGAAGTGCTAAAGAAAAACTTTATGGCGATAATGGCAGGCATTGTATCGGGTGTGCTCACAAGCTGTTTCACCACATATATACTCTCTGTTTTGCTCTCGCTTTCGGATGCACAGTACTTTACACTGCTTCCAAAGTCGATAACTACTGCAATAGGGCTCCCCTTAAGCGAAGAGATTGGGGGAATTGGCGATATTACCGTTGCTGTTATTATTCTTACAGGGATATTTGGCAATTTAATTGCAGTGTCTGCACTTAAGCTATTTCGCATAAAAAGCCCCATAGCAAAGGGGATTGCCATAGGCTCTGCAAGCCATGCAATGGGCACTGCAAAAGCGATGGAGATAGGCGAAATTGAGGGTGCTATGAGCAGTCTTTCAATAGCCATAAGCGGTATAGTTACTGTGATTTTGGTACAGCTATTTGTGGGACTTGTTTAGCTATGTTGTGGTAAAATATAAAAAAATTATCAAAGCTTAAAACCTTTAATCCCCCTCCGCTTGTGGCGGAGGGGGACTAAGTTATTTATATCTCTTTTACAGCTTCTTCTATAAGCTCTACTATCGCATTATAAGTATTCTTTTTCACCTTTGGGGTAATCACTTCTTCACGAAGACCCATGGTGTTTTTTTGTATTTCTTTTACCGCTAATGCTTTCGCTTCTTCAAGTACTGCGTCAATATTACCTGCATTATCATTTAAAAGCTTTGAGGTTTCTTTTAGCATTATTGGATGCATATTTACCGCACCGCAGGCAATGTTTATCTTTTTCTGCCCGTTTTCGCTGTATATATTCACTGCCGCATTGAATGTTGGGAAGTCAATACTATCCCTTACGCTGAGCTTTATAAACTTGCTCCAAAGGGTATTTTTTGAAATGATGAACTCTTTTACAAATAGATTATCACTCTCAGTTGTGCCGTTTATCTCACCATGACGCTCTAAAAGCTCATTTATCTGAATAATGCGCTCGCCGTCTTTATCCGCCACTTTAACTGACGCATTATAGGCATAGAGTGCTGTTGCCACATCGGAGTAGTAAAGCGCCCTGCATGTGGGTGATTTTGGCGCTTGATGGCAAACTTCGCCACCTGTTTTAAAGCATTTTGCTATTGACACACGCCATTCACAGCTCTGATTAAAATAAATACAGCGTCTGTCCTGCATGATATTGCCGCCAATTGTTGCAACATTCCTAATCTGGGGTGAAGCCACGCATTTAGCAGAAAATGCAAGTGCAGGAAAATGCTTATTAATCCCCTCGCAGTTTTCTATGTTTGTAAGTGTTTCAGTCGCACCTATTAGCACCGAGTTTTCATCGCCTTTTCGGTATTTGAGCTCGCTAAGCTTTGAGATATCAACTATTTCCTCGAAGTCCCTCACTTCATATTTTAGCAGTGGAACTAAATCAGTGCCCCCTGCGATATAGCTTTTACCGATATGCTTTACAGCTTCTTCGGTATTTTCTACTGATATATAACTAAAATCTCTTATCATATGTTCTGCCTCCCCTGCGATTTTGGCATAAACAGATTACTTACCGGTATATGGTCTATAACTTTCTCCGTTGCCACTTCTATCGCATTAACAATGGCTGGTGCCACTGCTATAATTGTAAGCTCACCAACACTCTTCGCACCGAGTGGGCCGCTTGGCTCATAACCATCCACTATGTCTGCATAAACATTGGGCATATCCACCGATAGTGGCGCTTTGTAGTGGAGTAAGTCGGTGGTGAAGGTACGTTTTGAGATTTTATCTATCTCAAGGTCTTCAAACATCGCATAGCCTATGCCCTGTGCAATGCCTCCCTCAACCTGTCCTCTTACCGCTTCGGGGTTTATAGCCGTACCCACATCTACAACCTGTATAACATCTGTGATGCTGATGGAGTTTAGCATTTTATCGTGCCTTACCTTTGCATAACACACTGCAAATGGCGGAGGACTGCTCTTAGCCTTGTAGCTTGCGCTTCCGATTATTACCGAGCCACGCATGCCAAAGTATACGGTTTTTACTGCTTCGGAGAAATGCTTTTCTACCTTTTCACCCTCATGCGTATAGCTAAATATGCCATTATCGTACTCCACGCTATTTTCAGGTAGGTCGAAGTAGTGAATTATAGCCGCTTTAAGCTTTACTATCACATCGTCACACGCAAGGGAAACAGCATTTCCGCAGACATATGTCTGGCCGCTTGCAAATGTGCCTGTGTCGTACGGGGTGGTGTCGGTATCCGCCGCCCTTACATTTACCTTTTCATAGCTAAGCCCTAATTTTTCAGCGGTAATCTGCTTCATTACTGTCTCACTGCCCTGCCCTATATCAGCCGAGCCGATGAGCAGATTAGCACTGCCATCGGTATTTACCATTATAATAGCCGAGCTCATGCCGTCCTTATTAGATGGCCCAGAAGAGTGGCAGGCAAATGCATGACCCCATGCTTCGGAAATTCTATCGTTATTTACAAGTGGGTTTTCATTGTCTATTTTTTCTTTTATTTCGTCCGCACGCTTTACACAGGCTTCTATTTCGCAACTGTCCAAGCTGTAATCGGCACTTGGAAATCTATCGCCCACTTTGAGATGATTTTTAAGCCTGAACTGCACTGGGTCTTCCCCGAATGCCTTAGCGATACGGCTCATCATCACTTCTCTACCAAAGCTAAACTGTATATTGCCATAGCCTCTAAATGCTCCACCTGTTGGGGAGTTTGTCACTATACTTTTACCCTCGTATAGGTAGTTATCAGCATGGTATTGGAATTTTCGTCCTGCCGCCGCTGAAACAAATATACTATGTGTGGTGTATGGGCCACCGTTTAGAAAGTTTTCACCTTTGAATGTCTTAATCATGCCATCTTTATCCAAACCGAATTTGTAATTACTTTCGGTTTCGTGCCTTGTGGCGGTGGCATACATCTCTTCTTCACGGGTGTGTAAAATTTTCACAGGACGCTTTGCAAGTTTTGATAAAATTATACCCACGTGTTGATTGTGAAGCTGTTGCCTTGCTCCAAATCCCGAGCCCATTGCAGGCTTTATAATTCTTATGTCGGTTTCATTCATATCTAAAACTTCCGCTAAAATTCTGCGCTCCTGATATAGGGTTTGGGAATTTGAGTGAATTGTCACTCTGCCATCCGCAGTATAATCACATACGCAGATTGTTGGCTCAAGTGCCACATGTGCCTGTGCTCTTGTGGTAAAACTTCCTTCAAATACATGTTCTGCATTGTTTAAGCCTTCCTGCACATCACCCTCGGAGAACACCATGTTTTTAAACATGTTTTTCTCCTGTGTGGTATTGGGTTGCAGTTCATATGCCTCTTCTTTCAGTGCATCTTTTATGCTAAAATTAGGCTTTAACACCTCATACTGCACATTTAGGGCACGGGAAGCAAGCACACATGCTTCATAGCTTTCTGCCACTACCGCCGCCACTCTATCGCCCAGACATTTTGGGTGATTTGTTAGTATTACTTCATCGTGTGCAAGTGAGGGTGAGGGTGGGTTTCCCGAGCAGTTGAAAAGCCTGTCGGTCACATCTTCTGCACTGATTACCCCTATAACTCCCTGCACCGCCATTGCGGCTGCTTTATCCATGGAAATTACCTTTGCATGGGCATGTGGTGAGCGCACCACTAAGCCGTATGCAAGGTTATCAAATTTCATATCGTCGGTGTAGAGCGCAGTTCCCATTGCCTTGCTGAGTGCTTCATGCCTCGGTGGAGATTTTTTTACTACTTTAAAATTATTTTCCACTCTATTTCACCCCCGCTTTAGCCGCCGCACGGACAGCATTTTCTATCTTTTCATAGCCTGTGCATCTGCAGAGATTTCCAGCGAGTGCCTCTTTTATTTCGGCATTGCTTGGGGCTGAGTTTTTATCCAAAAGCGCCTTGGTGGAAAGCACCATGCCCGGTATGCAAAAGCCGCACTGAACTGCATTTTGCTCTACAAATGCGAGCTGTATTGGATGGGGTTCGCCGTCTTTTGAGAGGTGCTCTATTGTTACTACTTTTTTGCCATTCGCCTGAAAAGCTAAAAGGCAACAAGAGTTTACTGTTTCACCATCCATAATAACGGTGCAAGCACCGCAGTGACCGCCGTCACAGCCTTTTTTAGTGCCTTTAAGCCCAGCTCTATCCCTGATTACATCAAGCAGTGTTTCTTTTGGGGAAATATCAAAGATGTAATCTATTTCATTTATGTTAATACTAATATTCATAACAAACCTCGCTTATATTTTTATTAAATTACCCTTACACTTCAAAAGCTTTTAAAAACTTATTTGATTTAATTATTTCGTATGCGTTTTTAATATCGACGGATAATTTTCTGTCTTCACTTAAGAATGGAATAATCTCCCTTGTCATATCAAATGCCACTTTAGTGCCTTTGCCGAGCTTGTAATTTTTTCTGAGGTCAACTGCCTGTGCGGCATGCATTAGCTCTATACCGAGTATGTATCTGATATTGTCCACAAGCTTAAAGGATTTATCTAAAACTACCACGCTGTTTGTAGAATGGTCTTCTATATATCCTGAAAGTGCCATGTAGTCGGCAGAAGATGGGTTTGACAGTGAGCGGTTTTCAGCATCGAGTGAAGCGAAAGTTTTTTGAATTGTGGAATATCCTATAACTGTCTTACCGCCATCGGGGGATAAAAATCTCTCAAGCCCTGTGAATGATGGGTCTGCGAGTTTTAATGTGCGGTGGCAGGAGTTTTTAGAAATGTGGCTCAGTGCAATGTTTAGCATTTCTACTTTTAGCACTACATCAATCGGCTCGTAGTTACTGCTTACAAGCACTAAATCTTCGTCTACGAGTATGCAAGGGTTATCGTCGGAGTGATTGAGCTGTGAAAGCAGGTTCTTTTCAAGTAGATGCACCGCTTCAAGCGCCGCACCGTTTATTATAGTTGTGCCTCTAAAGCTAAGTGGGTCTTGCAGTGCCTTGCCTTTGTCGTCATCGAAAAGGAAACTGCCGGAAAGAAGCTCCATGCACTCTTTTGAGCAGATGTTTTGCTCATTGAAGCCTTTTGCATTCGCCACACCTTCGTGAAGCTGTTGAAGCTGGCCGTTTAAGCCTTCGAGCCCTAAGCTGTAAATTACATTGTTTATTTTAATTAGGTCTTTAACTTCTTTTATAAGCATTGCCGCACGTGCGAAACACTGAGTATTTGAGGAAACTATTCCAAGTCCGTCTTTGGGGCCAAGCACTATCTTTGGAAGATTTTCTTCTTTTATAACCTCGGCGCTGTCCCTAATTTCGCCTTTGAATACAACATCATTTTCGCCTATCATGGACATCCCTATCATCGCATTTACTGCAAGGTCCGCCTCACCTACCGAGCCCCTCGAAGGCACAATTGGGTGAATTTTGCGATTTAGAAATTCCTTGTACATATTTATTACATCCATGCTGAGTCCAGTACATCCATACAGTGCCATATTAAGTCTTACAAGCATCATACCACGCACTTCTTCTTCACTGCTAAGTGGGTCAACAGCGAGTGAATGTGAGCGGAGTAGATTTTGGTTGTATGCGGCAAAGCGCTCATTGTAAACCGCTCTGTCCTTATTCCAGCCCACGCCTCTGTTTGTGCCGTAAACAGCTATTCCCTCTTCTGCGTATCTATTTAGTACCGCATTAGCTTTTTCCGCTCTCTTGAGGGAGGTGGTGTCAAGTTCGACTTCTGCACAGTCGTAAACTACGCTGTAAAATTCTTCGAGCGTGAGAGTGTTGCCTGTAAGTAATACTTTTTGCATGTTAATTTCTCCAATCGTTTAATAAATTTATGTTTGTTAATTTTCATTAATTTGTGGGAGGGCATAAAACCCTCCCACAAATATTTGCTGCTATTTTATGTGGTAGATAAAGCATTGCGCTAATAACTAATACAAATCCTTATTCATATTCTATCACCGCTCCGCATTATTTCTGTCAAAAAAACATCAAATAAATGGCGACTTTCTTAAGAAAGATAGAATTTGAAATTTTTCAGATAGTCTTTTTCGTATTTTGAGCGGATTTTTTTAAAGTTTTCTGCATAGATTTCTTCGTAGTTATCTTCTTCATTTAGTGAGGTTAAGACCAAATCCCTGAATTTATTGTATTTTTCATTGTGATTGTTTTTTATATCGGCTATCATTTTGGCGCAGAGGCAATTTTCAAGCGGACTTTGTAGCATCGCGGAGTTTACCATCGCTTTTTTTACAAATCTCGCCGCCTCTTCAAAAAGATAATCCCTCACTAAAATTCTCGCATAATATGTGTATGCCACCGAAGATTTCCATTTGACGTGCAGCATCTCAAAATTATCCACTGCCGATTTTAAATATCTCTTTGCATGGGAAATATCGCCACTATCGAGCAGGCACTGCCCCATGCCGAGGTATAAAAACGCCTTGCCTATTACATTGTGCACCGAAGCGGTGAAATTAAGTGCCTTGTGATAGTAGGAAATGGCGAGATTGTAATCGCATCTCAGCCTTGCAATTTCTCCAAGCCAAGAGAGCGAGGTGGAAGTGTTTATCTCAAATCTCGCATCGGTATTTTCACTTTCATGCATGACTATCGACTGCAAAAACATATCATTTGCCTGCTCATACTTGCCAAGGAGCATATAAGCCATGCCCTTTAGCCTTGTCCAAAAGCCTTCTAAGGTTGGCTTTATCTCTTTGCAAAGTTCAAGTGCTTTATCACATTGTGCAATCATCGGGTGGGGTTTATAGAGATTTAAATATACATATGCTTGCTGTTTATAAGCTTCGAGTATATAGCTTAGTCTGTCATCCTCATCGGTAATTTCCGAGGATAGCTGTATCATTAGCTTTATATATCTCTCGGCACGGTTATAATCAGGCGCTTTTACATAGTATTGCGAGAGCATATGTGCAAAGAGGCGTATGGCGTTTTTGTTGTAACTCGATTTATCCACATCGCTTACATATGCCTGCATATGGTCATTTACAAGGGCAAAAAGATGCTCTAATTGCTCTTTATTATAGACATAGGTGTTTATATCATATGTCACATCATAATTATTGAGATTTGGGAAAAAGTCGAATGAGATGCTTATATATTGGTATAGATATCTCATCAAAAAATGATAGAATTTATCTCTGTCGCCACATTTTAAGTAGTGATAGGCGAGTTTTGGCAGGAATTTTTCTTGCTTACTCTCATTAAATTCTGCTTCATAAAAAGCCGCAAGGCGTCTATGCAGGCTCTTTCGCTTGGTGAGGCTCATGCTTTCAATGATTTTATCCCTGAGCTCAGGGTCGGTAAAACTATAAAACAGTAAATCATTTAAAGGTTTTTCCACTATATACTCTTCTAAAAGAAAACTCTCTATAATTCTTACAAGCTCATCTTCGTCCATTTTCATAAATTTGAGCAAAATCGAAAACTGCACCTGTCCATGCATTAAAGCCATGATATCTAAAACCACACGCTCATTTTCATTATTTATCTTTACTGGGGAATCATTAAAATGTTTCTGAGCTGTGTTTGAAACAAATTGCAGGGAGTGATTTTGTCTAAGGCTTGACATAAGCGAAGTCGTGCTTTCATTCGGTGTGGTGTCAAGCTCTTCTTCAAGTGTGGCAATGAGGCTCTTATATAAAAACTCTGCCTCACTAAACTTATTTTGCCTCGCATAAATTTTCATCATCATCTGATAATAGTCTTCACAAAATGGGTCGGCTGTTATGAGCATGCCACAGAGCTTGTCGCAAAGAATTAAATTTGCATCTTGCTTTTCATATTCTTTGCTTATTTTATTAAATATTTCTCTCTCTATTTCAGTCCTTCGAAGTGTTACAAAGCTGTTAAAAAGCGTGTTGCCTTTTAGATAAAAGCCTTTTAGATAAACTATGCTGTCGTGCTCTGCAAGTGCCGATAAGTCTTCTTTAAATTCATCTATATCTATGCTTATATGAACCTCATCACTGAGCGAAACAATACTTCTGCCAGTTTTTTTTATAATATCCTTACCGAGCGCTTTTCTTAAGAGATAGAGTGTATTTCTAAAATTATTATTAGCCTTTTCGTCGTCGTACTTATCTCCCCACATCATATCTGCAATATTTAGACGATTGTCTTTCTTTACAGTGAGTATGTAGTAAATCAGTGCATCAACATGGTTGTGAGAAAAGCTAATGGGCTCGCCATCAAGGTAAATTGTAGGTGTGCCCAATAGAGTGGCTTTAATTTTAGTAATATTATTCAATTCGTCGCCCTCCATGTCTAAAATTCGCTATATATAATTAAAACAATAAATTTAGATTTCGTTTATAGTAAGTAGCAATTTGTACTCTATAATTCTTTATGTTTTTACCCCCAAGCAGAGGGTGAAACATATATTAAAGTGGGTTTTATTAATGGCTGAAAATTCACAGCTATTTCCCACAAAATAATAGCACAAAACTATGAAATAGTCAATTAGAGAAGCTATTAATTAATGCTCAATCACGGCGCATAATTTACAGCTTCACCACTGATAAAACTGTGGTGAAGCTGTAAAAGTAAATTTATTTTTGAATGGATTGTTTAGGGGGAAATTTTCTCGCCCTTGTTTACATTTCTTGATTAAGCTAATAATTCATGGCCGTTTCCAAATGTGTAGCCTAAGTCGGTAGCATAATCTAAAACCTCGCCCAATACTTGCGCATTGGTTTCCGACACTGCATGTAGCAGGTATATTGCACCGTTGTGGAGATTATCTGTTATCTTATCATATGCTGTGGCATAATCGGGCTGATTATTTACATCCCAGTCGGCATAGGCAAAGCTCCAAAACACCGAAGTATAGCCTAAATCCTTTAAAAGCACAGCGGTTTGCTCGCTAAACGCTCCCTCTGGATAGCGGAAGAGATACATTTCATAGTCGTATTCTTCCTTTACGAAATTGTGCATTTCTGCAATGTCAGCGATAGCTTCTTCAGGTGAAATTGTGGTGAAATTAGGGTGATCGGCACTGTGGTTTGCCACTACATGCCCCTCCTCAATCATTCTGCTCACAAGCTCGGTTTCACTTTTTGCATAGGGAAGTGTAATGAAAAAAGTGGCTGTTGCTCCCCTGTCTTTTAGTGTGTCGAGAATATCGTCGGTATAGCCATTTTCATAGCCGTTATCGAATGTTAAATAGATTGTTTTTTCATCAGGTGCGATAAAGTATGCATCGTATTCGCCATATTCTTCTTGAAGTGATACGCAAGCTATGGGCCTGTTCTCTTCGTCCATATGTGTCCCCGGCCCCCATGGGACTTGCTCTGTGTCAAGCGCCATTAGCGCATCAACATCTGCGGTTAAATCGGGCGGTAGGGGAAGGCTTAAGGTTGGAGCGTTTATTTCCTCCTCTGGTTCTGTCTCCTCGCTTTGCTCCACACTTTCATGCGAGCTCGATTGCACTTCGCTTTGTTCATTAGAAGATGAGGAGTCCTCTTCTCCCCACTCCCTTTCACTGCAAGCTGAAAATATCGTTAAAGAAAGCACTATAAAAGTGGCTAAAAAATATTTATTCATTAAAAATCCTCCATATATATAAGAGTGTAATTATGATTAGTTTGTCACCTAAGGGTGGCAATACTCGCACCCGCACAGGTTTTATTGGAATAGTTTTCACTAAAACTGCTCCCCACCGACAAGAGTAGATTTTTAAGCAGTTTTTCGTCTAAGTGACGAAGCCTTACTCGTGTAAGGCGAGGAGCGAGGGCTAAAAAATGCCAAGAAGATGCTTTTGCGGCTGTGTGTGTTCGGGTATTGCCACCCAAGAGTGAGACCTATAATCCGAACATATTTATACAAAAATCTAAAATAGGAGCAAGGGGCTTTGCCCCCTACAATGATAGCAAAAAGCTATAAATAGAGGTAATCCCCCACTCTACTTTCTGTGTCGACAGAAAGTAGGCAAAGAACGATTAGGGAGAACTCTCGAATGTTCTCCCTAAAACCCTCTTCATT
>CAYJIJ010000049.1:0-17805 GCA_964370185.1 uncultured Oscillospiraceae bacterium
GACTAAGCACTAAGAAATTAGCTTTCTTTCCATTTTCAAGTGTGCCATGATCTTTATCAGCACCCACAACTTCCGCAGATATCTTTGTACCTGTTACAATTGCCTGAAATTGAAAGTGCGACTAACACCGCTAAGATAATTATAATCGAAATCTCAGCTTATTTCAAACCTTTTCTTTAAGCATCTGTAAGTTTTTCACGAACACTTTCATCACTTATGATATCCTACCATCCCCGTATGGGTCAAAAAATGGGTCAACCAAAATATCGCCACAAAACAAAAAACAGCTTGAACTCACTGTTCAAGCTGTTTTCTTTGGTTGCGGGGGCCGGATTTGAACCGACGACCTTCGGGTTATGAGCCCGACGAGCTACCGAACTGCTCCACCCCGCGGTATATAATTTTTTGACTGCTTAGCTATTATATCATGATGTGTTGATTGTGTCAAGATAAAATTTCAGGTTAAATATATATTTAATTTTATTAGATTTTTTATTGTATTTGCTATTGACATTTAAATATAAATTTGATAAAATATAATCCGTCGCAAGTGAAATATAAATAATTTCATCCATGCAACATTTAATATGCGGGTGTAGTTCAATGGTAGAATCCCAGCCTTCCAAGCTGGTCGCGTGGGTTCGATTCCCATCACCCGCTCCATATGCGCCAGTAGCTCAGCAGGATAGAGCAACTGCCTTCTAAGCAGTAGGTCAGGAGTTCGAGTCTCTTCTGGCGCGCCATATGGTGGGTATAGCTCAGTTGGTTAGAGCGCCAGATTGTGGCTCTGGAGGCCGTGAGTTCGAATCTCATTATCCACCCCATATAAAAAGCCTTCACGGCTTTTTTTAGATTTATTGGGCTATAGCCAAGCGGTAAGGCAACGGACTTTGACTCCGTCATTCCGATGGTTCGAATCCATCTAGCCCAACCAAAAAAACAGCTTCCTCTTCAGAGGAGGCTGTTTTTTTCATTTGGGCTTGGATTCGAACAGGTCGTTTAAAAAACAGTCCGGTGGACTGTTTTTAGACCGCGGCTCGCGAATCCATCAAAACCAGTAAAAAGCAGCGGCTTAACCGCTGCTTTTTATTTTAAGCGTGATGTAATCTTTAGTTTACACTATATAGTAGCTGCTCGTAGGTAGGCAGTGGCCAGTTCTTAGCAGCAATAGTCATTTCTAATTCATCGGTAACCAGTCTTAGCTTTGTCATTGCCGAGAAGATGTTATCCCTTGAATACTTAGCCAACTTTAGAATATCATCTTCACAGGAAACCGCATCTACTACAACCGCTTCAAGCATGTTAATTCTCTCATACATAGTTGCCGATAGGCCTGATACATTCTCAAGAATTGCTCTTTCTGTTTCTACATTAATACCACAGCTATCCTTAGCAATCATTGCATCGGCAATTTCTTTCTGATAGCCGATTACTGCTGGAAGTACAATCTTCTTAACCATGTCAATCATAGTCAGTGCTTCAATATTAATGGTTTTACAGTAGCCTTCCAATATGATTTCATAACGTGAGTGTAGCTCTGCTTTAGTAAAGATACCATGTTTAGAGAATAGCTCCTCATTCTTTGGTAGAATAAAGGTGGGCAGTGCATCCACTGTGGTTCTTAGATTTAAGAGTCCTCTTTTTTCTGCCTCTACAACCCACTCATCAGAGTAGTTATTTCCATTAAAGATAATTCTGCCGTGTTCCTTAAGTGTTTCCCGAGCTACTTTCTGTAGCTCCTTGTTAAAGTCCGTGGCTTTTTCCAGTCTATCGGCAAACTGAGATAATATCTCACCTACTGCTGTGTTAAGAACAAAGTTTGGGCCAGCTACAGAGAATGTAGACCCAACCATTCTAAACTCAAACTTATTACCTGTAAAGGCAAATGGGGAAGTGCGGTTTCTATCGGTATTATCCTTAGGGAATTTAGGCAGTACAGTAGCGCCAAGCTCCATATGTACATTGCCGATGTCGGTGTAAGCATCCCCCGATTCAATAGCTTTCATAATAGCGGAAAGCTCATCACCTAAGAAGATGGAAACAATGGCAGGAGGGGCCTCGTTAGCTCCTAAACGGTGGTCATTACCCGCACTGGCAACTGTTACTCTAAGTAAATCCTGATATATATCAACAGCCTTAATAATAGCTGCTAACACTAAGATAAACTGAGCATTTTCAGATGGTGTGTCCCCAGGCTCAAGTAGGTTTAGTCCTGTGTCTGTACACATTGACCAGTTGTTGTGCTTACCACTACCATTTACCCCAGCAAAAGGCTTCTCATGCATTAGACATGCCATGTTATGCTTATTAGCAATAGCCTTAGCCAGATCCATAATCAGCTGATTGTGGTCGGTAGCAATATTTGCTGTTGTAAATATTGGTGCGATTTCGTGCTGTGCAGGTGCAACCTCGTTATGCTTTGTTTTGGAGAGTATACCAAGCTTCCACAGCTCTTCATCCAGCTCATTCATAAATGCAGATACACGCTCTTTAATAGAGCCAAAGTAGTGGTCTTCTAACTCCTGTCCCTTTGCAGGACGGGAACCAATTAGGGTTCTGCCACAGTTAACTAAGTCGGGACGCTTAAGGTAAACATCTTTATCAATTAGGAAGTATTCTTGCTCCACACCCGCTGTGGTGCTTACACGCTTTGCAGAGGTGTTTCCAAAAAGCTTTAGAATGCGCATCGCCTGCTCATTAATAACCTCCATGGATTTTAGCAGAGGGGTTTTCTTATCCAGTACCTCACCACTGTAGGAACAAAATGCTGTTGGGATGTATAAAGTGCCATCTTTAACAAAGGCGTAGGAGGTAGCATCCCATACAGTGTAACCACGAGCTTCAAAGGTAGCTCTTAGTCCACCGGATGGGAAAGAAGATGCATCGGGCTCACCCTTAACAAGCTCTTTGCCGGAAAACTCCATAATAACCTTGCCATTACCCACGGGGGAGATAAAGCTGTCATGCTTCTCCGCTGTAATACCCGTCATTGGCTGGAACCAATGGGTAAAATGGGTTGCCCCTAAATCCGTAGCCCAGTCCTTCATAGCGTTAGAAACTACATTAGCAACTGATAGCTCCAAAGAAGCACCCTCATGAATAGTTTTCATTAAGGCTTTGTAGGCCTCCTTGGGGAGACGATCCTTCATAACTGTTTCGTTAAATACCTTTGTTCCAAAAATAGCTGGCAGATTCTTCATAATAATAACCATCCCTTCTTCACTGTAGCTGTCCTCTCTACAGTATGCACCTAAAATATTGTTAATACATAAAAAAATAGGCACCACGGGTGTAACCACCCACAGCGCCTTTGCTATGTTATCTGCCAAAAGTTTATCATACTAATTTGACCTTGTCAATGGTTTTTGCAATTATTTCACATTTTTATTTCACGACGACATTCTCGTTAATCCATCTACAACATATATTCTTGCGCGATATTGACGATTTGCATATATTTTGCTCGATTTTTTATGAGGTTTTATTTATGAATGAAATTCACGTTTTATTTTCTTGCATATTTTAGCGCTTTAGTGTATTATAGTGAAAGTTGAAGGATTTATCATCTAAATACTTTGATGCAAGTCATGTGTTTAGCTCTAATTTTATATAATGGAGCAATTTACTATACCGATAGAAGCTAAAGTGTGCATATCATCGGGGGTATGTTCTACAAATTAAGCCCTAATGCAAACAGCTCATATAAACAGCTATACACCTCTAACTAATATTCTTTTAATAGAAGGTGGAAGATGAAATCCCCGATGGGAATATTTATCTTTCCATGGTGCGGTAGCTACTATGGTATTTGCTATTGTGGATAGCGATTGTATGTGGTAAAATTTTAACAAAGAGGTGATTTTGTGACCGCAGCACTTATTATTTCAGAAAATGAAAATTTTATAAACACTCTAAGGGATTTAATAGAGAAGCAAGGTTTGTCCCAGATAGATAGCTGTAATAATTTGTGCAGTGGGGAGGAGTTATTGAAAAATACCCACTATGACATAGTTATTATTAACAGCCCCTTACAAGGTGATGATGGCAGCTCATTGGCAAAGAAGCTCTCCGGTGAGAAAAGCACGCAGGTGATACTCCTATGTCAAAAAAGCGTATATACTTCTATTTTATCCACTATGGAGCAGGCAGGGGTATTGCTGCTTGCAAAACCTCTAAGCAGTGCTATGGTAACTACTGCTATACACTTTGCCAAAGCTAATTATCATAAGATAAATTTACTGCAACCACAAACCACAAAGTTAGAGCAAAAAATTCAGGATATTAAGCTAATAGACAAGGCTAAATACATACTAATATCCAATTTTGGCATGAGTGAGCAGGAAGCTCATAAATACATCGAAAAACACGCAATGGATAAGCGTATAAATAAAAGAATGGTAGCACAGAAAATTATCCAAACCTATGATTTTTAATAGTATTTATAGAAACTGTATGGGACAGCGTCATTAATGCCACGACCATACAGTGGAAATTATTTATAGAAAGAGTTTGAAAGGAAGTTATGGTTATGTGTAAGTATATTTTTGTAACAGGTGGCGTAGTATCAGGACTTGGTAAGGGCATTACTGCCGCAAGTTTGGGGAGGCTATTAAAACAGCGTGGGCTAAAGGTAGCCGCACAAAAATTAGATCCTTACATGAATGTAGATCCTGGCACAATGAGCCCATATCAGCATGGGGAGGTATTTGTTACCGACGATGGAGCTGAAACAGATTTAGACTTAGGCCATTACGAGAGGTTTATTGACGAAAATCTTACGAAATTCGCTAATATTACCTCCGGAAGGGCCTATTATAATGTACTGCAACGAGAGCGTACAGGTGGGTACTTAGGGGAAACTGTTCAGGTTATCCCCCATATTACCAACGAAATAAAGGAATTTATTTACAGTGGTGCCACTGCCTCTAAGGCAGATGTGCTAATCACCGAAATCGGTGGTACCACGGGTGATATTGAGAGCCAGCCTTTCTTAGAGGCAATTCGTCAGGTTTCCCTTGAAGTGGGAAACGGAAATTGTTTATTCATCCATGTGACTTTAGTGCCATATCTTAAAGGCAGTAATGAACACAAAAGCAAACCTACCCAGCATTCAGTTAAAGAACTGCGCTCCATGGGTATCTCCCCAGATGTAATTATAGCAAGGGCGGACGAGCCTATTGGAGAGCATATAAAGGATAAGATATCACTGTTTTGTAATGTTGAAAAAGACTCTGTTATAGAAAACCTTACCTTGCCCACCCTATACGAAGCCCCTCTTATGCTTCAGGCTAACGGCTTGGACAAGGTAGTTTGCAGAAAGCTACAACTTGACTGTGCAGATGCCGATATGAACGACTGGGCAGCAATGGTTGATAATATTAAAAATCCTGTTGGTGAGATTTCCATTGCCATAGTAGGGAAGTATGTTAAGCTGCATGATGCATATCTATCGGTTATGGAGTCCATTTATCACGGTGGGTTTGCCCATGGTGTTAAGGTTAATCTTTCTTGGATTGACAGCGAAACAGTAAATAGCGATAATGTTAGCCAGCTACTTTCAAACATGGATGGTGTTATCATCCCCGGTGGATTTGGCAATAGAGGTATCGAAGGAAAGATAACTGCTTGTAAATACGCACGAGAAAACAACATCCCATTTTTAGGTATCTGCCTTGGAATGCAGATTGCAGTAATGGAATTTGCTCGCCATGTATGTGGCTTAGTAGATGCTAATTCCACCGAGTTTAACCCTACCACCTCTGCCCCTATAATCCATATTATGAATGACCAAAAAAACATTGTGGACAAGGGTGGTACTATGCGTTTAGGTGCATATCCTTGCAACCTTAAGGAAAACACCCTGATGAACAAGCTATATGCCAGTGACTTCATTAGCGAGCGCCACCGCCATCGCTATGAATTTAATAATAAGTATAGGGATATTATCAGTGAAAATGGCATGGTTATCTGCGGTACCTCACCCGATCAGATGCTGGTAGAAGCGGTGGAGATACCCTCCCATCCTTATTTTGTGGCCGCTCAGTATCACCCAGAGTTTAAAAGCCGTCCCAATAAGCCGCATCCAATGTTTTTAGGCTTAGCAGAGGCAGCTATAAAAAGAGCAGAAATACAAAAATAAGTATAAGAAAACCTGCAAATAGCTTTATAAAAAAATCTATTGCAGCCAATTACCCCATTATTATATAGTGGATGTGGGATGAAGTTGAAAAATCTATAATTATGTGATAAACTATTGTGTAAACAATTCGGATTAAAAACTAATACCACCCGCTATCGGCGGTGAAAGAGGATTATTATGATTGATAAAGTAGCCGTTCAGTGGTTTCCTGGGCATATGGCAAAAACACGACGACTCATGCAGGAAAATCTTAAACTTGTTGATATTGTGATAGAGCTATTGGATGCGAGAATACCATATAGTTCACAAAATCCCGAAATAGATAAGCTTATTGAAAACAAACCACGCATGATAATACTCAATAAATGTGATGAAGCTGATGAGCGCATTACAAAAGAATGGGTGGAGCATTTTCTTAAAAAAGGGATAACTGTAATCACTACCGATTGTAAGAGCGGTAAAGGCTTAAATAAAGTAGTGCCTGCGGTCAAAGAAATATTAGCGGAAAAAATCGAGCGCATGGCGGCAAAGGGTATGATTAATATGCCGCTTAGAATGATGATAGTTGGAGTGCCCAATGTGGGCAAATCCTCATTTATAAACAGGCTTGCTAAAAACAGAAAAGCTAAAGTAGAAGACAGACCAGGGGTTACAAGGGGTAAGCAATGGGTTAAACTTGAGAGCGGTGTGGAACTGCTTGATATGCCCGGTGTACTTTGGCCGAAGTTTGAAGACGCCTCTGTGGGTGAGCATTTGGCATTCACAGGTGCTGTTAAAGATGATGTAATAGACATAGAGCATTTGGCTGTGAGACTAATAGAAGTTTTAAGGGAGCGTTATGCTGAGAATATATGCGAGAGATATTCCCTCTCCGCCGATGAAGTAAATGAGCTTGATAGCTATGATTTTCTCTGTGAGATAGGTAGAAAAAGAGCGATGCTGATGTCTGGTGGGCATATCAATACGGAGCGTGCCGCTATTACATTTGTCGATGAATATCGTGCAGGAAGATTGGGCGCTATCACCCTTGAAAGCCCAAAACTCTATCAAAACACCAAAACGGAGGCATAGATGGCTGAAATTAACACTGGTTTATCCAAATACTTTCATGAAGAAAGCCTTAAATCTTTAGGTTATAATGCTGTGTGTGGTGTGGACGAAGCAGGAAGGGGCCCACTCGCAGGCAGAGTATATGCCGCCGCTGTAATACTCGATGAAGAAAACCCGATAGAGGGGCTTGACGATTCAAAGAAATTATCGGAAAAAAAGCGCAAAGAGCTATTTAAGCTGATATGCGAAAAGGCAAAAGCTTATTCTATTTGTTGGTGCGAAGCGGACGAAATTGATAATGTCAATATTCTAAACGCCACACTGAACACTATGAAAAAAGCGATAGAAAGTCTGCCTATAAAAGCTGATTATTTTATTGTGGATGGTAATTTTACTCCGAAAAATATGGACATAGAGGGAAAGGCAATAATAAGTGGCGATGCACTCAGTGCCTCGATATCTGCCGCCTCAATTTTGGCAAAGGTGGCAAGGGATGATTATATGTATGAAATGGACAAACTATATCCCGAATATCTCTTTGCAAAACATAAGGGATATGGCACAAAGGCGCATTATATCGCAATACTCACCCATGGAGTGCTCCCATTACATCGCAAAAGCTTTCTAAAAAACCTTGAAGAAAAACGCCAAAAATTCATGAGCAGTGGTGATTTGTAATGACTGATAATCAGCAAAAGGGAAAATTAGGGGAAGACTTCGCGGCAGAATACCTTTTAAATCTCGGATACACTGTAATTATGAGGAATTATCACACCTGCCACGGTGAAATAGACATCATAGCTGGTGAAAATGATGAAATTGTATTCGTCGAGGTAAAAACACGAAAGACGGGATCTGCTATTGATGCCGTAGAAGCTGTCGGGTATAAAAAACAGAATAAAATAATACTCACGGCTAATGACTATATGTTAAAACTTGATAAAGAGAAATATTATCGCTTTGATATTATTGAAGTTTATCTCACAGGCAAAAGAATTGATAAAATTAATCACATAAAAAGTGCATTTGATTGCAGTAGTAAATGATATATTAAAGAGCTAAGTAGATAAATAAAGACAAACCGAGGTATGTTCACTCACATAGAGAACATACTTCGGTTTTATTTTTTATACTTTTTGCTTTATCTATTTTTAAATTTGTGAATATTTAAAGGATTGTCCTGCGTAGAATATATTAAACTGCGGACAATATAGTAGGTAGGGTGAGTTTCCCATGCCAGATATTAGTTCATTGTAAAAACACATATAATAAAAGGGGTGCGTTATGAAGGGGTTTATAAGGCTTGAGAAGATTGGTTTTATATTTACAGCAATAGCAGGTACACTGCTGCACTATGCCTTTGAAGCGAGCGGAAACAATTTTATAGTGGGGCTTATGGCTCCTATAAATGAAAGTATATGGGAGCATTTAAAGCTACTATTTACCCCCTATATCGCCTTTATGATGTTTGAGATTTTTATTTGCAAAGAACTTCCACCCTGCTTTATCCCAGCAAAGGCTATGGGTGTAATGCTTGGAATGTTGAGCATACTCACGATGTTCTACACTTATAGCGGCATAATCGGAGAGCATATACTATGGGTGGATATAGCTATATTTTATATTTCTGTATTTATAGCTTATTTTGTAAGCTGTAAAATAGCGCTGGGTCATCCATGTTGCAAAAGAAGGCATATCGTAATAGCTACTATGCTTTTAATCATTATGACGGCAATGTTTGCAGTATTTACAATTTACCCACCCGAGCTAAATGTTTTCTACGATTTTGCCGAGGAAACCTATGGCTTTATTTTGTAGTTTTTTTGCATGATTTTTAATAATCTTGGGGCAAAAATTGCTTTTTAGTATTAAAATCATAAAATAATACGGAAACATTATCCTCTTCTATACATATAATTGAGTAGGTGGAATTTTTATATTCTCTGTTTTCGGAAAGTGAACCAGGATTTAGAAAAAGGATATTGTCCTCTTTCTTGTAATATGGGATATGGGTATGTCCAAATACGCATATGTCCGCTGAAGTTTCCTTTGCTCTTGCATGCAATCTACCCAAAGATGCTTTTACTCCATAACTATCTCCATGGGTTAAAAATATTTTTTTACCCCCACAGTTTATAAGGCGCTCTTTGGGATAACCTGTGAAAAAATCGCAATTCCCCGACACAGCGTGGAGCGTAATGCTCTCAAAAGCAGTACATACGGTTTCGAGATTGCTAATACCATCGCCCGCAAATAGAACGATATCTAAATGATTGTGGTATTCTTCTAATAGCGTAAATGCAGAGGAAAGATTTTCATGCAAATCCGAAATAACTAAAATATTCATATATCCACCTCGGCTTTCTTAAGAATTTTATCATAAATGCTTTGATAATTCAATTTTATTTTAGGAGGATTTTGTTATGAATCAAAACCAACTCTCCCCAGAGCAAATTGAAAATCTGATAAATCTTGCAAGTAAGAAGCTCGGTGCTGACCCTAACGCACTCAAAGAAAATCTTTCGCAGGGTAATGCCGATAAAATAATAGGCAACCTTGCACCTGCCCAACAAGCAATAATAGCAAAATTACTTAAAGACCCCAAAGCGGTGGAAAGCTTTATGGGCACGCCTCAAGCGAAGGAGTTTATGAATAGGATAATTGGAGGGAAATAGCCTTATGGATGAATTTGCCTCTACAATTAATCAAATTTTGGGAAGTAAAGAGGGGATGGAGCAGCTTAAAACCATTGCCGCCGCTTTAGGACTCAATTTGGATAATAATATTAATATCGGTGGAGGCAATGGCACATCCGCTACAAACAATACCCAGCAGGCTCCACCCGTTCAGAACACGGAAAATGGCAGTCAGGATATTGCGGCACTGCTTTCTGCACTCATGAATAGTTCCCCTGTACCCCCTCCGCCACAGCAAAATAATACCGACATTGCCGCAATGCTATCCACACTTATGGCAAATTCAGGCAATACCGATTCCAACACAAATCAAAACTTAGACATATCTTCACTGCTTTCAGGTTTAATGGGTGGCTCAAAGGCGGAGCAATCCACCTCTTCTCCGAATATAGATATTGGTACTATGCTAAAACTTCAGTCCGCACTTTCGCTTTTATCTAAAGAGGATAATAATACCATGCTGTTAAAAGCATTGCGACCACATTTGAGCGAAGCAAGGCAAAAAAAGGTGGATGACGCTATAAAAATTATGCAATTAATACGACTTTTGCCCTTAGTAAAAGAACTTGGACTGTTTGGTGGTGATAAGTAATGACATGGAGTGCATCGAGTGATTATACGGGCGATGAATTAGTCCGTATGCAGCAAGACGCCATAAAGCGTGTACAGGAAATGCAGGAGCGAGCTTCTAAGACATTGGAGAGGGCTAATCGCAGCACCTCATTCACTGCACCGCATTTTGCACAGACTACTAATTATCCTTCTTCAAGCAATGCAGAGGATAATAAACATAGTGATAATATATACATAAATCCACCTTTAAGTAGTAATGAAAAGAGCATTAATTCGGTTGTAGATTCTTTGGAGGAACAACCGCCTGCAAGCAGTAAATCGGGCATATTTACGGAGGCACTTGAAAGTTTACTCAATTTTCCGCAAACTATGAAATCCCTTCCACTTTTAGGGGATGGAGAGAAATCCATATCATCCATTATGGAATCGCTTGGCCTCACTACTGAAAAACTTCTCTTAATAGGGCTTATATTTATACTTTCAAACGACGGCGCAGACAAAACACTATTACTCGCCTTAGGCTATCTGCTTTTTTAAAATATATAAAAATCACATAAGCAACATATAAAAATTACATTTCGCACTCTTATTCCCAAATAACGGGGGATAAGGGTGCAAATTTTATTTGTAGTATTCTCAGCGCAGTATTTTAACATATAAATTAGCGAATAAATCACTTAGCAATCGCAAAACACTGTATTTTCATTTTTAATCCATTTATAAATAAAACCCACCTCCAATAACAAGAATTCATTCATTTACATAGTATATATAAAAAATGGAGGTGTTAAGTTTATTATGAGAGATTATTTTGCAGGTGCTAATACACCCGAGGGGTTTGTTAGTTTTTTTGAAAATGTATATACAAAGGAAGCACAGGATAAAGTCTATTTGATAAAAGGCGGGTCGGGTGTGGGCAAGAGCACTGCACTTAAAAAAATAGCAAAGTTTTTTGACGAAAAAGGATATGAAGTGGAGAGAATTCTCTGTTCAAGCGATCCTGAAAGTTTGGACGGTGTGAATATACCAAAGCTTAAAATTACCTTTTTTGATGCAACCGCACCCCACGCAATGGAGGCTACCATGCCCATTGTACTTGAAGAAATAGTGGATTTTGCAAATTTTTTAAATAGAGAGAATTTATTAAAGGAAAAAGAGAGTATTTTTAAAATTTTAAAGATAAAAAAAGCAGGGTATGCCACCTGCTACCGCTATCTAAAGAGTGCTAAAATACTGATGGATTTAAATGAAGAAATCTATAAATCGCATACAAATTATCAGCTTATAAGTAAGCATGCAAAAAAAATATGCGACGAATTTTTTCAGCCAGTAAAAAATAGCGGGATAAAAAATAGATATCTCTTAAGCGAGGCATTTAATCTAAATGGATATACCGATATAACAAATTCACTTTTAAGTGATTTAAATGTTTACAGCACAAAGGGGATTAACGATTATACAAATGGCATCTTTATGGCAGAGCTACTTAAACTGATTAACGATAGAGGATATAATGCCGAAGTATTTCTTTCCACTTTTAACACTGATATCATAAAAACGATTATAGTTAAGGATAAAGGCATGGCATTCACATCAGCTACACCCCCACAGAGTAAAAAAATAGCTACACGTGGCTGGCTTAAAAAAATTAGCTTAGAAGCAAAAGAAGGCACCGAAAAGAATAATGAAATTATCAAAAGTTTGCACGAGCTTGCAAAGGAAGCCCTAATCAAAATAAGCCGCCAACATGCAGTGATAGAGGGGATATACTCCGAGAATATGGATTTTAAATCGCTCGATATATTTATTGAAGAACTTTTAAACTCATATGAGCAGGGGGTGAAATTATGAATATAGTACATTATGTCTATATATTTTTTGTAGTTGTGGTATTTACTGCACTCATTTTGAAAAAAGAAATAGTGATGCCCTGCTTTGTAGGGATATTTGCAATAGGTGCTTTAGTGGGTGGCGATATACTGACAGGGATTTCTGCGCTTTATAACGCTTTGATACTTGCAGGGACTGAGTTTTGGCCGATTATATTAATTATTTCACTTGTTGTGAGCATGAGCAAGAGCCTTTCCCATGTGGGTGCGGACTTAGCAATTGCCCATCCACTGAGAAGACTAATGGTAAACAGAGAAATTACATTTTTGGTGATAGGCTTTATAATGCTTATATGCTCACTTGTAATCTGGCCGAGTCCGGCTGTTGCCTTGGTTGGGGCGGTTATACTTCCATTTGCCTCAAAGCTTGGGTTAAATCCCATATGGATTGCGGTTGCAATGAATATTTTTGGTCATGGAATGGGATTGTCGGGGGATTTCTTTATTCAAGGCGCACCAACCATCACCGCTAAAAGTGCAAATGTAGGGACAATGGAGCTAATACAAGCATCATTTCCGATTTGGCTTGTCATGAGCGGTGTAACATTGGCGGTGGCATTTATCATGATGAAAATGGACTTGAAAAAGCAAAACGAAATAATAGCCCAAGTTGAGTATAAAGAGGATAAAATAGAAATATCCACCAAGGCGAAACTGCTTGCATATTTTACGATAGCAGTTTTCATAACAGATTTAGTCCTGCTTATTAATTTAAACCTGACAGGTGGGGACGCCACCTCACTGATAGGAGGCAGTATTGTTTTAATAAGTATTGTAGCTCTTTTTACAAGCTATGAGCCCAAAGATGCCATGGAAGCATGTGTTGATAATCTAAAAGAAGGTTTTTCCTTTGGAATAAAAGTATTTGCACCCGTGATTGTAATCGGTGGCTTTTTCTTTATTGGTAATGCCGATATGGCGTCCAAAATAATCGTAGGTCACGAAGTGAGCATATTAAACGATATTAGTTTTGCGCTTTCTGAAAGGGTGGGACTAAATTCAGTCACTGCAGTGCTAACACAAGCCGCTATTGCAATAACCTCAGGTCTTGACGGAAGCGGATTTTCAGGGCTCCCAATAGTGGGCACACTTGCATATAGTTTTGGTTCGAGTATTGATATAAGCACAGAACAACTTGCGGCGTTTGGGCAAATAATAACTGTCTGGGTGGGTGGCGGAACAATTATACCATGGGCAGTAGTTCCTGTGGCGGCAATCTGTAAAGTCTCTCCAAATGAGCTCGCAAGACGCAATTTAATACCTGTAATTTGTGGTATTATAGCCACTTGTATTTATATGGTGTTTACACTGTAAATTTTAAAATTAGAAAGATGGATGGTGTGCTACCATTCATCTTTTTTTGTGTATATCGGGGCTTGAGTGATGCTAAAAACAGCTAATGTAAAAATTTTGTGTTATCCGCATTATTTAAAATAATTGGGCTTGAATTTATTGCACATTTGCATTAAAAAGCCAACTAATTATTGGTGAAATTTAATTTAGTCCGATATAGGGAAGCTGCTGTTTGTATAATTTTAAAATCGCACAAATTTGTAAAATATATCAATATATTTACTTTTTTTATAAATAAAATAGCGAAAATGTGCATCTGGTGAGCGAAAATGAAATGCGGTATCCTTTAAAACAATTGACATAATATAAATATTATGTGATAATATTTATATAAGATTTAGAAAAAATCTTATATAAATTTGCCATTTCTGCGGTTGTTGCTAAAGGCAATGAGCAGAAGGCATCTAAAATCGCCCCTGCGAGGATATAAATAATCGAAATGGAGATTATTTATACAGGATTAATTATAGGTGAATATGAAAGTGGGTTTTAATATGGAAAAGAAAAGTGTAGTGGACAGGCAAAAACTCTTAAAAATTAATATGCTTGTTCTAATTTTTGGTGGGTCATTATATGCGCTTCTCTATATATTCGGAGGAGCTGTAATCAACGGTATTATTTTATTTATCACACTTGCCATAACAATGGGAATCATATCACTTATCAGAAAAAGAGGGAATGAAAAACAAACCACATATTTTATTACATTTACGCAGTTTATATTGATTTTATTCTTTGGATTTGCCACATTTGAGCCACTTGGTGGATATGCCCTGATAATCTCATGTATTATAATAAACTGCCTTTATTACGAGAAAAAAATACTTGTAATCCAATGGGCGATGTTAGATGTTGTTTTACTGGGAAGCTTGCTGTTTAGCGATTTGTTCTATGCTGGAATTTCTCTTTCCACAGTGGCCAGGGGAATAATCGGAATAAATTTTAGCATGCTTTTTATCTACTTCCTACTTTCATGGGGCATAGAATCGCAAAACTCCACAAATGAAAAAGCAAAAGAAATGGAAAAAATCATGGCGGAGCTACGCCTAAGTGCAGAAGAAAATGAAGCTCATAGCAATAAGATAGAGGCGTTTTTCGAAGAGATTAAATTGCGCTCGGGCAATTTAAGCAAAACCTCAAATGATATGCTCGACATTGCAAAAGCACTAAGTTTAAGCTCGGTAGAGCAAAAGGACATTATAGAAGATTTAACAGGTCAGAGTAGCAGTGTAGTATCTGAAATAAAAAATGCTTGTGACATGGCTGACCATTCTCGAAATCTATCACAGGAAAGTGCACAAAAGCTCATACAGAATAACGAGAACTTTAAGCTTGTAGTTGATGCAATATCGCAAATTGAAAGCTCCAGTGCAAAAATTGTTGACATAATCAAAAACATCGAAAGCATTGCTTTCCAAACCAATATACTCGCTCTGAATGCCTCGGTTGAAGCCGCAAGGGCAGGACAAGCGGGCAAGGGATTTGCAGTTGTAGCTGACGAAGTGAGAAACTTGGCGATGAAGTGCGCAGAAGCTGCAACCGACAGTTCAGTGCTGATAAATTCCTCGGTGGACAGCGTGGCAACAGGATTTAAATTAGTTAAAGAAACAGCTCAAAACATGGAAGAAGTAATCAATTACTCTAATTTAGCCGCTAAAGATGCAGTCTCAATCAACGAAATTATGATATCACAGGCAAGTAGTCTGGAAGAGATGCTTAAGAAAATACAATCAATTTCAGATCAAATTTCCACTACATCACAAATGGCTATCGACAGCGATAGATTAGCTATTGAAGTTGCTCAGGAGATTAGCAGTATCAATGAAGCAATGAACTAAAAACTTTTTTATATATTAACCCTCTTAGCTGTCAAGGCGAAGGGGGTTAATTATGATTTAGGGGGAAATTGAAGGCGATTATATGCTTGAATGTTACTTGGAGTAACGGGATTTAGAATATATTATCGTATGAATTTTGCATCAATTATGTGCAAAATGAGAATTGAAAATTCGACAAAATTCCCGTAAAATAGATAAGATAGTGTGATAATATAATATTAATTACTTCAAAATAAAAGAAGAAAGGACATAGTAATGAAAATAGAGTTTCTCACCGCTTTATATTTTGTCTTCTTTTTAGCTACTAATATAATGTTTTTCCAAATAGCCGATAAAATCATGGATAAATCAAAATTCCCCAAAAAAACATTGTATGTAACAGCCATTATAAATAGCATCTTTTTCAGCATAATGGTATATGGATTTAATCAGTTGCCGACAGTAACATATTTAATAGTGCTGATAGGGAGTATTATACAGCTATTGATACTGTTTAAAAACAGCATATTAGGAGTAATTATGTGCTCATTTATGGCAACTATTTATCTTGTCTGTATTGAATCAATCGTCATATCTTCAGGAGCCCTCATATTAAATTTAAGCTTAGCAGATATAACCCATGACCACCAGACATTATTTCTACATATAGTTATTTCGTGGTTTTTATGCATGGTGACCTCCATTTGTATAAACGCATTTGTGCCCGGTAAGTACTTTAAAATAATAAATCAAAACAGAGAGCAGATAATATTTGTTTTAGGATTTTTATTTACTGCGGCAGCATACTTAACACTTAATTCCTTCATATATGCAAATGCTAATATTTTTGATGCTAATTATCTAATAATTCATCAAATAATTTCACCTATTACATGGCTGGTAGTGGTAAACTTAGCAGTTATACTCTTAATTAGGCTCGATTACCTACATGGCTATAAAGTGAAAACCGATATTTTACAAAAAACCATTGCTGAGCAAAAATATCAGCTCAGTGAAACGCAGAACAGAGCCGAGAGAGATTTGCTTGTGAATGCATATAATAAGGTTACTACAAAGAGCAAAATTGAAGAGACACTGGCAGAAGGTGAAAAAGGTGCTTTCTTTATCCTCGATATCGACAATTTTAAAAATATTAACGACACTAAGGGGCATCCATACGGCGACAAGGTGCTTGTTTATCTTTTTAAAAGGATTATGCATACATTTAGAGAGCGGGATATTGTCGGTAGAATTGGCGGAGATGAATTTGTTATATTCTTAAAAAATCCACCGGATATAAAAATAGTGGAAAATAAAGCTGCTTCCCTTTGTAGTGATGTAAATATTCCTTTTACAGATGAATTGGGCGAATCAGCAATTATCTCCATAAGTATAGGTGTAGCGCTCTGTCCCGAACACGGAGAAGATTTTGATACACTCTACTCTAAAGCGGACATAGCCTTATATGAATCGAAAAACAAAGGAAAAAATACATTTACAATCCATTCTATTTAACATTGCAAAAATATATAATTTACTATGGGGGCATTTTCTCCGCCAACGGCGGAGAAAATGCCCCCATAAGAGTGCCTAAAAATATTATAACATTATTTCACGAGTGAACCGTCAAGCTCAAGACGAGTGGAGACTTTTTGCAGAGCAATAATGCATTGCTCCATAACATAATCAAGCTCCATATCAAGCATTTCACATCCACCTTTTATAAGCTCTCTGTTAACAGCTGCGGCAAATGCACCATCTTTAAATTTCTTTTTAACCGATTTAAGCGCAAGGTTTGCAATGTCTTTATCTGGGCGCACAAGCACTGCGGCAAAAATAAGCCCTGTTAGCTCGTCCACGGTATATATAATCTTCTCCATAGGGTGCACGGGCTCAACCTCAGTACATAGTTTATATCCATGCGAAAGCACCGAATTTATAAAGTCTTCATCAAAACCTGCATCTTTTAGAAATATGGGTGTGTGTTTGCAGTGCTCTGTGGGGTATTTTTCGTAGTCGAGGTCGTGAAGTAGGCCCACCATTCCCCAATACTCACTGTCGTAACCAAGCAGTTCGGCGAAGTGAAGCATTGCACCCTCCACGCAGTAGGCGTGCTTTATTAAAGAGGGAGTTTTTACATGTTCACCCAAAAGCTGTAAGGCTTCATCTCTACTCATAGGTAGCATATTAAGAGTCACTCCATTTCAGTTTTCTTTTATCAAATAATTTTGAGAAAATATAAAGGACTCAAAGCTTGCGCTCAAAGTCCTTTTTAAAAGCTATAAATT
>CAYJIJ010000050.1:0-17792 GCA_964370185.1 uncultured Oscillospiraceae bacterium
AAAATGGAAAAGACCTGTGTTTTTAAACTCAAATGGTTGCTTCTCTTTGTTGTTATCAACAAACTCAAATAGTTCTATTCCAATGGCGTTTGAAGTGACCATGTGTGCAATTTTAAAATCACCATGACCTTTACCAAATACTTCCTCGCACATAATTCCGATTGCAGAAGTATTTTCTTCTTTGATAACAGATGGTTGCATTACAATGTACCAACCCATTACCTCGCTATAAAATTTAACAGCCTGTTCTAAATTAGGCACAGACAAACCTATATGTGAAAATGCTCTTGGATAATTCATTTTCATTACCTCCTTATTAGTATATCTAAATTATATCCCAATGCAGAGGTAGAGACAATAACGTACTTTTTTGTACCTATATATCTTCAAGAGCTATTTCGTGTTCATTAGCATATTCTTTTGAAAAATTGCAAAAGCCCTCCACAAGTGGGATGAGTCCTTTGTACTGTGTTGAGAGTGAATATACAACATTGAGCGGCTTTTCACATACCACAGTTCTAATTAGTATATTGCTTTGCTCTAGCTCTTTTAGTTGTGTTATAAGCATTTTGTGGGTTATATCTGGGATGCCTTTTTGCAACAAGGAAAAACGATTATCACCATTTAAAATATGCCACAAAATTCTCATCTTCCATTTTCCACCTAATAAGTCCATCGACAAAAGTAATGCGCAAGTATATTGTTTTTTAATTTTCATATCATATTCCTTACTAATACAAATAATTTCCACTTCATTGTGATTATTCATATTCCTCACAGGGGGTGATTGTGCTTCATTTGTTCCTATCACTTTGCGAAAAGGGAGCAAATGGGCGATTTATTACTATTATATGGCAATAAAAATGTGAATGCAAGAAAAAGTTTAGAAGTTATAATGCCCAGCTATTTTTTGCTTCATACTTCGACGAGCAATACAGTATTAATATAGTATAATTAATTTAATTAATTTTCGCCATTGTTTGTATCCAACACACTGAGTTAATCCTAAAAACATATAAACTCTGCGCTATTTGCCATCGAACACAGCAGTGACAAGATTGTGAAAACGGTAAAAAAATACATAAATTTCGAATAATTATTATTTGTTCTATCGAATGTAAAAATATTACAAACTTATTAATATTATTTATATTTTAATACAAAAAAACTAAAATTGTAATAGATTATGTATCTATTTTATATAGATTATTTTATGAATATTCAAATGTATAAAGTTAAATTTGCTCAAAGAATAAGAATTTAAACCAATTGAAATCACATTATTTCATTTTTATACAAATTTTTACATGCCAATTTGTATATTATGCCACTTGAATTAATATGTTTATATGTTGTATACTATACAACATGATAAGTATACAATTTAGACATAAAATTTAATGTTTTTACATTTGTAAGATAAAATCTAAAGTCATATGATTGTATATCTATTTGAATTGTGTTCAAAGTATACTGAAACATATTTTGAGCAGTGCAACATGAAAGGACAGGTATAAAGATGAGTAAAAAGACACTCAGGGAGTATATGAAGGAAGATAAATTTTATTATGTTCCAGAAATTTACGATTGTATTTCCACAAAAGCGGCAGAGATGAACGGATTTGAAATGGTTATGATTTCAAGCAGTGACTTTGCTTGCTCGCAGACAGGTATACCCGACCTAAATCTACTATCTATAGATGAATACTGCCACATGATTGAGCGTATCACCTATATGACGGACATGCCACTGTTTATTGATGCTGACGAAGGATTTGGAAGACCTCTGCAAACATACCATGCGTGCCGCAGAATGGCAAGAGCAGGTGCGGATTGTATTCTAATCACCGACGGTTGTGAGCTCAGCAAGCCTGGCATAGCTTCTATCGAAGATGCTTGTTATAGGCTAAAGGCTGCTAAAGATGGCCTTGAGGGAACTGATTGCCTATTAATGGTTAGCACGAAGCATAAAATGGATGAAGACTTAGATGGATTTATAGCTCGTTGCAAAGCCTACATAGATGCGGGTGTTGATTTAATTTGCCCACTTGAGTTAAACCGTTCTAAAAAATACGGTGGCAAGCTTCAAGGAGCGCTTAAAATCGGCGAAATGCTTAATTTCCCAATGTGGTACCCTGATTTAGACCCAGGCGATAAGGCTGAGGATGCACCCGCACTACTTAAAGCAGGATATAGATTTACTGGTATTCACTATTCTTTCCGTGCTGCAATGTATGCAATGCTCGATACAGGACGCCATGTATTTGAAAATAAAAACAATGACTATGTAATGGAACATTACGACTATACAGGATACCATTTCTATTACTCACCTATGACATGTTTCTTAAGTGATGGCAAATGGGCTGAAATAGAACAGCGCTATACTAAAAACCCCGAAGATGCATTTGCATACCGCAAACAATTAGGATTCTGTGGCCCTACCGATAAGCTTGTTCCCGATAATAAACTATCGGAGAAATAAAGAAGAGATTTGAGGTAAAACTCTAATCTACTAAATTTAGAAAGGTTTGTTAATATGAAAAAGATTTTAGCAATAGCACTCGCAATGGCAATGCTAACAGGAACTCTATCAGCTTGTTCATCCGCACCAGCCTCCGAACCTGCAGAAGAAAGTGAGAGCACATCCGCTCCCGCTGAAAGCGATTCCTCAGAAGCAGCGCCCGAAGCTGAGGGCACAGTAAAACAGGGCGGTACACTTAAAATTGGTGTTAGCTCAGAGCATATTCACAACATGTCAAACTTTAGCCTAACAGGCGCAGGAGTAGACTATTACTACTCTTGGCCAGTATACGAATCCCTATTTAAACCAAATGAAAACGGTTCCGTAGATCCATGGCTACTTGAGAGCTATGAAATGGATTCAGAAGCAATGACATATACCTTCAACATTCGTCCAGGCATCACATTCTCCGACGGTACTGCTTTTGATGCAGAAGCACTAAAATGGAACTTAGACCATTATCTCGAAGTTGGTCTACGTGTAGAAGCTCTACTATCTTCTGTTGAGTCCACAGAAATCATTGATGAAGATACAGTACAGCTAAACCTACACACATGGAGCTCAATCATACCTTACGCTTACTCCCGTGAGCCAGGTTACATGACTTCACCAACATTCTTTAACGCAAACGATGCGGCAACTGTTGAAGCTAATCCTTGCGGAACAGGCCCATTTGTAATGACAAATTGGGAATACGATGTTTCTAAGAGATTTGAAGCAAGAGACGATTACTGGGGTGGCGATGTAAATCTTGATGCTGTTGAATACATCATCTACACAGATACACTCGTTGCAGCAGCGGCACTTCAATCAGAAGAAATTGATGCGCTTTTAGCGGTAAATAGCACAACAGCTGACACACTTGCTGCAAGCGGCGGTGTAAATATCGAAACTTGTGCAGTAAAATCCCATGACTACCTATTAGTGTTTAACTCACTAAATACAGCAGGCAATGACCCAACAGGTGATCTACTTGTTCGTCAGGCTATCAGCCACGCTATCAACAGCGAAGAAATGGTTGCAGCTGTTTTCGGTGATTACGCTATCGCTCGTAATCAGTTTGGTGTTGGTGAATACTTCTACTCCGATGAAGTACAGGGCTACGAATACAACCCTGAAAGAGCAAAAGAATTACTAACAGAAGCTGGCTACCCAGACGGCTTTGAAGTTAACCTAACAGTTGACTCCGCAGGCGTTATGCCAGAGCTTGCAACAATCATCCAAAGCTACCTTGCAGAAGTTGGCATCACAGTAAACATCAAGATGCTTTCCGGCGCTGACGCTAACCAAGCACAAGCTGGTTGGGGCGATGGTATGTGGCTACACGGCTCAAGCGTTTATGTAAGTGCACCAATGCAGATGGCTTCAATGTTCGTTCAAGGTCTTGATGGAAATGTACTTGGCGTTACAACAATGCTTCGTCCTTCCGATGTAGATGCTGCACTAAGAACTTCTGTTGCCGCTTCTTCACTCGAAGAAGAGCTTGCAATGGTTGGTGAAGCTAATCGCCTACTTGTAGACGAACACTGCATATTCTACAACATAGCTGAAGTTGCAACACTATTTGCAGTTAATGATTATGTTATGGATTCTGGTATCGGTGAGGTGTTCTACTCTGTTTCCGATTTAAGCAACGCATGGCTTGATAAATAATTAAATATTTTAGGGAAACCTATAATTCGGGGTGCTTTCCCCGCCTCTGGCGTGGAAAACACCCCGAAAATTAATTACTTTTATAAAGTAGCTATTTACTAAAGTGAAAGTTGCGCAATTGGGAAGATAGGAGCTAATATATGATAAAGTACATCTTAAAAAAAGTGCTAATTTCACTTTTTTTAATATTTTTAGTGTCATTGTTGGTCTTTGTTCTGATGCAGGTACTCGCAGGCGACCCCGCACGTATCGCCTTAGGAGAATCTGCAACTCAAAGTGCCATTGATGCATATCGCGAAAAGCATAATCTAAATGACCCTATTTTAGTCCAGTATTATAACTGGTTTAAAAACATCGTGCTTTACGGTGACTTTGGAGTTTCCATTCTAAACGAGAGAGATGTAACGGCATTTATCTCTGAGCGTTTACCACGAAGCATATCAATAGGCCTACCAGGACTCGTGTTTGGTGTTATAATCGGTCTTGCAGTGGGCATTACCTCTGCTGTAAAACGTGGAACATGGATTGACCAAGCATTAACATTTCTTGTGAATTTATTTTTAGGAAGCCCCAGATTCTTAGTAGCGATTTTTGGCGTTATTATACTCGGGCTAAATTTGGGACTAATACCCCTACAAGGCTATACTGCCCCATGGGACGACTTTGCCGATTACTGTTATAAAGCATTTTGGCCGATAGTGGTAAATGCAATTTATACAGTTGCAATAATAGCCAGACAAACCCGCTCCAATATTCTTGAAGTAATTAATCAGGATTACATACGCACAGCAAGGGCGAATGGTCTGCCTGAGTCTAAAATAATTATGGGGCATACACTAAAAAATGCCCTAATACCAGTAGTTACAATTATAGGGCTTCAAATGCGAAATATAGTGGCAGGTGCAGTTATTATAGAAAATATTTTTAATATCCCGGGGATAGGGCAGCTTCTTCTGTCGGGTATTCAAGGTCGCGACTATTTCATAGTTATGGCTTGTGTTTTAGTTATTTCTATTGTAACAGTATTTTGCAACTTGTTTGTCGATATCGCCTATGGATATATCGACCCTCGAGTAAGAAAGTCTATGGGGTGATATGATGGAAAAAACAATTAACGAAATCCAAAAAGAAACCAAAAGAAAAAACAGGCAACAAATGCTCAGAATTTTCTTTGGTCGTGGAATACTTGTAAAGCTAAGCACAGCTTTCCTGCTTATATTTGTATTTGTATCAATTTTTGCTCCATTTGTAGCACCATATGACCCAAATGAACAGGACTTGCTTAACAAATTTGCCGACTTCAGTACAGAGCATCTTTTAGGAACCGACTTTCTCGGCCGTGATGTACTCAGCCGTATTATTTACGGTGGGCGTGTATCAGTTTATGTAAGCTTACTTGCAGGAACATTTGCCGCATTTGTTGGAATAGCACTCGGGCTTATTTCGGGATATGTAGGCGGCATCGTGCGCACAGTAATTATGGGTGCCACAGATGTAATACTTAGTATCCCAGGAATGGTATTCACACTAATTATTGCAAGCTTACTTGGAAGCTCAATACTAAGCCTTACACTTGCGATAGGAATAGGTATGGTGCCAACTTATATCCGTATGGTAAATGGGCTTGTAATGTCGCTTAGAGAAAATGATTATATTGTTGCGTCACGCCTTGTAGGCCAAAAAGACCGACAAATTCTAACTAAGCATCTACTCCCCAATACATTTCCATCACTGATAGTTTTATACACTATAAATTTAGGTAATGCAATCATGACAGAATCCACCATGAGCTATTTAGGTGTAGGGCTTGCCCCACCAACCGCAACATGGGGAAATATGGTAGACGATGCCTATCCATACCTTTTACAAGCTCCTGAGCTTGCTATCGTGCCAGGTATATGCATTATTCTTTTGATTATTTCATTCAATGTTGTCGGAGACAGCCTCCGCGATGCATTAGACCCAAGATTGAGAGGTAAGCTATAATGAGCGAAAAATTACTTGAAGTTAAAAATCTTAGAACCTCTTTCTTTACGGCGGAAGGCGAAGTAAAATCTGTTGATGATGTATCGTATTATGTAAATAAAGGCGAGGTAATAGCGGTAGTTGGTGAATCCGGTTGTGGTAAATCGGTAACTCAAATGTCCGTTATGCAATTAGTTCAGAGCCCCCCGGGTAAAATTCTGGGTGGGGAGGTTATTTTTGATGGAGTGGATATACTGAAATACGGCGCTAAATCGGGTGAGATACGCAGTATTAGAGGTGCTCAAATATCTATGATTTTCCAAGAGCCGATGACCTCACTAAACCCTGTTATTACAGTTGGTAAGCAGCTCAGTGAAGTAATTCGCACCCATTCAAAAGTCTCTAAAAAAGAGGCGTGGGAGCGTGGAGTTAAGGCGCTTGAAAGCGTTGGAATTCCTGAGCCTGCCGCAAGGATGAACAACTACCCTTTCGAAATGAGTGGCGGTATGCGTCAGCGTGTTATGATTGCGACTGCGGCGGCATGTAATTCAAAGCTTATAATTGCAGATGAGCCGACAACCGCACTCGATGTTACTACACAGGCGCAGGTTATGGACTTGTTGCAGGATATGGTAGAGCAGAATAACACCTCTCTAATTATCATCACACATAACTTAGGGCTGGTTACTCGTTATGCTGAGCGTGTATATGTAATGTATGCAGGAAAAATTGTGGAATCTGGCACAACTGAGCAGATTTTAACAGATCCAAAGCATCCATATACAATAGGACTTTTAAATTCCGTGCCAAAGCTTGAAGCCAGTACTGACGAAGAGTTAGTGCCTATTATAGGTGCTCCTCCAATTCTTTCAAAACTGCCCGAGACCTGTGCATTTCTGCCAAGATGCAGACATGCATGTGATATATGCCGAAATAGTGTTGCACCGACTATGCATGACCATGGCAACGAGCATTTCTCCGCTTGCCATGTGATGATTGGAGGGCAGAGTAATGAGTAATAAAGATATACTTTTAAAGGTAGAAAATCTCAAAATGCACTTTGAGGTGACAAAAGGAATGTTCTCCGTACCTGCTGGTACTGTCAAAGCAGTTGATGGTGTTTCGTTTTTTGTGCCAAAGGGTGAAACATACGGCCTTGTAGGTGAGTCGGGTTGCGGTAAGACAACGCTTGGCAAATGTATTTTAAAAATCAACAATCCCACAGCAGGCGAAATCCACTATAAAGGGATGGAGATAGCAAAGATGAGCGATAAGGATTTCTCCGCATACCGCAGAGAAATCCAGCTAATTTTCCAAGATCCATACAGCTCACTCGACCCAAGGAACTCCGTCTTTGCAATACTTGAAGAAGCAGTGCGAAGCGACGGAAAACCACATCTAAAAGAAGATGTGGAAAAGCGTGTAAATGAGCTTCTCTACACTGTTGAGCTTGACCCATCAATGAGCTACCGCTATCCACATGAGATGAGCGGAGGCCAAAGACAGCGCCTTGGAATTGCAAGGGCACTTGCCTGCAATCCAGAATTGATTGTATGCGACGAGCCTGTGTCGGCACTCGATGTTTCAATTCAGGCACAGATTATAAACTTATTTAAAAAAATACAAAGAGATTTGGGAATTACCTATCTTTTCGTAGCACATGACTTAGCGGTAGTGCGTCATATAAGCTCTACTATCGGTGTAATGTACTTGGGCAATTTAGTCGAGGAGACAAAAGCCACGGAGCTCTATGATAACCCACTGCATCCATACACCAAAGCACTACTTTCTGCTGTCCCCATAACGGACTACTACAAAGAAAAGCAGAGAGAGCGCATAAACTTACAAGGTGAAATCCCAAGCCCACTCAATGTGCCCTCGGGCTGCCCATTCCACCCAAGATGCCCAGAAGCTGTTGAGCGATGCAAGGTGGAAAAACCTGTTATGCGAAGTGTAAAAGAAGGCCATATGGTGGCTTGTCATATTGTAGAATAATAATTAATTAGTCTGCAATAATAGTGAAATTATAAAATTAGCATGGACAATATACAATTAACACCACTGCCGATGGCAGTGGTGTTAATTGTATATTGAACTTTAGCAAAATTATATAGTGCAGGCAGAAATTTAATGATTTAAACTTTGCTTTAAAAGAGAAAAGTAAAAATAAAGAATGTAGGGGAGATGCCCGTAAAACAACACACATATTTACCCCCAATTCCCTAATCCATGCCATTGATATTACCTTATCCCTTCGGAAAGCACTGCAAGCCTATCATAAGCATACTCAAAAAAATTATAAAATGCAGTGCAATAATAATTTTTACCCATGAATTCCCCATGCTCTAAACGGTCACGCCTGCAACCACCCCTGCAAAGAGGATACCATTTGCACTCCTTGCAATCGTTGTGAATGTAAGCGCCAATTTCATAAAAATTATTCTCATTTCGCTTTTCATCTATAATATCAAAGCTATCGGAATTTACATTTCCAAGCCTATATTCATCGAGCACATAAAAATCACAAGGGTATACACTGCCATCGGCTTCCACCACTGTCTGAAATCCACATCTACCAATCATTCCGCAACTTTCAGGTGGTCTTCCCTTTAGCATCCATATCCAGTTTTCGAATAGTCTGTCCGATATATAATTGCCCCTCTTAATTTCCTCGTACCACATATCAAATCTGTCTTTTAAAAACTGTTCATAGACGCTTGGGGTGAGGGAATATTTTTTCTGCCCACGCTCTTTCCCAAGCTCGTCAAGACATGGTATATACTGCTGATAGACAAATCCTCTTTTTAGATAAAATTTATATATTCGCTTTATGTTTTTTGCCGTCATATCATTTATTACAGTAAGGATATTATACTGCACCTTAAATTTGTCAAAGAGCTCTGCCACTTCCATTATTTTATAAAATGTGCCCGACTGCTTGCTGTCCACACGATTACAGTCATGGGTTTCCTTAATACCGTCAAGTGAAAGCCCTACAAGGAAATTGTTTTCAGCAAAAAACTTTGCCCATTCCTTATCGATACAAATACCATTTGTCTGTATCGCATAGGTGATTTTCAGATTTTTCTTATTACAAGACTTCACATATGAAACTACTTCTTTGAAAAAGTCAAGCCCCCTAAGTGTAGGTTCTCCCCCTTGAAATGATAGCGTTAGTGCATAATCGGTATAGTTTAAAGCCCTCTCAAGCATGTTTTGCATTGTAGAGATGGACATCATCCCGAAGTTTTCGGTTTCACGATGTGCACTCACATCAGCATAAAAACAGTATTTACAACGCATATTACAGCTTCCGCCCGCAGGCTTAATAAGCAAATGGAATGATTTCATTTTTGCCTCCCCATATGTTTTACTGGCATGCTTTAGTAGTAAATTAGTGATGAATAAGAAATACAATTACCACATTAAATAAACAAAGCCGTATTATTAAGTAAAATAAATATCCCACTAATTGTAGCACAAAAAATATATTTAATAAATACATTCATTAGGTATGGTAAAAGCAGAGCCGTACATTTAGAGGTAAATAGGGGGTATATCCATTGGAAAGTTAATAGCAAAAACCAACTTAATTATTAATAAAAAATTGTAGGAAAATACTACTAACTTTCAGGTAGTATTTTCCTACAATTTTTTACGGGTCTTGTTGTGTATAGTAACAATTTTTTCAAAAATCTATTTCAAAACTATTGCTAAAGTATTTTGTGTATGATAATATTACATTAATACAAATAATTCGAAAATGCTTTCCGAATAACGGAAAAAATTTTTGAGACTAAAACAAAAAACATTTCCGCAATACGGAAAAAGAGAGGTATTTTATGAAAAAGATAACATTATTATCAGCATTACTATCACTGACCATAGCTATGGTGGGATGTAGCTCCACAGACACACCAGCAGGTGATGCATCAGGGGATGCAGCGGCTTATCCAACTCAGCCAATTCAAACAATTATTACAGCTAACGCAGGCGGTGGGGTTGATATCACTGCACGTATTACTGGCAAATATGCAGAAGAAATTTTAGGCCAGCCTTTAGTTCCAGTTAATGTGGCAGGTGCGGGTGGTGCTACTGGTGCACAGCAGGCACTTGATGCCGACGCTGATGGATACACAGTGCTTTACACAACCGATGCTATTATCACCATGCATCAGATGGGTATGTCCGAATTTGACTACACTGCATTTAAACCAGTTGGTATTCATGCAGAAGCAACTAATATGACTTTTGTAACTTCTAATGAATATCAAACTTTTGAAGAGTTTGTTGAGTATGCCAAAGCTCATCCAGGAGAACTTAAATTCGGCGTGCAAACAGGTACATACTCCGAACAGCTTGCGGCTATGATGTGGAAAGACCTCGGCATTGAAATCCAAATTATCGACATTGGTACTATCTCCGATATCGTTGTAGCACTTGTTGGCGGTCATATTGATATGGCGGCAGGACCTATGGGTAACATGGCTGACTATGTTGCAAACGGTGATTTCGTAGCACATGGTATGCTATCAGAAGAAGCAAACCCAGAATATCCCGACATCCCTACAATGTATGATTTAGGCGTTAATTTCCATCTACCAAGATTCTATCTATATCTATTTGAAGCAGAAGTTTCCGATGAAATTGTAAAAACATTTGCCGATGCAATCTATGAAGTATCACAAAATCCTGAATTCCAAGCAGAAATAGCAGAGCAAGCATATACGCCAAGAGTTATGACAATGGAAGAAACTCTTACATATATAGAAGAAACAGAAGCAGTTTACACAAAATATCAAGAAACACTCGACGAATACAGGGCACAATAGTCTAATAAAAACATTCTACCCCATAGATCTTAGATATATAATCAAAACAACTTAATAGTATTTTCTCATATACTTATCCATGCGTACAGTGTGGATAAGTATATGAAGCTATTGGAATTATATATGATGGATATGATGAAAATTACACTCGCATAAGGCTTAGCTAATTAAATATTAAAAAGCAGAAATCAGTTATCAAGGCTTTAGATATTTTACTCATTTTAATTTAGCGACGCCCAGATAGATAAAAGGAGTTCGGTATGAAAAACAAAGATTTATACTCGGGTATAGGAATACTGATTGTTTCGGCGGCTTATCTTATGAGCACATCTTCTATAAGGGAAACCTCGGACTTAGCCAATGCAAGAACTATGCCAGTAGCTGTTGGTATTATTGCGATAATACTAAGCACTATATTAATAGTGACAACAATACTTAAAATGAAGAAAAATGGTGATGGCTCTACGACTAAAGCGGAAGAAAAGTCGAATTACAAAAGAGTTGGCATCACTTTAGCATTAATATTAGCATTCATATTCTCTATGGACAATCTGGGATTTACTGTTTCAGCTGCAGTTTATCTAATGGCACAGATGCTTATTTTAGCGGAAAAAGAACAGAGAAAAATACCGAAAATGGCAATAATCTCAGTTGTGGCGGCAGTTTCAGTAAAACTGCTATTTACATATGTGTTTAACATTGTACTGCCCACTGGAATGATAGGATTTTAAGGAGGGGGTTTTAAGTAATGTTAGAATTTATGATAGAAGGTGCACTTAGTGTACTAAACATGGAAAGCCTGCTACTTTGCTTTTTCGGAGTGTTTGCAGGAATAGTATTCGGTGCTTGCCCCGGTATATCCACAACCATGGGGATTGCGCTTATGCTTCCATTTACTTATTCAATGGATATAGGGCAAGCCTTAGCATTACTGATAGGTTTATATATTGGTGGTGTTTCCGGTGGTCTTATCAGTGCTATACTACTAAATATTCCAGGCACACCGGGTTCGGTGTGCACCACATTTGATGGACACCCCATGTCCGCCAGAGGTGAATCAGGCAAGGCGCTCGGCGTAGGGATACTCTATTCATTTGTTGGCGGTATTATAAGCTTGGTTATACTAATGATATTCTCTCCGATGCTTTCAAGTGTAGCAATTAGATTTACAGCGGTAGAATATTTTGCAATTACGCTCTTTTCCTTCCTATTAGTGGCAGGGCTTACAGGTAAATCAGTGGTCAAAGGTCTTCTCAGCACTGTCCTTGGAGTTATGTTTACCACCGTGGGTGCGGCACCTATTGACTCAGTACTAAGATTTACCTTTGGCAACAACAGGTTAAACTCTGGTTTTCAGCTAATTACAGTGGTTATCGGGTTCTACGCTGTGTCCGCCGTGCTAAAAGTAGCGGAATATAAGCAACCTCCAGTGGAAGTGCTCGACTACAAAATGAAAGGCTTTGGGGTAACACGAAAAGAGTTTGTCCAGCAGACACCTAACTGTGTCCGCTCCTCACTTATCGGCACATTTGTAGGGCTTTTACCCGGTCTTGGCGCTAATATTGCAAATGTTATCGCCTACTCCACCGCTAAGAGTAATTCAAAATATCCTGAAAAATTCGGTACGGGTATAGTGGACGGTATTGTAGCTTCTGAAAGCTCAAACAATGCGGTAACAGGCGGGGCACTTATCCCACTGCTCACACTGGGTATCCCAGGTGAGGGCGCTACTGCGCTTCTGCTTGCGGCACTTATTATTCAAGGGGTGCAACCAGGGCCATTATTATTTGAAAATCAACCAGTGCTTGTTTATTCAATATTTGCATTAATGTTAATTGCCAATATTGCCATGGTGGCAATTGAATACTTCGGTATTAGAGCGTTTTTAAAGATTATTACAGTACCTGCATACTATCTATTCCCAATCATTTTAATAATTTGCTGTGTAGGCTCATTTAGCTCTAATAATCAGATTTTTGATGTATATGCAATTGTTCTTTTTGCAGTAGTGGCATTTATATTGAGAAAAATGGAATACCCACTGCCACCATTCATCTTAGGATTTGTACTGGGTGAGCTCTTTGAAACAAATATGCGCCGTGCAATCCAGTTTACAGGCGGAACATTGGAAGGCTGGATGGAATTCCCGATTGCCCTTAGTATTTTAGCTGTTACAGCAGTGGCACTGGTATATATTATAGTAAAAAGCCTAAGAAAACCAACGCCAAAGGAGGCTGTTTAGTATGAGTAATACAAAGCCTATGAATTTAGTTTACATAATGAGTGATAGCCATACTAAAGATGTGCTCTCCTATTACAAAAACGACTATGTAAAAACTCCTAATTTAGATAAACTCTGCGAAGACGGTGTCTTCTTTGAAAATGCATACTGCAACAACCCCATTTGCGTACCTGCAAGAGCTTCGATGACTACGGGCAATTATAGCCATGCAGATAGCTACTGGGACAATTGCCATCCCTATGACGGCAGTGGCGGTGGCTGGGGGCAAAGGCTTACCGAAGAGGGCTATAAAGTAACTACCGTTGGCAAACTTCATTATAAGGACGAAAGCCCCGAAAGCGGTTTCCCCGATCAGCGAGTACCACTTCATCTAAAGGACGGTGTGGGAAATCTTACACTGTGCATCCGTGGCAGAGAGATGCTTAGAAGAAACCATCATAAGCATTTGCTTGGTGCCAAGGAGGGTTTATCCGATTACAATGAATTCGACCTTAAGGTAACTGAAAAAACTGTTGAGTTTTTAAAAGAAGCAGGGGAAACGCAAAGTGAAAAACCATTCTGCTTATATGTTGGCTTAGTTGCACCACATGCACCACTAATTGTGCCTAAAAAATATCTTGATATGTACCGTCCGTTTGACAAGTTGCCATTTCCACGCCAGTGGAAGCACACTGAACGCCCCATGCATCAGGGCATTGAGGATTATCGTTATGTAATAGGTACTACCGAAAAAGATATTGACGATGAAGCGATAATGAAAGCGATTGCGGTGTATTATGGCTTGGTTACATTTTTAGATGATCAAATAGGCGAGATAATGGCTGCACTAAAAGAAGCGGGCTTATCGGAAAACACCAGAATTATCTATACAACGGATCACGGTGATACAATAGGTGAGCATGGTACATTCTTTAAAAATACAATGTATGAGCAGTCTGTATCGGTACCGCTAATAATGTCAGGCCCCGACATTCCAAAGGGTAAAATAGTTAAAGAGGGTGTATCGCTACTTGATATTCACCCGACTATCTTAGAAAATGCAGGGGTTACCCCAAATGAGCATGATAAAAGCTTGCCAGGTCGCTCGCTATTTGATTATGCACTTGGAAAAACAAACGAAGAGCGCCCAATATTCGCAGAACTACATACTTTTGCCTATGAACATGCAGTGTATATGCTGAGAAAGGGCAGATATAAGCTTGTATACTATGTTAATATGGACAATCAACTATTTGACTTAGAAAATGACCCATATGAGCTAAATGACTTAAATGGAAATAGTGATTATGCGGAGATTTCCAAAGACTTAGAAGACGAGCTTAGAAAAATATGTGACCCAGAGGCTACCGACGCCAAAGCAAGAAAAGAGCAAGAAGCACTTTTGGATAGGCATGGCGGTAGGGATAAAATTAAAGAGGGTAAAACTTTCTTTGCCTACTCACCCGTTCCCAAAGAGATATTGGAGAATAAATAGCTTATGAAAATTACTAATATTAAAACAATCTGCCTCAAAGTGCCTTTTCCCCCCGGAGTAGTGATTAAAGGCGCAGTTGAAACTTGGTATCATCGCAACGGCATGTTTATGCTTGTGGAGACCGACGAGGGTATTACAGGCATGGGTGAAATTTGGTGCAATTGCCCCCAATGGAGCCACTACGAAAAGGAAATCACCGTCCACCAGGGACTAAACCCCTATGTGATAGGCCTTGACCCACTCGATATAGAGGGGACAAGAGCCGCAGTGGAAACAAGGATGAAACGCCTTGGTTCCCAATGGGGTGCATATGGTGTAATGCATCATATACTCAGTGCATTTGATGTAGCGTTGTGGGATATTAAAGGCAAGGTGGCAAACAAACCAATCTGTGAGCTACTTGGCAGTAAGGCGGAGGAGCCTATAACTGTATATTGCTCAGGTCTTGGCCCTAAAAATGTTGTAGAAAATGCTAAAAAGATGATGGACCGAGGTGTCACCTACTTTAAAATGCGTATGGGCATGGATGAAGAAGTGGATGTGCAAAACTTAAAGGATTTAAGAAGTCTGCTCGGTAGTGATAGAAATATCATGGTGGATGCAAACCAAGGTTGGGATGTAGAAACTGCACTGAGAATGATACCACTGCTTGAAGAATACGGAGTGCTATGGGTGGAAGAGCCGATGGTTGCAGGAGATGTAGAAGGACTTCAAAAGGTGCGTGAAAACACTAAAATCACCATTGCTTCGGGCGAAAACTTTTATGGCTATGATTTTAAGCGCCACTTTGAAAGAGGGCTAATTGATATATGCCAAGCAGATGTGACAAAATGCGGTGGTATCACCGAGATACTCGAGATAGCAAAAGAGGCTAAATCCCATGGAATTAAAATGGCACCACACTTCTTGGGCAATGGCTTAGGGCTTGCTTCCACACTGCATATTATGAATGCAGTAGATGCACTTTATTTAGAGTATGACAGTGAAAATAATCCCATGATTTACGACTGTGTAAAAGACATTCCTCAGATGCGGGAAGGTGGCATTATCTACGCCCCAAAAGGCGCTGGACTGGGTGTTACACTAAATGATGAGGGGATAAATCGCTATCAGTTTGTACCATATACAATATGAAATAAATTATAGTATATTCAGCCCCGTTAAATAGTTTACACGACCCAATTAATATGGTACACTTGTACTATTAGCATGGGAGGTGGCAGCATATGTCGGAACATATTAATTCATTGATAAAAGGGATGCAGGTGCTTGAACTCTTTAGCCGTGAAACCAAATATTTGGGCATTACGGATATTAAACAACAAACAGGTTTTCCAGTAAGCACTGTACATAGAATAGTCTCTACACTTGAGCATTGTGGATATCTAAGGCAGGATGTCTTTAGTAATAAATATGCACTTGGAATAAAGGCGTATATACTTGGCACGAATGTAGAGTATATAAAAGAGCTAAAACATGTAGCAACAGAGCCTATGAGGGCTTTATCGGTGCAATTTAATGAGGTTGTCCACTTAGCTATAATTGATAGTGATATGATACTCTGCATCAAAAAAGTCGATTCTTCACGCAGTATTACCACTACTCCAAAAGAAGGGGAGCTAAATGAAATTTATCTAACCTCGGTTGGTAAATCACTCCTTGCAAACCAAAGTAAAGATTACATAAATCATTATGTGAATAATGTAAAACTAACGAAGTATACCGACAATACGATTACAGACCCTTTGTTACTCTTAAAGGAGCTGGACAAAATCAGGATAAGTGGCTATGCCATAGACGATGAAGAGTCGGAAATAGGACTTACTTGCTTTGGAGCCCCCATATTTAACAACAATAAAGAATGCGTAGCGGCAATTAGTATGTCGATGCCCACATTTAGAGTTGAGGATAAGGAGCATTACTGCAATGCAGTGGTTAGGGCGGCGAAGGAGATTTCTCTAAAGCTATAATCCGAAAATTCTAAGAAACAGTAAGGGAGCTATAGCTCCTTTTACTAAAAAGAATAAACGAAATACAATCCCATAATACGGAAAATTAATTTTAATGCTTGAAAGGAAGAACAGCAAAATGGAAAAAATTAAAGTAGCAATTATAGGCCCTGGCAACATAGGTAGCGACCTTATGTATAAAGTAATGAGAAGTGATTTAATAGAAATGGGTGCAATGATAGGCATCGACCCAGAGTCGGAAGGGCTTAAAAGAGCAAAGGAGCTTGGCTTTATAGCTTCCGCTGATGGGATTAATTATATTAAACAAAACCCCGATTGTGCGCAGATTGCCTTTGATGCTACCTCTGCTAAAGTGCATGAAAAAGTGCATGCACCAATACTTGAGGAGCTTGGCATTGTAGCTATTGACTTAACTCCTGCCGCAGTGGGTAAAATTTGTACTCCACTTGTTAATATGGAAGATTGCCTTGATTCGATGAATGTTAATCTAATCACCTGCGGTGGTCAGGCAACAACACCTATATGCCATGCTGTTTCACAGGTGGTGGACATTGACTATCTCGAGGTTATAACAACTGTTGCCTCCAAATCGGCTGGCCCAGGTACAAGGGCTAATATTGATGAGTATTGCCGCACCACTGCTAAGGCATTAATGGCTATCGGTGGCGCTAAAAAAGCTAAAGTGTTTACAATCTTTAATCCTGCCGAGCCTGAAATCACCATGAGAAACACACTCTACTTCATGACTAAGAGTGATTTTAAAATAGAAGATGTAGTGGCCGCTGTGGAAAAAAGAGTAATCGAAGTGCAGACATATGTGCCAGGTTTCGAGCTTACAATGAAGCCTGTAATGGAAAATGGATATATCGCTGTTACCGTTACTGTAAACGGTGCAGGGGACTTCCTACCAAGCTATGCAGGCAATTTAGATATGGAAACTTCTTCCGCTGTTAAAATGGCGGAGTGCTATGCTCAAAAAATGCTAAGAGAAAAAGCTTAATTAAAATAGATACTTAAAAAGGAGAGAATTACTGATTATGAATACAGTTAAAATATTTGATTCAACCATGAGGGATGGCTCACACGCAATACATCACACATACACCCCCGAAGTTGTAGCTAATTTATGCGC
>CAYJIJ010000051.1:0-16481 GCA_964370185.1 uncultured Oscillospiraceae bacterium
AAATCTGTTGGTCTTGCAAATGTAGAAAATAAGCCTGTTTCAAAGTTTTCTATGGGTATGAAACAAAAACTTGGTATCGCAAGGGCAATCAGCCATAGTCCTGATATTTTGCTACTTGACGAGCCGATAAACGGACTTGACCCTGTCGCTATCAAAGATATGCGAGAACTGTTTATCTCACTAAAGGAAAAAGGTGCTACTATCATTCTATCGAGCCATATTTTAGGTGAGATACTGCAAACTGCCGAAAGCGTAGTTGTTATTTCAAACGGTAGCTTAGAAAAGCTTGGCAAAATAGAAGATTTACAAAATGAATATGGAGATGAAACCGAAAATTACTTGATAGAAAGAATGAGGGGGTAGTTATGATTAAATTAATTGCTTTGGAGCTTAGAAAAAACAATATAAAACCATATTTGCTTAGTGTTATAGGGATATTCGTTGCTGTAATAGCTATGGGACTGCTTTTTTGCGCTGTTCCTATTTTAGAGCCTAACGACCCATCTGCACAGGAGTTTTCAGACCCTAATATGATTATCACAATGATATCCATTATGTCGATGAGTGCTTTTGCTATTTTATCAGCGGTAATGCACTCGAAATTTGTAGTAGAAGAATACACAGGACGAAAAAATGTATTGCTCTTTACCTACCCGCATAAAAGAAGTAGCATGCTTTTTGCAAAATTTGTGCTCGTATTTGTATTTGTTTTCGTGATGATGTTTGCGGTTAATATCACTTCTTGCATTGGTGTGGGGTTTCTTGGTAATGCGATAGGACTTATAGCAAAGCCCTTCACAGACACTTATTTAATGCTAAAACTATCGTTAATTTTCGCATTTGTGGCAAATTTTATCGGTCTTATCGCTTTGCGATTAGGCTTTTACAAAAAATCAATTATAGTTCCAATAGTTACAGCAACAATACTTGTTTCACCCTTTGGGAATTCTGTGATGCTTCTCGGTACTGATACTGATACTGCTTTTTTCGTTGCCGCTGGCGTGTTACTTATCGTATCAGCTTTTTTATTCGGTGGACTTCTTCGCAAAGTGAACATAATGGAGTGTGCACAGGGAGTGCGTATAATGAAAAAAAGTACAAAACTATGGCAAAAGGACTTCACTTTAGTTGTTATCGGGCAGATTATCTCGCTCTTTGGAAATGGCATACTTCGTTTTGCTCTGCCACTCTATTTACTGAACATAACAGGCTCATCGGCACTTTTTGGTATAGTTAGTGCGGTATCTTTTCTGCCTTTAGTTTTACTTATGCCCATTGGCGGTATCATCGCAGATAGGCGTAATAAGCGAAATATAATGGTGGCACTTGATTTTGGGGCAGGCTTTTTAATGCTGTTTTTCTATCTAACTATGGATACCATTTCACTAATACCACTGCTCATTACCACACTTATGATTTTGTATAGCATAGGTGGTCTATATCAGCCAACAGTTCAGGCAAGTGTGCCGATTTTACTTGATGAAAAATCACTTACACAAGGTAATGGCATTGTTAGCAGTATAGGAGCTTTGGCAAACTTGGTAGCACCTGTCATAGGGGGGATGCTACTTGGTAGTTTTGGAATTACACCGATTATTATCGTATCAATAATCTGCTTTTTTGCATCTGCTATTTTGGAGATATTCATTAGAATTCCATATACAAAAGAAAAATCATCGTCACGGGTGTTTGCTATGGTAAAAGAGGACTTTGGACTTTCTATAAAATTTATATGGAGAGAAAAACCCGAACTCCGCAAACTCATGTCAGTCATTTGCGTACTCAATGCGTTAGTATCCGCTTTAATCATTATTTCACTCCCTGTACTCATTACCGAAAGACTTTCCCTCAGCGAAGAAATGTATGGCTATTCTCAGGGTGTACTCGCTTTAGGAGGTCTGTTTGGTGGCATAATGGCAGGTGTGTTTGGAGAGAAACTCCATATAAAAAGCCTTTATAAGTACATTGTTTTGGTGGCTTTAAGTCTTATTCCTATGTCAGTGGGGGTGGCTTTTAGTAGTAATCCTATACTATCGTATGTGTTAATTTTAATAACCGCATTTTCGGCTATGTGTGCATCCTCTTTAGCATCTGTTATGATTATTACTTATGTCCAAAGTAGGACGGCTGAAAATATGGTAGGAAAAGTTATGGCATTTGTAATGACAGTGGGTATGTTTGCATCTCCTTTAGGGCAGGGCATCTATGGAGTAGCTTTTGAATATCTAATGGGTTATGAGAGTTTTATTGTTTTGGGAGCTGCTTTAATGTCTTTATTTACTGGCGTTTACGCAAAAAATATTTTGTTTGAATAGAATATATTATTTTTATAAAAAATTAGAGGCAAAGCACTACTGTTGTTGCGCTTTGCCTCCAGATTTAAACCTGATTATATTAAATATTAAAGCTTTTATCCGTTATTGACGGCTAAAAGGGTGTTCACAGCCATTAAATAACCTTCAAATCCATGCCCAGCAAATGTCTTTATGCAGATATCCCTTACATAGGAAATTTGCCTAAAGCTCTCACGACTGCTTATGTCCGATATATGCACCTCGACAGTTGGTATACCCACCGCCTTTAGTGCGTCTGCAATGGCTATGCTGGTGTGGGTGTAGGCGGCTGGATTTATCACGATACCATCCGCTTTCAGGTAAGCTTCCTGTATGCAGTCCACTATTTCACCCTCGTGATTGGACTGAAAAAATTTCACCTCGGCACCATTTTTCTCGCAATGTGCTTCTATCATATCCACTAAATCGCTGTAACTCGCACTGCCATACAAATGGGGCTCACGAATGCCTAAAAAATTTATATTGGGGCCGTTTATCACAAGTATTTTCATATGTACACCTCGATATTTTTTAGAGTGTCCTCAGGGTCTTCCTCCACTGCTACCATATGGTCGGCAAGTGCCGTGTATATCGGATTTCTCACTTTATACAGCGCTTCTAAATCGACTGAAAGAGGCCTGTCGTTTGTCGATAAGCTTTCTAAATCACGGGTGAGGTAGATTATAGTGCCATTTTGCTTAAGAGCTCTGCGGTTTTCTTCTTTTAGCACCGCACCGCCACCCGTGGCTATAACATAACCCGTGCGCCTTGAAATATCGGCAATCACTCGTGCTTCTATTGCCCTAAAGCGTGGCTCGCCCTCTTCGGTGATAATCTGAGATGGACTTTTGCCCGAAAATCTCTTTATTTCCTCATCAGTATCTAAAAATCTAAGCGAGTATTTCTCGCTTATCGCCTTTGCTTTAGAAGTTTTTCCAGCGCCAGGCATGCCAATGAACACAATGTTTTTGAAGAGTTTCTCACACTCTTTTAAAGTGGGGTCTATAAGAGAAGTGTCGCTTAAATCAAAGAAGATATTATGTGCAAACATCGCCTGACCCACAAGCATGGGAAGTCCACCAGTGCAGGGGATACCAAGCTCGATACTTTGTAATATTAAATTGGTGCGAAGAGGATTGTATACCACATCTATAACACCATTTAAATTTTTAAAGGGTGAGAGGTCTATGGGGGAGGCGTGATTTTTCGGGTACATCCCCACGGGGGTGGTATTAATGATTATACCTGCATCAAAGTGGCGGCTGATATTAGAATAATTATCCCTGCCGTTTCTCGAAACAGTTATAATTTCTTTTGCACCCTCCGCCTCTGCAACAGCACAAACAGTCTTAGAAGTGCCGCCACTGCCTAAAATAAGCACTTTTTTATTCTCGAAAGAAATACCCTTTAGCTTTGCGGAGATAGAAAATCCGAGGTAGTCGGTATTGTAGCCAAAAAGCTTGCCGCCTCGGTTTACAATGGTGTTTACACTGCCTATTTTCTCAGCCTCGGGGGAGAGCTCGCAGTACTTCATAACCTCCTGCTTATAAGGAATAGTCACATTTATTCCCTTGAAGTTTCGCTCAGTCATAAAGCTGTGCAAATCTTCTTTCGCTATTTCTTTTAATATATAATCATCATTTCCGAAATAGCCATGTATCTGAGGAGAATAGCTGTGGGAGAGCTTTTCGCCGATTAATCCATAATTCATCTTTATGACCATTCCCTTTCGGTTTTATATAATTTACTGTGAAATGTTTTCCTGTGCACTTCTCACCGCCTTAGACGGTGGGAAATACACAGGAGAATTTTTTAAAAGTTGTTAGCACAAAATATTTTTAAACTTCCTTATAACTGCCCAAATAGCTAAATATATCACAACTGCTTTGGAGCTGAATTAGCAGCTTTTGCACGGTGGGGTCATTTACATTTGCGTCAAAATCCACATAGAACATGAACTCAAAATCCTTGCCAGGGATTGGACGGCTTTCAAGCTTAGAAAGGTTAACTCCAACGGAGGAGAATTTGGAAATGATGTTGTAAAGTGCACCTGGACGGTGGGGAGTTGTAAACATCAAGCTGATTTTATCCGCACCAGCGTAGATTTCTGCTTTTTTGGATATGCAGATAAATCTGGTGTGGTTATTGTCGCTATTTTGGATGTTGTCGGTAATCATGTCAAGACTGTATAGCTCACGACAACCCTTATCGGCAATAGCGGCGATATCATCCCTGTCCGAGTTTGCAACCATCTCTGCGGCAAGCCCTGTGTTCTCATAGCTTCTTGCCTTGATATGTGGATGCTTTTTGAAAAATTCACTGCACTGTGCAAGTGCTTGTGGATGGGAGTAAACTTCAGTGATATTCTCTATTTTAACACCTCTTTTTGCAAGGAGGGTATGATTAATTTTAACCTTTACACTCTTTACAATTTGGAAATCGTATTTGCCCATGAGGTCGTACACTTCTGTAACAGAACCATGCAGACTATTTTCAATTGGAAGTATACCATATTTGCAAAGCCCCTCGTCAACTGCTTTAAACACGCCATCGAAGTTTGCAAGATACATTATATTGGCACGGGAGAAGAGCTTATCACAAGCTATTGAGGAATTTGCACCCTCAATTCCTTGGCAAGCAACCACTGCCGATTTAGGGAAAAATTCGTCGGTTTCAGCTATAGCTTTTTCTATCTTCTCTTGTAGCTCATTGCCCTGTGAGATGGAAAGCTCTTGATACGCTCTTGAAAGGTCGAAAAGTGTGGTGTAGAGCATTTTTACATACTCCGCCATCTGATCGTCAAGCCCTTTGGTTAGGTTTGCGATTATTTCACGCTCCCTGCCTGTGTTTAGGACTGGAAGCCTATTTTCTTCCTTGTACTTAGCTATCTTTTCCACCGCATCCATACGCTCTAAGAAGAGGGAAAGCAGGGAATTGTCTATTTCGTTTATTTTGCCCCTATAATCGTCAAGTAGATTGCTCATTGTAAAATTCCTCCGTTTTTAATGTAGTTATAATATTAATATAAAATTGGTATTTGAGTATCTTTATGATTTTCTTTTAGCCATTTGCTATTAATCCATCAAATTAGCAATAGCTATTGCTGCCGCCGCTTCTATGCAGGGCACTGCTCGTGGCACTATGCAGGGGTCGTGCCTGCCTTTTACCGATAGTGTATCGCTTTCTTTACTCGCTAAGTTTATCGAGTCTTGCTCCTTGCCTATTGATGGTGTCGGCTTCATTGCCACCCTAAATATTATCGGAGCAGAATTTGATATGCCCCCGAGTATGCCACCTGCATTATTGCTTGTTGTAATTATATTTTCGCCCTCATAGCGGTAGGGGTCGTTGTTTTCACTTCCACGCATTTTAATTACATCAAAGCCTGCGCCAAACTCTATCCCTTTTACTGCAGGCACTGCAAACACTGTGCGTGCAATGGTGTTTTCTATACCGTCAAACATTGGCTCGCCAATGCCTATCGGCATGCCAATCACCGCACATTCTATGCATCCACCTATGGAATCACCACTGCTGTGTATATCCATGATGTGCGCTATCATCTTCTCGCCAGCCTCGGCAGAATTTGTGGGGAATGCACCATCTGGGTAGGTTTCTTTTGCAGTCAGTGGGTCGTATGGGAGGTCGCACACCTCTCCAATAGAAGCTATATGCGACTTTACCTCTATTCCCTTTGCCTTTAAAAGCTGCATGCAAACCGCACCTGCAAAGCAGAGGGGAAGAGTAAGCCTTGCGGAGAAATGTCCGCCACCTCTTACATCGTTTGCACCCTCATATTTTATATGTGCAACCAAATCGGCATGGCCGGGTCTTGGGATTTTTGCTATTTCCTTGTAGTCGGCACTCTTGGTGTTTTTATTTTCAAACACTGCACAGAGCGGTGCGCCACAGGTTTTGCCCTCCACAATACCGCTCACAATGTGTGGGATATCTTCCTCTTTTCTCGGGGTTGCATAGGCGGCATTACCACCCTGTCTACGCTTTAAAAAGCGGTTTATCTCATCGAGGTCAAGCGCTATGTTTGCAGGTATGCCGTCAATTACCACACCTACCATTTCTCCATGGGATTGACCAAAAATCTGCACCTTTATTTTGTCGCCAAAATTACAGGACATCCACAACCCCTCCCAAGCTCTTAAAATCTTCAAAGAATGACGGATAGGATTTATTCACCGCTTGAGCATTTTTAATCACTACCTCGCCACTGCAAAAAGAGGAAGCAACAGCCGCCGACATCACTATTCTGTGATCATTACAGCTATCAACCATTCCGCCTTTTAGCTTTGCAGGGTGGATTACCATATGGTTTTCATAGGCTTCCGCTTTGCCGCCGAGATTATTTATCATCTCGCTCACACTCTTCACCCTGTCGCTCTCTTTTATCCTAAGGCGTCTAACATTGGTTATAACCGTTTTATTAGGCTTTTGTGTGGCGTAAACTGCAAGTGCAGGCACTAAATCGGGAATTTCAGAAGCGTCGATTTCGTCTGCGTCGCACACTTTTGCAAAATAGCTGTCCTTTTGGCAGGAGTCTTCATTTAAGCCAGTTGGGGTGATGCCAAGTGTAAGCCAATATGAAGCATTCGACCAGTCGCCCTCCGCCGCTATTTTCTTAGGCGATATGTATTTTTGATTTCCCTTTATGTCATAGTTTGCATCTATGCCAAACTGCTTTAATACATCGAGGGTTATGTCAACATACCCTGCCGATTCAAGAGCCGTTGTGAGAGTGATTTTGCTATCTCCCTCAAGCAGTGGCAGTGCAAACATCAGCCCCGAAATATATTGCGAGCTCTTATCACCTGCAATTTTATACTCACCGCATTTAAGTCCACCGCTGTATGTTATGGGTAGATTGTGTGAAGAAAAAATTGCTCCATGCTCTTCCATGCACTCGCATAAATCTGCAAACGGACGGGAAGGGAGTGAGCCACCGCCATTTAGCACACCTTTCTCGCTCACCGCAACCATAATCGGAAGCACAAGCCTTGCAGTCGTGCCGCTTTCATGGCAGAATACATCGAGCTCCTTTGGTATTGCACCAGGGGTTACTTTTACCCCAGTGGCAGTTTTCACCACCTCTGCGCCCATTGCTGAAATTGTTTCGATGCTTGCATTTATATCACTGGAGAAGTGATTTATATCTATCTCGGTGGGAGTGTCGCATAAAGCGGCCGCAAGCAGTATTCTATGTGCATATGATTTTGAGCTTATCGCCGCTATTTCCCCCGAAAGTTTTGAGGGTGTTATTTTCACATCCATTATTAAAGCCCCCTATCAAAAAAGTTTGTGAGTTTATCCATCTCCATAGGCACTATTTCTGCCTTGCCAATACCGTCTAAAAGCACTAAATTGAGTTTTCCACTGCGCACCTTTTTATCGGAGGACGCTTTATCTGCAAGCTCTGCGGCGGTATATGGGCAGTTAGTGGGTATGGAGTAAATGTCGAGTAAGTTTTTAATCCGCTGTGCAGTAGATGAGCCGTTAGCTTTTTCAATCCTGTACATGCCTATTGCAACAGCCCTGCCATGGGGTATTTGATAGCTACTTAAGCTCTCCACTGCATGTGCAATGGTGTGCCCGAAGTTTAAAAGCTGTCTTACCCCTTTATCGAGCTCATCCTGCTTTACTATATCTGCCTTATGCTTAACACATCGTGAGACTATTTCCCCTATATGTTTTTTGTAGTCACCATTTTCGAGCAGGGAAAAGAGGTCCTCGTCCATTATGCAGGCGTATTTTATCACTTCGCACAGTCCGTCTTTTAAGATGTCCTCGCTTAGGGTGTCAAATGTCTTTATGTCGCAGATAACAAGCTTTGGCTGCTTAAATGCACCAGCTAAATTTTTGCCGACAGTGAGATTTACCCCAGTTTTGCCACCCACCGAAGAATCCACTGCCGCAAGCAGTGTGGTGGGGATTTGCACAAAGGAAATACCTCTTAAATAGATAGCCGCACAAAATCCTGCCACATCTCCTACAATGCCACCGCCGAGTGCTACTATGATATCGCTGTGGGATATCTTTTTCTCCGCCATAAACTCTATAATGTCGTTAGCGGTTTGCATTGTTTTAGAGTCCTCGCCGGGGGTGAAGCAGTACTGCAAAACAGAATATCCCGAAGCTTCGAGTGATGCCTTAACCCTATCACCATAGAGGGCGTACACCGTGGTATCGCTTATAATCACGGCATTTGATATGGGGAGGACTTCGCCTATCAGCTTGCCACAGTCATCAAGTATATTTTCCCCTACTTTAACATCATAGTGGGAGGAAGTTTCCACCTTAATTATATCCATATTTGCTCCCCTATTATTCTGCAATTGCCGCACGGATTTTTTCTACCTTGCGCATTAGTTTGTCAAACGCTTCAGGTGTGAGCGATTGAGGGCCATCGCAGAGTGCTTTTGCAGGGTTGTTATGCACTTCGATTAGAAGACCATCAGCACCGCAAGCAGTAGCCGCAAGGGACATTGGCTCAACATATCTTGCATAACCTGTTGCATGGGTGGGGTCTACAATGATGGGGAGATGTGTTTTCTCTTTGAGCACGGGCACTGCTGATAAATCGAGGGTGTTTCTTGTGGCTGTTTCATAAGTTCTAATTCCTCTTTCGCAGAGTAGAACTTGTGAATTTCCGCTTGCCATAATGTATTCCGCACTCATAAGTAGCTCATCTATTGTATTTGCAAGCCCTCTTTTTAGGAGTATTGGCTTATCAATTTTACCGATTTCCTTTAAAAGGGTGAAGTTTTGCATATTTCTTGCGCCTATTTGAATTATGTCCACATGCTCAAAAAGTGGCAACTGGCTTAAATCCATGAGCTCGGAGATAATTGGAAGACCTGTTTGATCTTTTGCAAGCTTTAAAAGGTCGAGACCTTCACTGCCCATCCCTTGGAAAGCGTAGGGGGAAGTTCTTGGCTTAAATGCACCGCCTCTTATCATCTTTGCACCACTGCTCTTTACTGCATCCGCCACTTCGCATATCTGCTCTTTCGACTCAACCGAGCAAGGCCCCGCCATTATAACAAAGTTGCCTCCGCCGATTTTTGTGCCATTTGAAAGAGTTATCACAGTGTCATCAGGGTGGAATTTACGATTAGCCTTTTTGTATGGCTCGTTAATTCTTTTAGCAGTTTCTACAATTTCTAAAGCTGCAATTAAATCAATGTCGATGGCAGAGCAATCGCCGATAAGCCCCATAATGGTAGTGCTCTTGCCTTCGCTGAGATGTATGCCGAGATTTTTTTCTTCAAGCCACGCTTTTAGGTTTTCCACCTGCTGTTTTTCTGCATTTTGCTTTAATACGATAATCATAAAAATAAATCCCCTTTTAATTTTTTTCTGCAAATAAAAATCGCCTGTGGTTTCTTGCGAACCACAGGCGAGTATTTGCGTAAACCCTTTTGATTTATGCAGTACAACCTACGAACGACAAAGAAACCTTATTAATCAAGTTAATAAAGTAAAAGTAAAAAAAGTAGTTTGTATTGAATGTCTTTGTCATAACGGTTACCACCTAAATCAAAATAATATCTAATGAATATTATACACTTATAGATAAATATGTCAATAGTTAATTTGTATAAAGTACAAAAAATAGCATTAATTTGCTTTTTATAGCTTTTGCCCCTTAGGAAAGGGAGATATATGGCGATATTTATTATTAAAGAAAATATTTTTTATTTTTTAAATTATCGCTTGACAATAGAAAAAATCAGTGATATACTAATAACAGTAACAATAATCATTACTAATTAGCGAGGTGGAAATAATGATTCGACGCTATTCAAAGCAGAGGGAGCTTATATATCAAGCAATAATTAGCACAAAAGAGCACCCGACGGCTGAAAATGTATATAGCACGCTAAAAGAAAGCAATCCAAGCTTAAGCCTTGGCACTGTGTATAGAAATATTCGCCAGCTTGAAGAAGCTGGGATGATTATTAAAATCCCGAATAATGGCACAAGCGAAAGGTATGACGGCAGTGTGCATGAGCATAGTCATTTTATTTGTGATGTATGTGGCGATGTGCTTGATGTAGAGGATGCATCACTAAACAGCAGAATGTTAACCTTTGCAAGCAAGAAGGATTTTACTGTGAACAGAATGAGTCTAACACTGCATGGCATCTGCGCAAAATGCAAAAAACAATAAAAAAACCCATCATGGGTTTAAATAATTAACGACAGAAAGAGAGAAGATTATTATGAATTTAAAAGGAACAAAAACAGAAGCTAACCTACAAGCTGCATTTGCAGGAGAATCTCAGGCAAGAAACAAATATACATACTATGCAAGTGTTGCTAAAAAAGAAGGCTATGAGCAAATAGCTGCAATTTTTGAAGAAACAGCTAATAACGAAAAAGAACATGCAAAAATGTGGTTTAAACTACTTGACGGCATCGGAACAACTGAAGAAAACTTAAAACATGCCGCTGAGGGTGAAAATTACGAATGGACTGATATGTACGCTCAAATGGCTAAAGATGCTCGTGAAGAAGGCTTTGCACATATAGCATTTTTATTTGAGTCGGTTGGTAAAATCGAAAAAGAGCATGAAGAAAGATACCTAAAGCTATGTGAAAATGTAAAAGAAGGTAAAGTATTCAAGAGTGAAACAAAAGAAGTATGGATTTGCAGAAACTGCGGACACATCCATGACGCTAACAATGCTCCTGTTGTATGTCCAGTATGTGATCATCCACAGGCTCATTTTGAAAAAAGAGCGGTTAACTATTAATAGTTTTTAATTACTGATACCCTCACCGATATGGTGGGGGTATTATTTATATTTTGTGTGGTGCACAAATAGTGAAAAATAAAGTTTTACTTGATTTTTTTCAAAAAATCATGGGGTATGGGGCAAAGTCCCATAAATAAGTAGGCGAAGCCGATAAAAAGAATGTAGCAAATTTTGCGAAGCAAAAGAGCGGAGAGTTCTTTTAGTGAAAAGTGAAAAGTGAAAAGTGAAAAGTGAAAAGTGAAAAGTGAAAAGTTAAGGAGTTTCGCCGATGGCGAAACGGATTAAAATAATGCATAATCAAAAACCTACTAAATATGTTGTGCAGTATCGCAGATATATTAAGGGGCTTTGCCCCATACCAATGGAACTGAAAATCTCCCCTGTGAGGAATATAAATTAAATCCAATAAATAGTTATATTGGATTTTTATTGAATTTGTAAAGAAAAAACGATATAATGTCTATAACTTAATATATTAGTAACCACATCTGAAAGGAGTAGCAAAATGAAATTTTACGACATCACACGAGTGCACCAAGATGCACCGCTCTACCCAGGCTCTTCACTGCCCACAATAGAAAGAGTGTATAACATGAGAGAGGGTGCACCCTTTAATGCGAGCAAAATTGTGACAGGTAGCCATATCGGCACCCATGCCGATGCACATTGCCATTTTTTAATCGACAGCGATAAATCCATCGATCAAATGGAGCTTTGGAAGTACTATGGCAAATGTAGGGTAATCACAGTGAAAGAAAATCACATGATTACTAAGGAAGATTTGCAGGGAAAGCTTGAAGGTGCGGAAAGAATTGCTATACACGGTGGGGGATATAGCTACCTCACACCAGAGGCGGCTCAGTACATAGCGGATAAAGGCTTAGTGGCTATTATAACCGACGCTTGGAGCATTGCACCTCTTGATAACGAAGCCGAAATACATGAAATCATACTAAAGGCAGAGTTTGCAGTGGTTGAGAATGTAGTTTTGGACGAAGTTTCAGATGGTGACTACATAATAAGCGCATTTCCGATAAAACTTGGTGGCTGTGACGGTGCACCTGTAAGAGCAGTGCTCATGAGGGAAGAATAAGAAAGTCGGAAAAACTTAAATGAAATTTAATGGGGCTACCATATTAATATTAAATCTCAAATCATTAAAATAAAATCCACCGCTTTTGAAGAGCCTCCTATTCGTTAGATTTTTAGGTCTAAGTTTTAGGGTCACAGCATAAGCGGTGGATTTATATATATTTGTTAAATTTATCGAATTTTGTAGTCAGCGTCAAACTGCATAAGCATAGAGCTAAATGATAAATCAGAGATATTTGTCTCGGGATTTTTTTCTAAAATCTGCATCATTACACCTGCGGTGGCACTTTGCAATATCAGCTTTTTGTAAACCTCGCCATTTACCTTGCCAGTTGAAATCAGTTCAAACATAGCATCTATCACTCTGTGATAGGGTGTAAGCTGCCATTTGTATACTTTGATTGGCTCTCTGCCATGGATAAGCAGATCAATGCTGTCACTGTACTGCGCGGTGTTCCAATAATTTTGTGCACAAGCTTCGGGCAACCAGTTGTAAAGCTCGGCGGCAAGTATTTTATCACCTATTTCAGCGGATAGTTTATCCACTATATCATCATCGGATAAGTCCGCAGTTTCAAAGAATTTCAGTGTATTGTAGGTGTGATTATAAAGCTCTTGGGTGGTGTGTGGATAGGGAATAAAGCTATTATCAGTCTGGCTAAAGAGATAAATTTCTTTGTTTGAGAAAAAGCCCTCTCCGATACTGAGTCCTACCATATACTCTTTTAACAAATTGCTAAGATCATGGCAAATTATATTATTAATTCTAAGCTCGGAAATAACATCCCCCGAGGGTTGTTTGCAAAGGTAAATTTTTATATATACCAAACGATTAGCAGGAAGCATGGAGGAAAGCTTATCTTTAATAACTTCCCAACATTTTATCTCTGGCATCTCCTTTACAGAGGAGATTACCGCACCACAACCAACAGCAACATTCCAATCAAGTATTCTATCGCCGAGCTTGCTCTCAAGCTGATATTCATATTCGCCTTTTAAAAGGTTTCGCCAACTGCAATATGAAGAGGTCATAAATGTGACTACTGAATTTTGTATAGCCGCTTCCGCCGTACCTGCAAGACCAACCGATACTTCAAAAAACGGAGTTTCGAGCAGTGGGGAAAATATGTAATACTGGATATTTGCTGAGAACATACCATTGCCCTCATTCATACCAGCAACTTCAATGCGAATTTCTATATCATCGACTAATATGGAATTTTCAGTGAGGGTATGCGGCTCAGTAATCGCATTATCCAATATTTTTAGCGCTAATTTTTGATTATTATCCATTATTACTCCTTTAGGTGAAAAATCTCTCAGATTAAAGGGATTACCCTTTCTTCTAAAGCTTATCTGTTTTGGAAAACTCCTCAAGCTCGCTACATATTGTGTTTGCTCTTTTAACATCGGCAGAAATTGTAACTTTAAGCTCCTCAATACTTTCAAATCGCTTTTCAGGGCGCAGAAGCTCTATAAATTCCACCACTATACTCCGCCCATATAAATCACCGTCAAAGCCTATTATATGGCTTTCGGATAGGGGGAGTTCACTGCCGACAGTCGGCTTAATACCCACATTTGTAGCGGCTGGGTAGCGGCTTCCGTCGGGGAGTGTCACCACAGTGGCATAGACGCCAAATTTTGGCAGTGCAGAGCCTATGGGGAGCAGCTGATTTACCGTGGGGAAGTTTAGGTTTCTGCCAAGCTTTTTACCGTGAATTACTTCACCACTTATCGAAAAATATCTACCAAGCAGTGTGTGCGCAAGCTTCATATCGCCCTCATTCACCGCTTGTCTTATCCTTGTGGAGCTGATGGGGAGATTATCATATAGAAGCTGTGGTAAAACTTTAAGCTCGGCTAAATTATCCTCGCAAATTTTTGCCATATCCACTGCACCGCTACTTGCACCCGTGCCAAAGCGAAAATCCTCACCACAGCATATTGCCTTTGCGGAGAAAATATCTATTAAATACTCTTTTAAAAACTGCTCAGCGGTGAGATGCTTAAAATAATTAAAATCGGGGCAAAAGATAATTTCAAACCCCAAATCAGAAAGAGTTTTTATTCGCTCATCGAGTGTTTGTATTCTTTTATTTCCTATTTTTTGCTCAGGTGAGCTACTCGAGACCGAAAAGGTAAACACCGCTGGAATAAGCCCTTTTTTACGCATGGCAAGCGCAGAATTTAGCACGCTTAGATGCCCTGCATGAACACCGTCGAAATAACCGAGGGCAAATGCGGTATTATTCTTTAGTGGGAGCGTTGGAAGCTCTTTATATACTGTACTCATACAGAGGCTTATCCCTCCCTTATCGCAAACTGTTTTTTGCAAATCAGCATACCATCTTCGTTTACATTGGATATGCCTAAAAATACATTTTCCTCGGAAAAAACTGCTATATCGCCCGTGTCCACATTTACCCCAAAACGCTTAGCGGTAAATCGCACACCATTTAAATAATGGGCGGTGTCTTTAGGTGATAATATAATCTTTGGCAGTGTGCTAAACACCTCTTCGGTTTTTATAAGCTTGTCCGATAATTTTCCCTCATCCATAAGCTTTTGAGCTTCGTCGAGGGTGATTGCATCGGCTATATCAAAACCACAAGCCTTTGTGCGCCTTAGTGCTGAGAGTGTGGCACCACATCCGAGATGAACACCTATGTCATGCACTAAAGTGCGTATGTATGTACCTTTGGAAACATCTACTTCTATCACAAATTCACCCTCACTAAAAGAGAGGGGAAGTATGCTGTGCACTATTATTTCCCTCGCCTTGCGTTTTACTTCAATGCCCTGTCTGGCGAGGTCGTAAAGCCTTCTGCCGTCCACCCTTACAGCTGAGTACATCGGTGGGATTTGGAGCTGTTTCCCCGAAAACTTAGGGAGTACCTCCTCTACCTCTTTTGCGGTGGGGAGCTTATCAGTTTGGGAGAGAATTTCTCCTGTGATGTCCTGTGTGTCGGTAGTAATTCCAAGCTTTACAGTTGCTATATATGTTTTATCCTGCACGGGGAATATATCACAAGCTTTGGTTGCCCTGCCGAAAAATATCGGGAGAACCCCCGTTGCCATTGGATCAAGCGTGCCACCGTGTCCCACCTTTTTGGTGCGAGCGATGCCACGCATTTTTGCCACAATATCAAATGAGGTAAAATCCTCATATTTATCTATCAGTATAATTCCTTCGAAAGACAAGTTTAAACAAGCCTCCTAATATTTTTTGCACTACATAATTATTTGTGCTCACTTAAAGCGAAATTACGCTTCTTCGCCCAAAAACTTTGCGAGTGTTTCTAAAACCTTTTCTATCGCTTCTTGCATCGGTAGATTTAAAAATGCACCTGCCGCACGCTTATGACCGCCCCCACCGAGTGTAGCGCAGACTTCACTTGCATCTAAAATGTAATTTGTACGCATCGACATTTTAAAGCCGCCCTCTTTTTCTCTGAGGACAACCCCAGCGTCAACACCCTCAATCTGCCTTGTTATGGGGGAGATGCCTTCAAAATCACTGTCGCTTGCGCCGGTGCTCTTTATCATTTCATCGGTAAAACAAATGAATGCAACCTTACCACCGAAATAAAACTTCATGCTATCGAGTGCCATTCGCTCAAGACTGAGTCTTTCGCGGCTTTTAGTGTCAAACATATCCTTGTTTATCTGAATAAAGTTTGCACCCGCTTCAATAAGCTTAGCACCTATTCTCATTGTAGTGGGGGTGGTGTTGCCATATTTAAAGCAGCCTGTATCAGTGCTCACCCCTGTGTAGATGCAGTCCGCCATATATGGGGTAAGCTCTATTTTAAGCTCCACTGCAAGGTTGTAAATTATCTCGCAATTAGCGGCACTCCCAGCATCTAAAAGTATCTGCGGCGCAAAAGCACGGTGGCTTATGTGATGGTCAATCGCTAAATCAACTTTCATATCGGATAGAGAAGCCCCGAAAAGCCCGATGTCTGCAATATCCACTGAAACAACATGCTGTGGCTCAAATTCATGCACAGCCGCTCTTTCGGTGATGTAATTATAGCGCTTTGGTATGGGGTCGGAGCATATTACTTTGCTCTTTTTACCCATGCTATCCAAAATAGCCGATAACCCATAAGCCGAGCCGACGGTGTCACCATCGGGTGATTTATGGGATATTATTAAAATATTGTCCCACTCTTTTAATAGAGTGGCAGTCTGGGACAGCGTGATATAATTTTCCATATATAAAATGCTCCATTCTGCCGCTTATATCGGCATAAAATAAAATTTGCTCTAACTAAGTAAG
>CAYJIJ010000052.1:0-15604 GCA_964370185.1 uncultured Oscillospiraceae bacterium
AGGTTTATAACCTTCAGGAGCTTACTCATAATCATTTCGTTTCATGTGCGCTTGCGAATGAACTTAATGCGGAGTTTTTGGGGTTGCTGGAAGTAGGAAAGTAGAACTTATTCATAAATGAAATTATCCACACCCTACTCACTATCTTTCTTGCAGATGTTTTTAATGTAATATATAATAGGCAGTATAAGTCTAAGTTGCATATATGAAAAGAATAGACATTTTGGTTATGAGATACGGGATATTTTTTTCTCTTTATTGTATTTATAAGGCGATACCTAAGCGTTTCTTGCTCATAGTTTCTGAAAGGAAGTGTATTAAATGCTTTACAGTAATATTACTAAAATAGATAAGCCATATTCTTCCACGCTCCATACCATCACATCAGCCGATGGGATGGAGTGTGAGGGAATAGCTATTTTGCCGACTGAGGATTTTAAAGAAAATTCCTTATCGGCTATTTTGCTTTTGGACTCATTGGAGCAAGCAAATATTTGGGTTAACGAGGGTTATGCTGTATTGTGCTTACCCACAGATAATAATGATATAAAAAGTGATGCGCTACATATTACTGAGTTTTTAGATAGTATGCTTAGATATTATCCCACCATTGATAAATCAAGGATAGCAGTTATCGGTCGAGGCAGAGGTGCCACTTTAGTAAACTGGATTATAGGAAACACAAATCAATTTTGCTGTGCTATTAGCGAGGGTGGTGTCTCGAACTGGACATCCCACGCATACAGCACTGATGCTGGATACGAGGAGTGTTTTATGCGTTTTAAAAGTGTAGAGGATGGCTTACTGCTTTGGGAAAATTCCCCTTTAAAATTTGCCAACAAAGCGAAAACCCCCACACTTTTACTCCATGGGGATAAAGATGAACTCTGTTTTTATCAGGAATCAATCAGTTTTTTTACTGCCCTTAAGATGCATGGAACAGTAGCAAGAATGTGCTTATTTCACGGAGAAAGCCACAATCTGCCAATGAAAAATGAAGATAATACACAGCGACGCCTATCAGAGATGAAAGCTTGGTTAACTAACTATCTGAAAAGGGAGGCTATGTAGGATGAATGTGGTAACCCCTAAGGATTTATTTGATTTTAAATTTGTATCGGATTTTAAGCTATCGCCCAATGGAGAGCATGGCTTTTTTCTGCTATCCATGCCAAATGAAAAAGATAATGAATATAAAAAAGAATTGTGGATTTTAAACACTTCTGATAACTCCCATTCGCTACTGATTCAGGCAGGTAAGCATGGGGGATATACATGGATTGACAACGAAACAATACTATTTACCGCAAGCGACTATGCACCAAGCAAAGCAAATACCACCCACTTTTACACAATAAAAATTAGCGATGGTAAGGTGGAAGAGTTTTGCACTATTCCATATAAAGTATCGAGTTTTAACTATATGGGCGATGGTAAATTCGTGTGCAATATTTCACACACTTGCAGTGAAGAGAGCAAGCTGACGGGTGGAAATGTATCCGTATTTGACGAGCTCTATTTTTGGTATGATGGTAAGGGTGTTTGCAATAAAAGACGAAATGGACTTGTGATTTATGATAGTCGCAACCAAAGCGAAAAGAAAATCACAGATACATACTTTAATTTAGCGGAGTTTGCAGTGTCGCCAAACAAAGAGAATATTGTGTACAGTGGCAGGGAGTACAAAGATGTTAACGGAAAGGCAAATACTGTATACTGCTATAATCTTTCCACCGAAACAACAGAATTTTTGACCCCTATGAATATTAACTTTTACAGCAATCTGATATTTTGGGACAACAACCGTATATTCTATGGCAAAAATGATTTAGAATACTCGGGAAAACATGATAAATACTGCCTGTATAGTTTTGCAGAAGGTGAAATACCACTAAAAAAAATGCCCGACTGCTCATTGGGCTCGACAGCGGGGAGCGATGTGGCATATGGTGGAGGTATCACTAAGAAAATGCTAAATGGCAAATTGTATATAACAAGAGTTCATTGGAGCAAAGGTGTACTTACCGCCGTAGAAGAAACAGGCAAAATAGAGGACATTATAGCTACTGATGGCGGAGTGATGAGCTTTGATATGGTGGGAGATAAGCTTTATACTGTTTCCATGCGTGGAAATAAACTCAAGGAAATATATTCTTTTGACCTTAAAAGCGGTGAGGAAACTCAGATAACGCATTTTAATGACAGTTATGCAGATAATCACTTTACTCCCACGCCGCAAGTAGTCAACATGTCTTGCAAAAATGGCACAGAGCTTGAGGGATATATAATTTATCCTGTGGGATATGAGAGTGGCAAAAAATATCCTGCCGTTTTGCAGGTGCACGGTGGCCCTAAGAGCATTTACAGCTCTATTTTTGGGCATGAGATGCAAAGCCTTGCCGCCAATGGTTATTTTGTTTTTTATACAAATCCACCGGGCTCAAATGGTAGGGACAGCGCTTTTGCAAAAATTACAGGAAATTTAGGCAAGGCAGATGTAGAGGCAGTTTTAGATTTTACTGATTATGTGATTACGAACTTCCCAGATATAGATGAAAAACGAGTGGGTATTTGTGGTGGCTCTTATGGAGGGTTTGTCACAAATCGCTTAATCACCAATACAAATCAATTCAAAGCCGCTTGCTCCCAGCGTTCTATTTCAAACTATATCACAAAATCACTCACAGGTGATATTGGGTATTATCACAATATATCTCAGCTCGGCACTACACAGTGGGAAGATTTCAATACATTTTGGGAAGCATCACCACTGAAATATGCAAAAAATTGTACAACACCTACATTGTTTATTCATTCGGATAAAGATTATCGTTGTTTTATTGGTGAGTCGGTTCAGATGTATAATGCTTTAAAGCGAAACAGCGTTGCTACCGAGCTTGTGGTTTTTGAGGGAGAAAATCACGAACTTGCACGCACTGGCAAGCCACAAAGCAGAGTAAGGCGCTTAAGCGAGATAGCAAAGTGGTTTAAGAAGTATTTATAGGAATATAACCTGAAAAGTGGAATAAGTTTGGGTGAACATAAAAACAAAAGAGCTTACAGGCTTTGATAAATACTAACAAGGCGATATAAACAGCACCGAGTTTAGAACTTCACTTGTAGATACCTTTGTCAGAAAGATAGTTTTATCAGACGATGGCAACGGAAAATACCTTGATATATACTTGGGTGCAAGCGCTGAGAATATAAGAATTCCCTTAGACGATTTTACTTCGTCTAAGGGAAATTTGGCACGCTTGATTGGATTTGAACCAACGACACCCAGCGTCGGAGGCGTATGGCGTGGTTTTGTGAAGTGGTTATTTCACTGGGGCCCTGTTGGTTGTGCACAAGTTAAGCAGAATATGGAGAAAGCCTGTAAACCTATGTCACAACTGGGTTTACAGGCTGTTTTATTGTTTTGTGGGAGTAGTAGTCAAATAGTGGTCTTGTGTGGTCAAAATAAAAACAAACCCTAAGCCTTTGAGCCTATAAACACATCGTCATATATAATGGAATATAAGTTATATCATCCTTAATCATTACATCTTTAGGGTATAATACATATTTCTCACCTATATTTCGAGAAAATCTTTTACAAAACTTGGTCAGTGATGAATGACTAATCCTTTTACCTGATTTAACCTCCACAGGGCAAATCTTTTTATTTCTGGTAATTATGAAGTCAATTTCCATATGATTTTCTCGGTTTAGCGCATCACTGCGAGAATAGAAATATAGTTTATGACCGTTTCGCCTCAGCATTTGAGCCACTACATTTTCCATAATCATACCTTCGTTAATTTCTATCCTATCAAATAGCACAGCCTTGTAAACCTCATCTTCAGTTAACAGATTACTGATAAGTGACTGAGTAACTAAAAGACCCGTGTCCGCCATATAACATTTCTGCGTAGCATAGTCTGCACTTAATGCCAGTGCCACAGTGGGGTCGGTGGCATTGTAGCAGGTATTCACTATCATAGCTTCACTAAGCCAAATAAAAGAGTCCTCATAACTCCTAAATCTTGCATTTTTGCTTATGGAAGTAATTGTGTATTTTTTCTCTTTTTTAGTAAGCTGAGAGGGTATTCCATCAAAAATAGCATACACCTTATCTTCATATCCCGATGCAAATTTAGCAACATCTTCACGATACAGAGATAGAATTCTCCGCTTTGCCATGTCGGGTTTTTCAAATGTTTTTGACTCCACATAAGCCATAACAGATTGTGGCATTCCTCCAACTATAATGTATTGCCTAAAATCATTCATTACTTTCCTGTGTAAACTTTGCCCTAAAGGCGTCTTGCTTTCAAAGCAATTGTGTATCAAATTTGCCGTACTTTCATCACCCATTGCCCACAAAAATTCCTCAAAGTCAAGCGGGAACATTTCGATATGTTCTTCTTCTGAGGGTATAATAATATCCTGTACATTCTTTTTTAGACGAATAAGTGAGCCTGTTTCAATATAATCATATCTGCCATCAGCAACTAAATATTTAATTAGTTGGCGTGCTTTGGGAAACTGCTGTACTTCATCGAATATAATTATGGAGTTTCTGCGATGCAAAGCCACACCGAAGTATGCCGATAGCTTTAAGAAAAACAAATCAAGGTTAGCTGTTTCATTTAGAAATAAGTCGATAATTTCTGGAGATACATTGCCAAAGTCAACTATAATGTGTGTTTTGTACTCAGCCTTTGCAAACTCTTTGCAGATATAGCTTTTGCCCACACGCCTTGCTCCGTCAATCATTAATGCAGTTTTGCCACCACTTTCGCTCTTCCATTGTAGTAACCTATCATATAATTTTCGTTTTAACATTACCTCTTTAGCCATAAACTATACACCTCACTTGTTTGCTATATTAGTGATACACAAAACTCTATACACATATATTATATGGTAATTATAGCTCATTGTGCACTAAAAAGCAAGTTGTTATGCAAAGTTTTATCACGAAAAAGCAAATAAATTTATCCACTTTTTGCACTAATTAGCAATTAATATTTATTGCATTATTATTTTGAGCTGTTTTGTGGTATGTTTAAGTATATCTAAGAGGGTATCTCATTAATAGATTTATTTCCATTTTGTATAACTAAATTCAACAAAAAAATCGGTGTGTCAGATGATTAGCACACCGATTTTTTATTCAACTCATATACGCTGTTAATAGTTTGTTAACACTATGCAACAGTCTCTTTTGAAATTAAGTAAGAGTAAAATGGAAGATGATATATAATTAGAGAAGTGCAACTCGTAACCTAATTATGATTTAAATATTCCAAAGACTTCTGAATAAATAAATCAAAAATATCTTTGTGCACAGTAAAATCCTTAACTAAGGTTTCTGGATGCCACTGAACACCTACGAAAAAACGATTTTTATCCTTGTGCTCTACGCCTTCAATTATTCCATTTTCGTCGGTGGCCGTTATAATTAAATCTGTACCAACTATATCTATTGCCTGATGATGAAATGAATTAACATCAATGATAGAACTTTTCACAGCATTATGCAGATGACTATTTTTATTTATTTGAACTTTGTGAATTAGTATATTCATATCTTTTTCCACAAAACTGTGCTTTGAAAAATTATTATCCTCTAAATCTTGAAAAAGTGTGCCGCCGCAAGTTATATTCATAAGCTGATGCCCACGGCATATTCCTAATGTGGGTATTTTGCTATTTTCTAATATGTGTTTGAGCAATGATATTTCTTGCTTATCCCTCTCTGCATTGAGAAGTCCGAGCTTTCCGCCATTTTCCTCACCATAAAAGCTACAATCCACATCATATCCACCAGTAAATAAAATGCCGCTACATACACAAAGTGCCGACTTAAGGTTTTCTATATTTTCATATATTGGGAGTAATATTGGGATACCTCCTGATAACTCTATGGCTTCTATATAGTTTTGTGCTACTAAATTCCATCGTTGCCCCTTCCCACCCATATGTGTATATTTCCCGATTTCACTGTCATTACTAAAATTACATGTTATACCGATAATCGGCTTCATAGTAGACACCCCTCTTTATTAAATATATAAGAAAACAAATCCCATAAGTGCAAATGGTATGCAGTATGCCAAAGTGTAGAACATCGACTTCATAGGGTCTACTTTTTTACCTATTAGAGAGCCTATGAATGCAGCGACAAAGAAAGTGTTAAGGTCAGCAGGAGGCATACCTTGACCTGCTGCAGCAAGATGGGAGCTTGCAACCGCAATGTTTACAGGGTCAACTCCATTGGCAATTAGTGCCGGACCAAGTATGGGTGTAAACATTACCTGTGGATGGCTTTGTGTACCCATAATCATGCCACCAAGCAGTAATGCTGCTGAACCTCCAATTTTTAGGAAGTCCGCACTGAGTGAAGTAGCCCAAACCGCAATAGCTTCCATCTGTCCTCCCATACTGAAAGCACCTAAGAAAAATATGCAATGAAATTTTCTCAATAGAGAAATTTTGCGCAAATAAGGTGATTGAAGCAACCACTAATGAATGTGCTGCTGAATTTGTGGAAGCGGGTATGGGTATAGCAATTTTACCCCATACTGTAATGGATTCGGTGTATAAATATTACGATTTTGACTATTTTGAAATTTCCAATCCAAATGCTCATTGGACAGTGTCTGCTGTGTATAGGTCTTCCTATAATTTAAATGTATTTGAAAAAGATTTTATAGCTATGTTAAAGAAGGTTTTTCACAACTAAGATATATGTGAACTAATTTTTAATACAAACATTATGCAACTATCATAAATCATTAAAATATATGCTATTCCCACCGCCAATGGCACTGGGAATAGCATATATTTTAGCTCTATGATAAAAGTTAGGGTGTATTTCCTCGCCAAAGGCGAGGAAATACACCCTATAGACTTTTAGCACAATCATTGAGATAGCTTCCATATTCAGCACTTTACTCTAATATTTCTGCTGAGGGTTGCATATTGTTCTGCAAATTGCGAAAATAATCCTTACAGGCATCTATTAGTGTTGTGGCGATTTTTGAGTGAAATTTGTTATTTGCCTGTTTAACCCTTATATACCTATAACATTCACAATCGTTTATAGGGATATTTATCAGGTCAGGATGTTCATATGATTTAGGTAAAAGTGCGATTGCCCTATTTTCCTTAATTAATTCATTCATTATCTCAATTTTGGAACTATACGAGAGTATATTTGGCTCAAATCCCATACGGGTACAATAATGCTTACATAGTTTATGCAAGTCATTTGTGCAATCGAACAATAAGAATTGTTGATTTTTTAGGCTCGCAAGTGAAAGCGAAGAGGCGGTCGCAAGAACATGATTTTTATCACAAACAATTACTAAAGGCTCCTTGTAAAGTATTATTCCATCATCAATAGAATCATCTATGGTTGAATAAAATATCAAATCAGTAGCGCCATAATAAACCAATCTATGAATAGGTGAGAGTTCGGTTGTGGCAAAAATTTGTATTTCAGCATGCTTTAAGAACATTTGCTCAATTATCTTAGACAGATGCTTACTGCCCGCATATATTTCAAGCACAAGAGTATTTGAGGGTATTCCTGCCGATTCTCTCATCTCCAAAAAAGCACTATCTAAAATTTCGGTGGATTTCACTGCAGACTTGAGAAGCAATTTGCCGTTGTCATTTAGGATAACAGTGTGTCTTGTTCTTGTAAACAAAGTACAACCCAAGTCCGACTCTAAGTGATTTATAAAATGCGAAAGAGCGGATTGAGTGATATTTAATCTCGCTGCGGCTAAAGTTAGATTTTGCGTATCAGCTATTGTTAGAAAGTATTTCAATGTTTTAATATGCATAATGATTAAGCCTCCATTAATGTTTTTGTAATATATTACAAAATTTTTAATTGAATATTAATAAAAATCATGTTTCATGAAAAATATCAATTTTACATGAAAACGATTAACTGCTATAAATAACTTAGAGAGACAAATCATTAAAATACTGAATAAATGCCCATTTGAATTTTTTGGCAAGTGGGAAGAGATGTGACATAGGAGTTTCAACTTTCAAATTCCAAAAACAGTCTTCGTCCTCTATCTCTAAGTGCAACAAATCTTTTTGTTTGGAATTTTCAGGTAGAATACTAATTGCTTTGCAATTGTGTAAATAGCAATTAATTATCTCGCTCCTCGACCCAAATACCGATATTTGAGGAGAAAAATTTCTTGCATAACATAAATGTATAAGAATATGATACATGCTATTATTTGTATCCATAACAATAAAATCGTATGGATATAATTGCTCAAAACACACTTTAGTATATTGTGCCAAAGGATGTTCGTGCGAACAACATACCACAATGGGTTCTCTTCTTAGTAATATAGTATTTTTGGTCGATGGATTTATCTCGGCAAAAAAATGAAAATCAGGATTTTCTCGTTTAATTTCTTTCGGTAGGTCATCAAGCTTGCTAATAATTACAAATTTAGCCTCTGGATTGGCTCTTAAAAACCCAGAGACAATTTTTTTAATATGTCCGCTGCCAGCTTCTACTTGCAAGATAATAGTATTTTCGTTCTTGCTTTCATTATCTTTAATTTGCTTGTAAGCATCATTAAGGGTGCTGTTAATATTTAAAATTGCATCAAGAAGTATGGCCCCTTCCTTATTTAGCTTTATCCGTGTTCCCGAGCGCGTGAAAAGTTCCATTCCTACATCTGCTTCAATCTGCTTAATTCGATTGGTTACAGTGGGCTGTGATATAAATAATTTTTCAGCTGCAAGCGATATACTCTGAGATTTAGCGACTTCTACATAACATTCAAGTTGATATAAATCCATAAACAAAATCCTTTCGGCAAAAATGTATAGGTTTATGCACTTTTTGTGCATGTTAATATAAAATTCAAAAAATTTAGGAGGAGTAGTATGAGAAGAGATAGTAAACACTTAGGAAGCATGGAGATGAGCCCAACTACCGATGTAATTGCAGGTGAATATGGGACATGGAGCTTTGTCTATACTGCGGGTGAATACGGCATTGACGATGCAGGAAGCATAGTGCTTTCATGGAGAATGGCAAGTGATTGGGGAACTCCACAGGATACAGACCCTAAAGCCCCAAACTATTTAACTTATAAAACCACAGGTGATTGTAGGTTAGTAAAAGTTCCTCTACATTGGTTGCGACCCTATCATGACTGTATATGCCTAAAAGTTACAGGTGGATGCCTACAAAAAGGTGAAACTATCACAATTACAATAGGTGATAGAAGTGGGGGAAGCCCCGGGAGCAGAGCACAATCTTTCTGCGAACGAGAGCACGAATGGCACACACATGTTAACTGCGCAGGCACAATGAGATATGAAGAATTGCCCGAGGTCATGAAAGTGAAAATATTATCGGGATATGCAAATGAAATTGATTTGGTTATGCCCGGCTCAACTGCGGTAGGTGAGAAATTTGACATTGTCGTGAGGGCTTTGGATGAGTTTGGTAATCCTGCGGCAAATTACGACGGTATTGTAAAAATAGAATTGCCTGAAAATATTAGTGAGGGCATTCCAAGTGAAATTAAATTTAGTGAGCAAGATGGTGGAACAGTCAGAATAAATAATTGTAAAATGTTAAAAGAGGGATTTTACAATATAAAAGTATGGGATACTAAATATAATTTTAAATCATTTAGCAATCCTTGTAAAGTCACTGCGGACAATTTGGAGAATTTATATTTTGGAGATATGCATGCTCAGACCAAGCAGACTGTCGGAACAGGCTTTTTGGATGATTATTATAAGTTTGCGCGAGACAAGGGTGTGGTAAGCTTTACAGGGTGGCAGGGCAATGATTTTGAGATTACAAAGTCCATATGGAATGAAGTGCGTGAAGTGGGTGACTCTTTCAACGAAGAGGGGAAATTTCTTACATACTTAGGTTATGAATGGTCGGGGACATCTCCACAAGGTGGTGATTATAATGTTTTTTTCTTAAATGACAGTGAAAAATTTTACCCAAGCTCAAACTGGACTTCATATTATGATTCCGAGATAGATGTGGAAGACAATGCAAATCCGCTAAGTGAGCTGTATGAAAAGTTTGGCGACCGAGATGATGTAATGCTCATTCCTCACATTGGTGGCAGATATGCTAATTTAGATTACTTTAACACGAAATATAGCAGTGTAATAGAAATGCATTCACATCATGGAACATTTGAATGGTTCATTGATGAGGCAATGAAGCGCAGAATGAAAGTTGGCTTTATAGCGGCAAGTGATGATCATACTTGTAGACCGGGGTTGTCATATGCACTTAGCAAAGAAGTAGGCGCATTTGATGTTGATAGTGGATACATGGGAGTGTTTGCACCCGACCTTACCAAAATTTCGGTTTGGAATGCTATAAAAGCTCGCCGTTGTTATGCTTCTACAATAGACCGACTATTTCTTGATACCAGAATTGGACATCTTAAAATGGGTCAAGAGGGCGAAATGAGTGGAAAACTCACCATGTCGGTAGAAACAGCGGGCAAATATCCACTTGAAGAAGTTGTGTTATACGATTGGGATAAAGTGGTGGAAACACGCAAGCTAATGCCGTCGGACAATCAGAAAATCCGTGTTCGTTGGAGTGGGGTTCTTTACAGAGGTAGGGGTAAATCTGCTAATTGGAATGGTATGCTTACAGTGAAAAAAGGTTGTATTAGAGATGCAAAAGAGTATGGCATTGACCGCTCGGATCAAGGGATAAAAATGCTAACGAACAGCAGTGTGCAATGGGCATCCTCCACATCGGGAGATTATGACGGGCTAATTCTTGACATTGAGGGCGATGAAAACACAGTGTTAGTCTTCACAAGTAAAATCGGAAGCTGTGAAGTAAAATATGCTGATATACTAAAAGGTGATATCAAAGTGGATATGGGCGGACTTAATTTGAAAGTTGAATTTGGGCTTGCACCAATTGAACTCGACAGTGAAGATGAAAGCTTTAGAAATGCACAAATTACATTTGAACTTCCCGAAGATAACGGAGAACATGCTTACTGGGTAAAGGTTTTACAAAATAATGGGAATGCCGCATGGGCATCTCCGATATTTGTGGACAGAAAATAAATATAAGCAGCTTGAAAAAATAATCCTGTATATCTTTCCTCGCCTAAGGCGGGGAAAGATATACGAAAAAATATTTCTTAGCTAATGTTGTTGAATATTGGGCAGAAAATAGTAAAATAAACTGATGAAAGGGAAATAAAACTATGTTAACTGTAATTATACCAATGCTGATAGTCGTAATATCGGCAATGTGGAGAAACTGTCCTGGGTTTAAAGGCAATATTGACCGTGGGTTTTTATGTGCTGCGATAGTGGCGATGCTTCTTGGAGGCGTATTTACCCCTACAGAATGGCTCGCGCCATGGTATAAGGGTATGTCGGGCGTGTTTTATGTTGTTTGGATGCTGTTTTTTGCATCGGTATTTTCAAGATTACAAGCCGATAGCGGTGCAATTGAGGGTATACTTAGACTTTTAAAGGCTTTGTTTGGAAAATCGGCTAAAGGCATGGTTCTATGTGTTATGGTTATGATGTATGTCGGTGGTTCCATTATCGGCCATGCCGGAGCAGTATCGGCAGTTGTGGGATTGATGATGATACCTATTTTGTTTGAAATGAAGATGAGTGGAGAAATGATAGCGGCTACAATTGTATGTAGTGGTACACTCGGTACCATTATGCCACCGCTTTCAAACCCCTTTAACTTTGCAGCTTCAATAAGTGGCATTAATGTGGCTGATATTTTAAATGAGGGGTATATTTCAGTTGGCATTTGTGTAGCCATTGTAACAATCTTTTGGCTACAAGTATATGTGGGTAAAAAGTACTCTCTATCAAGTGAAAACGAAGCGGTTGCAAACAGAGAAAAAGCCTCCGATGTCCTCAGAGAAGTATGGCCTAAACTTGTTCCAATGTTACTGCTTCTAATACATATTGTTATTTCGACAGTTTGGAAATTTGACATTATAGGTGAAATAATCGCACTTATTCCTTTCGGTGAAAGTAATCTTCTGGAAGCTTTCCAGCAAATTCCTCTCATAGGCTCCATGCTCTCCTTGATTTCTCAGGCACTGCTCGTAGGTATATTTGCAAATATTATTATCAACAAGAAGTTTAGAGGAATGGGGCTTTCAAAATTTGCAAAATACTCACTAACTAATCATAAAACAACCTACCACACAATGCGAGTGACTATTTTTGCTGCATTTCTCACTCAGTCATTTTGGACAGCAGGTCAAATGGATGTTATTGTTACATTTGCAGAGTCGCTCGACTCATTGCTGATAAAAGTCGGTGGCGGTATTCTTCTTATGATATGTGGTATGCTTATCGGCGCACAGTCTGGCACACAGATGCTTCTGATGCCGGTGCTTAATGCGGCGTGGATATCGGCGGGAGTAACTCCTTTTTCAGCGGCAACAGCAGGTGCTTTTTTCGCAACGGCAGGACAGGGCTTACCGCCCGCGGATGTAACGACATTTATTGTATGCGGACTCACGGAAAGTGTTATTAAAAAGAAAGTTAATCCAATGAAGTCGATGCTTTATTGTGTGCCGTATTGCTTAACTCTTGCGGCAGTAGGACTTTTCTATCTCTTTTTAAGATGACCCTACTTAAATCGGAATGGATAATAAGGTTCTATTTAGATATTGAAAAATTTTATTGTATATCTTTCCCCCATCATAGTTGGGGGAAAGATATAAAAAATAGACACCATCCATCCACATCTATTTAAACTGCAATCTTATATTTATTGCAAACACAATAATTATGGAGGTATAACTGATGCCTTATGATGAGCGCGATGTGCTTTTTTCACGACTGAACTATGCTGCAGATAAAGAGGTTTATGCTGATTATTACACAAAGCATCCGCAGAGAGAAGAAGGGGATAAGGAAAGCAGAGAAATTCCGCCAATGGGGAATGAAACATCACAGTCTTATAATCGCTACATTTCACCACTGCCAGATGCATGTTTTGATTATTTAGCCGCTATAAAGCAGTTCGCAAATGGTGCTGTTTCCCCTGTAATGCAGGAGGGGACACCTGAGATGTTTACGGAAGTTTTATTGGGGCTTGCAAAATACTACGGCGCTAAACTCGTAGGTATTGCTGAGCTTACACCCAACCTATACTATTCTCACAAGGGACGACCGAATGAACTCTACAACCAAGAGATTGACCCAAAATACAAATACGGTATAGTCTTTGCGGTGGAAATGGAAGAAGATATAGTGAATACAGCACCATCGGTAGTGCAATCCTTGGCTGCAACAAAAGGTTATGTGCAAGCCGCAACCATAGGTATGGTTTTATCCTATTATATACGCAGCTTGGGATATAAAGCATTTAATAATATGGACGGCAATTATCTTATGCCACTTCCGCCGGTAGCTCAAGAAGCTGGGATTGGCGAAATGGGTCTAAGCGGTCTTCTAATTACTCCACAATACGGCCCACGAATACGACTCGGAGTAGTGGCAACAAATATACCGCTTATCGCAAACACTTGGACTGATAAAGGCATAAGACAATTTTGCGAGATGTGCAAACGATGTAAGAGACATTGCTATGGTAAAGCAATAGATAATGCGAAGGGAGGCAACGAACGCGGCTTTAATGACAATGCCTGTATGAAAATGTGGCAAAAATACGGCTCAGATTGTGGACGGTGCCTTTCAGTGTGTCCTTTTGCACATAATTTGCCACAGGATATAGTAGCAAATTTAACTACTCACCAAGGTAGGATTGATTTGGTCTCTTATTGCAATAAGCATTTCAAAATCCCCCCCGATAATACAAATTTACCGCCATGGCTTGATCTTGCAATGAAAACAGAATGAGTATATTATCATATTTTCTTTTTCGCAATTCTATATATTACAAATAGCTAATCAATGTCAACAACTTAAGTAACCTAATATTTTTTCACATACTTTTCTCAAGTTGTTGATATTGATTAGCTAACACATTACCTAATTTACTACAGGTTTAAGTCGAAATCTGGATCAAAAAACAGCTCCTTCCGCCAAAGGTGCTGTTTTTTGGTATGTCTGAGAGGCGTTAGTAAAGAAAACATCTAATTTAATTCTGCCAAATTTGCAATTGTCTTGTGAAAAATGTCACAAAAACATGAAAGTTATGACTTCAAGCGAAATGCGTGAGAGAGCACATGCGTATGATACCAAGATTTTTGCACAGCTAACAGCTGGGTTTGGGCGAGCAATTAAACCGGACTTGTTGAAAAAACCTCCTGTTTTTGCCTCGGAGATGCCCTATTTTTGGGACCCTAATTTAATGTGTAGAGAGCTGACTGTCGAATAAATATAGACCATTGTTCGCAAGATGGTTGAAATGGCAAAAATATGAAAGCAAGCAGGATTTGACGGTGTCGAAATACACGCTGTCCACGAAGGTTATTTATTAGATCAGTTTGCTATGAGCCTCTTTAACAAAAGAACCGACGAATACGGCGGAGATTTAAGAGGAAGACTGAAATTTGCCTGTGATATTGTAGAAAGCATTAAAGAGCAATGCGGAGAATCCTTCCCGCTTTTAATGAGCTATGGAATAAAATCATATATAAAAGTAGCAGATATTATAAGTAAGCAGGAAAGCAAATGGAAAGAGCGTAAAGTCAATCGCTTATTACCACCTGTTGAGATTTTATATGATATACAAAATATTTTAGCTCAACGATATGAAGACAATATGGTAAAAGATATGATTTCCTACTTAACCTGTGAGCTGACTAATGATGATAATAGGCAGGCAGTCACTAAATTTAGGGAAGCATTATTAAGTGTAATCCCCAAATTATGTAATGCTATTGATGATATGGACTATGAAGAAGCACACACTGCTATTAGAATATCCCGCATTAGGCCTAAGGCAGAATATAAAATGTTTAAATATCAAATGGAAAATTTTTTTGCTATCTGCATGCAGATGAAACAAATAGTTCTGATAATTTCCTTTGGGGATTACAGATGGCAGATGAATTTTCTAAAGAGTTTGCAAAAAAATGGGTGAGCATAGACATCAATACGATGCGTGTTGATGAGATTAAACTGCTTGTGCAAACAGCTTGCTATCTTGAATGGCTTGAGTAGAAAGAAGAGTAATGAGCATTTTGTACCCACTATCTTCGAAATAAAAAACCTATCCTTCACCTCTTAATCTCCAAAGCATATTCCTCAAACCCTACTTCCTCATTCTCCGCCTTAGTGCGCCACTCCACAGCCCAAGCAGACCACTTCTCAAACTCCGACACAGTCATCTTCTTTTTCATATAGCGTGCGTAATGCGCCTTATACGCTCGGTTGTAGGCTTGCCACACGGGATCGGTCTTGCACTTATCGTCATAGCGTTTGCGTGAGCCGACATCTTTGCAGGTTTTGGCTTTGTCTTGTGGTGATTTTCTGTCGCAGTAGTCAGTGTACTTGCCCGATTTAACAAGAAAATACTTGCCACAATTCTCGCATTTTTTAGGGATATAGTTCGAGTACACCCCACGGAATAAATCGAAGTATAAAAATGCTCCGATACTTCCAAACT
>CAYJIJ010000053.1:0-15403 GCA_964370185.1 uncultured Oscillospiraceae bacterium
GTGCTGTTGAAGTCGGTGTTATAGCCTAAGTTGAGCTCATCCTGTCCGTCAACATCCACTATGAACATCGCTTCATTATCCCAAAGGATGTATATTTCGTCCGCATCGTCTTCAAATTCTACTATCGCATTATTTTCGCCGTAGATGTCGATATCACCGCTCTGTGGTGTACCGCCATCGTAGTTGCCTGCTGTGAGTACTACTGCGATTTCCGAGCTGCCTTTGTCTTCTGCGTCATTTCTTGAACTGCCCACGGATACAAAGCCCACTAAATCGTATTCATTTGCGCCCGAGTAGGTTTTTGTGTCTATCTCTACGAAGTAGTAGTAGTCAGGGCCTGCAAGTGTAACTGTGCCTGCTCTGGTGGAGGTTGTGGAGGTGCCTGCTACGGCGCCTTGTGCTACTGTCATGTAATTATTAGCATTTGGTAGGATGGCAGTAACCGCTGTATCCGCCGTCGCTGTAACAGTAGCTTCAGGTATCTCTGCTTTAGTAGCTATCACCCTCCAAGCAGAAGCGGCTGTGTCGTCAACAACTATAACTGCAGAAGCTTGAATTTCACCGCCTGTGTTAACTGCTGATGTATCAGCATAAAAATCGGTTGGAGGGAATAGAGTGCTTAGGTCTGCCACAGTAGCTACACCATCTTTATAGTAACCTGTGGTAAGTTTAGTTAGTGTTGCTAATGCATCAGTGTCGGTTGGATAGTAAGTGTTACCATTATAATAGGCTGATGATGTGCCCAGATAGTAGCCATTTGGCACCGCAGTGGAATATGTGTTAGTGCCAGCATTTGGAACTATATATCCAGTAAGTGATGAAAGGTTGGCCACAGGAGTAGTATTATATCCAGTTAGGTCAGTGAGATTGCTAAGAGATATTCTAAACACATCTCCAGCATCTAAAGTTGTCGGAGTAGTATCACTATCAATAGTATAAGCCTTGCTCGTACTCCAGTTTACAGCGGATGCTAATGCCACTTCACTACTTGGTAGGTCGACTACATCAACTGAATTGGATAATGGAACATAAGTGTATGCGCCCGCAGAGCCTTTATAAAGGTGAGGGGTATTGTCTCGGGAAAGTAATCCTTCTGTGACTGCTGCTTGAAGTGCAAGAGCATTTTCAGTGCCTACTTTGTAATATTGATCGACCACTCGATAAAGAGATGTAGTACTTGCATCGGTATATCCGAGTGTGCCTGTTAAATGAGCCACTGCATCCACTGGTGAGCTAAAGTACACAGTAGTAGAAGTTGCATCGGTATAAGCAGAGCCCTCACTCGCAGATACATATGAGATGCCTGCCGCATTTAATTCTGCGATATCTGCATACACGGTAGTTCCATCAATGAGCGGATTTGTAATCTTCTCATATTGGTTGCCCACGAGTAATTTCTGATATGTTTCTAAATCACTGGTTTTTAGGCCACTTAGAGCCGCTTGAAGAATTTCTTGCTTCTGAGCAGTGGTAAGATTATCTATCTCATCAGCAGTATATCCTTCACCGCCCGTTTTAGTAACTGTTATTGGAGTAGTCAATGATCCGCCTGGGAGGTTTGTAAGCGTAACATTGAGTGCATATGTCGTATCGGGCACTGCTGAGGAGCTCACAAGAACATCCTCTGCTTTTTTGTAGAGGATATCTTCGTCATTTACTCTGCTTTCGCCAACTTCCCACTCGGTGTAAACCCTTAGGTTTCTCACATCATCACTTTTAAGCTCGGAGGGATCTCCATTGGACTCGTCCACGAGTAGCAGATAAACGCTGTCACCATGGTCTATTTCGCCATCGGTTTCGGTGAGGATATTGTCATCCCCCATTTCATAAACAATGCCAAGTGGGTCAAGCACGACTTCTGGGTCTGCCGCAAAAGCGGTGGGAGCACTTGCAAGCACCATTGAGGTAGCAAGCAGTGCGGTTAAAATTCTCTTTTTCATTTAGGTGTTCCCCTTCCTATGTATCTTTAAAAAATATTATACTGTCCCATCTTTATGTATATATATAGTATATACTAAATGTAATTTTATTGCAATGGAATAAAAAAACTTTTCAGTCCATTATATATGTAGTTTTTAGGGGCAATTATTCACTTAAAAATCACGAATAATTTGCATTTTTGTAGGCACTGTCAATATAGAGTGTTATATTTTGGGTTTTCTATCAATATATTGTATTCCATTAGCACAATTTTAGAGCACAATATTATCGCTAAGATTTAAGGTTTTGAAAGCCTAAAAAAATTCTACTTTTTGCATTAATTTTACCTGTGAAATTTAGATATTTATTCAAAAAATTATGCAAAAATATCACAAAATAGATATGATATAATTAAAATTTGGAGTTAAAATTCAATTTTTTGCACGCAAAAGTGAATTTTAGATGATTTTTTGGCTAAGACAATAAAAAATAGCACAGGCAATACTCATGTATTACCTGTGTCGTTTGAAGTAATATTAGTGAAACCTTTTTTAGTAAAACCTATGCAAATTCGGCTACCATCGCCCTTCGCTCTCAGACATTCCCCGAGGCATTTATAAGCTTATCAAGCAAATTTATAAGTGTGCTTTGCTCATCTTCGGTGAGGGTGTTAAAAAAATCATTTGCCGTTTCTTTTTGTATATAATAGTGTGTATCAACAATCTTTCTGCCCTTTTCGGTTATTTGTGGGATTAAATTCCTCTTATCCTCCCCATCCCTCTCACGGGTGATAAATTCATGCTTTTCAAGCTTAGCAAGCATACTGCTCACAGTGGAGGCACTTATTCCAAATTTCTCTTTTATCGCAGTTTGGTTTAGCCCCTCCCCTTTGGAGAGCTCCGCTAAAATCCGCATCTGCCCTGGGCCTATTGGCAGATCGGCTTGGCCTTTGTATTTTAAGCGTATAAAACATCTATAAAATCGAAAATAGAGCCTTTCTTCTGTTAAAAAATCCATTATACAATTACCTCATCTCTTCGAGGTGAATTGGGGAGATTGTATTCTTTTTTGAGGTTTCCAAGCTGTTTTAAAACAGAGGAAACAATTATTGTACATAGAATACCTGTTGAAAAATCGGCGAGCGGTTGGGCTATTTGTATTGCAGTTACACCTAAAACCTGCGGCAGAAATAATATGGTTGGGATAAAAAATATCCCCTGCTTGGACATTGCCATAAGCGTTGCCCTAAACGAATATCCTATCGACTGTGTGAGCATGTTTGACATGATTATCCACGACTGAACTGGTAGCACTAAGCAGTTGTACCTTATCATTACAGATGCAAATTCTATAACTTCGGTGTCCCCCGCTCTAAATGCACCTACGAGTTCATCCGCAAAGATATAGGCGACAACTCCAAGGCTTACAAGCACAATGAGCGCCACTTTACAGGAAAACCAAAATGCTTCGAGCACTCTGTCGTACCGCTTTGCGCCATAATTAAATCCAGCGACCGGCTGAAAGCCCTGCCCATATCCCATAACCGCCTGCCCCATAAACTGAAGCACACGATTAACTATCCCTGCCGAGGCTATTACAACATCCCCATATGGGTTTGCCACTGTATTTAGAAGTATTGAAGCTATACTGGCAAGCCCTTGACGACAAAATGTGGGTAGCCCTGCACGAGAAATTTTAGCATACATCATAAACGAAGGGGTAAATTTCTTTATATCAATTGTAATTGTATTCTTTTTGAAATTGCACTGGTAAAACAGTATGGAAAAACTCACAAATTGGCTTATCCCTGTTGCTATTGCCGCCCCCGATATGCCAAGCTCGGGAAAAGGCCCTATTCCAAAAATAAATAGTGGGTCTAAGATAATGTTTAAAATGCCACCTGCCGAAATTCCAATCATTGAATTAAAGGCATTCCCCTGCGAACGCAAAACATTATTCATAACAAAGCTTGCGCCCATAAATGGTGCGGCAAATAATATATACTGGGCATAGTCCATGGCATAGGGTGCTATTGTTTCAGTTGCACCGAGAAAATAAACTAAGCTTTCTAAATTACTTAGCCCAAAGACTGATAACAATGTCATTAAAATTACTATGGTGAAAAAGCCTGTTGAAAGTGTTCTCTCCGCCCAGTCCCTGTCTTTTCTGCCGAGCGCCCTTGAAATATTGTTGCCACTGCCCACAGCAACGCTAAATCCCACTGCCTGTATCATTGCCATCAGTGAAAAGATAATGCTTACTGCGCCCGAGGCCTCCCTCCCTAATTGCGACACAAAAAGAGTATCCGCCATATTGTAAATAGAGGATATGAGCATACTTATTATTGTGGGGATTGCAATGCGTGGTATAAGCTTTGCAATAGGAGTTTGGGTCATCATTCTATGACGCTCGTCGTAGCGAGCTGAATTATCGTCCGATTTTGGAGACTCTGCTCCCAAAACAGGATTTTCTTTTTCGCTCATATAATCCCTCCGTTGCATAAAAATAAAAATAGTTAGCTACCTAACTATTTTACTCCCGAGCGGCATGTTTGTCAATAATATAAACTGTCGAAAACTAAATAATCACGCATGTTTTTCAGGGATTTTTTTGCTGCACCCTCGCAAGGCACCCCGTATGTCTTTCATTAGAGTGGGCAGTGAAAGATATATGGGGGTATTTCTTTTATTATTTTACTATAAATTTAACTGCTCTTCCATCTTATTGAGCTCAGCTCTAAGTGTGTAGTTAATTTTATTAAATTTCTTCATCATTTTATTTTCGTCATAAATATATTCGCTATCGTCTTTTTCACGGTATCTATCACGGGATACAACTTCTGCAAATAAGAAAATCATTTTATGTAGTGATTCCGATAGTTTTTCCCTGTCTATATTATCATAAATAAGCGATGCCTTATGTGCCATATTTGATAGCTTTATATTTGCCCTAAGTGATAGCTCATCATTTTCATGGGTAAAGCAACATTCGGTATTTTCATCAATCAAATTTTTAATGGAGCAGTTATCAAGGCTTTCATATGACTTTAAAATATAATCAGAAAATTCGCCCTCACCTCTATCCTGAAAATGTTTAACCGAGGTGAATAAATTATTTAGCGGAGTAACAAATTCTAAATACAAATCATATCTTTTTTCAAACAAATCAATTTTATTATGGGTTATGGCAATCTTTTTGGGAACTTGCACCGCCATAATAACCGCTAACGCCGATATGCAAACACTGAGGGTGGTTATAATCAAGGTAATATAGTCAAATGCACGGGGTTGTGCGTGCTCATATATAGCCTGCGCAATTTCAGATAATGCTAATTTGTCCATAAATTTAAAACATCCTTTCAGAAAAAAAATAGAGGATTTATCCTCCCTATACTTTTAAATATTACCATATTTTAACTGCAAAATCAATTAATTGGTGATATTTTCAATCACCTTTAAATTTGATATGGCATAGGACAAAAGTTGTGACACATATACTAAATTCAGGGTGATTTAAAGGGGTTTAGCATCCGAGCAAAGGCGTTTTTCACCCTATATTCAGTAGAAAGGAATGGTATGAATATGGAAACAGTCATGCTGCTGGCGGTGTGCAATTTAATCTATCTCGCACTACATATAACAGGCTTTAGTACATTTCCTAAACCGCTCACCTCAAAGGAAGAAAAAGAATGTATGATACTTATAAAAGAGGGGGATGTGCAGGCTAAAAATAAGCTAATTGAGCATAATTTAAGGCTTGTGGCGCATGTGATTAAGAAATACTACCACAATTCAAAGGAGCAGGACGATTTAATCTCGATAGGAACAATTGGGCTTATAAAGGCAGTGAATACCTTCGATTATGAAAAGGGTACACGATTTGCCACCTATGCGAGCAGATGTATAGAGAATGTGATATTATCGCAGTGGCTCTTTATCACAAAAACAAATGGCGAATAATTAGACGCTTCACAAGTAAATTTTACTTACTTGCAAAAAGGGTCTAATTATTCGCCACTTTATGTAATTTGGATTAATTTAAAAGCTCATCTACTAAGACATTAAAAACCTTCGCAAAAAATTTTAGTTCAATATCAGTCACAAAGCGCCCACCGTTTTCTATTTTTGATATTGCATTTTTATCTATATCCAGACCTAAAACTTGAAGCTTGTCCGCCAAAGCCCTTTGGGACATATATGGGGTGACACTATTCCTCAATTTCGCAATATTTTTGCCGCAGATGTTTAAGCTACCATCTTGGTTTTTATTTTTGTACATATAATCCTCCAAAATGACATTTACTGCTTGTCAATATAGATATTATATTTTAAAACAACTGCTTATCCGCCAATATTTCTGCTGTCGCTTCTACCTACAAGGTAGTCCAAGGAAACCTTATACACATCCGCGATTTTAATTAAAATCTCAAGCTTTGGTTCTCTGCTCATAAGCTCATAATTTTGATATGCCTTTTCGCTTATATCGCACCTTACTGCAACTTCCATTTGTGTTAATTTTTGCTCTTTTCTGCATTCTTTTAATCTTTGGGATAAAATGTTTTTCATAAACTACCACCTACAAATGTTCCCTATATTTTCATTATAGTAGTTTAGAATTTTCAATATACCAACAAATGTTGGTGATGATATTTTCTTAACTATAAAAGGAGATTTTATATGAACTGCGAGAATACATTTTGCATTTACTGCGATGATGATAAATGCATTTTAGAGGAGATTAATATAAATAGTTTGGGGAGATGTGATGCTTGCATAATAATAAATCTAAGTGATGAACTGCTTCGAAAAGAGAAAGAGAAATTACTTGATAAGTACAATTTCTAAAACAAACACATTTGGCACACCCCTCACAGGGTGTGCCAAATGTGTTTAAAACAGTTTTTTCCTCATTTATATTTCTATCAGATATATATTGAGGTAAATAACTAATAACTCCGTTTTTGTTCTACTTATATGAAGCTTACTTCTCAAACTTTACAAATCATCCTTGAGTTTGCGGTGTTTGATTGTCATTTTCATCTTCAACATCATTGCTAATTCTCAATATTGCTATAAGTAAAACTGCGCATAGTATAAACACAATTGTAAATCCATTAATTGTGAGTAGGTTCACAAAGTCTCTTGTAATGTACAGTAGTACTAAAATTAGAATAACATCAATGATTGAAGCAAGTATTCTGCCACGACGCAATTTCTTAATATCCTCTTCACGCTCTTCTTTGATATTAATTGGTTCGTCGTCTTTTCTTTCACGCTTCTTAGCTAAATTCGCTATTACTATAGCTAAAATTACCGATAAAGCAAATGCTATGCTGTAAATATCGAATATTATCATAGGTTGTGTGAAATCTTGAGTGATGAAGAGTAGAATGATTGTCATAACGCTTTGGATGCTTAGAGAAATGCCCTTGCCTTTTCTAAGCTTCTTAGCTTTTTCCTCTTCAAGTCTGTAATATCTCTCTTCTAAATCACTTTCTTCTTCATCATTTTCTTTATCTTCTCTCGAGCGTCTAAAGATAATAATGTAAGCTGCTGTCATTGTTACAAAGACTGTTGAAAGTAGGTCAAATAAGCTCCATCCTCCGATAAGTTCGAAATCTCCGAATGAAAGTGGTACTCCGCTTTCAACGATTACCGTAGAGGTGTATCTATCCCCTTCATATTCAACTTCAATAACATGTTCTCCATCGGGGAAGTCTTTAAATGCCTCGGGAACTATTGTAATGCCACCATCTTCGTCTACTATAACATCATTAGGGTCTATAACGATTACTTCGTCTTCGTCATCGTCTTCATCCCTCGGATCTTCGGGCTCATCAGGTTCGTTTGGCTCATTCGGCTCTGTTGGTGGTTCTGGATTGCTCGGTGCCGAAGAGGATGAGTCGGGTTCTTCGGTTTCAGGTGCAGTCGATGAGGAAGGTGGTGCTGGAGGTGTTGTTGATGAAGATGTTGGTGGTGGAGGTGGTGCGGTTGATGAAGATGTAGGTGGTGGAGGTGGTGCAGTCGATGAAGATGTTGGTGGTGGAGGTGCTGTTGATGAGGATGTATCTTCATCTTCATCGTTGTCATTGCCTCCGCCGCCTCCGCCGCCCGTACTTCTATAATGGGCTAAATAGGTTGTATCTTCGGTATATGTAGTGGTGCTTGAGTATAGTGTTTCGCCTGTATCATAATCGCCGTCACCATCAGCATCAATAAACCAGAAAGAGAATATTATTCTATCATTGGTATTTGGAGTTGTTATTGGTGCTTTATCAACATTTTCACCTTTATCAATTTTTATGCTTGCTTCGTTGCCATTTGAAAGGGTGAAGCCATCATTACCTGCGGAGCCAATTGTGTCGGCATTATCTCCCGCATCAAATTTAACAGTGATTTGTGTGTCTTTCTCTCCAATTACAGGGTGAACAAAAATAACATATTGATTTCCTAAATCTTCAATATCAACTTTGTATTTTGCTTCTAATGGCATTAATTCTGATAATTCACTGGATGGTGTAATAAGCATTTCTGTTCCATCTGCATATTTGAGATATTCGTTTGTATCATCCGATGTGATATAGTGCAATTTCCAGCCTGTTATCTGCTCATTTTCTGCAAGTGCATCAGTAAATTTGGGGTCATTATCAAGGCCTGCTAATGCTGGTGCAGTGCCACTTGCAATAACTTCCATTAAATCATCAAGTAAGTCAGCAAATATTTTTTTGTTAGGTGTGATAGTTAAATCATCATCAACACTGTAATACTTAATGTTTGCAACAAGTGTTGGATCAGTTTGCCCGTCATAATAGAAGAAGTAAACGCTTCCGTCAAACTCATACTGTGCTATGTAAGTTGTATCGTCATCGTGTTTTGTATCAGGTGTGTATTTTGTATCACCGTCATCAAAGATACCATTTTCATTTTCATCCTCATACCAGAAGTCAAATATAAAATCATCGGTTGGATTTTTATCAGTTCTATTCGGTTCTGGGGCAGTGCCACCATCCGGTATTACGGTAGTTGCAGTTTGTCCATCAGGTGAAACATCAAATCCCGTAGTATCCTCAAGGGTATCTCCGTCTTCGAGTGCATCAAAGGTGATGATTATTTCTTTTAAAACTTCTTTAAAAAAGGTAATGTCGCCTTTTACTTCATATGTTGATAGGTCGGTTATATAAACTTTTTCTCCTGTATCATCATCATAGTAGTACCACTGCTCACTAAGTTGATATCCAGTATCGTAAGCGTCTGGAAGGTCAATAGTCGGTTCTGTTGGGTTTTCTCCCTTTTCTACCAAATCACTATCACTAAATATCTCCGTGTCTGGCTCTAAATAAGTGTCTATTACCTTAAAGGTAACTGTTGGTATATCTTCTAATTTTGGTGTTAGGTATACATCTTCAAAAACCTTATCGCCTTCAGTGCCAAATGTCCATTCACCAGTTGTTGTATCGTTGTCTATATCCACAATTTCCCAGCCTACAACTGTTGTTCCCGCAGGTGGTGTGTAGCTTGCTAAATCGCCCGCAGTAGGCTCATCAACAGTACTTCCATCCGCTACATTTTCTTCTTTGAAGATTAAGGCGTCCGGATCAGTGGCTTTCTCTGGATCTTCTACAAAATAAACGGTATGAGTAATTGGATGTTGATCAAGTGCCATGTCTACATTGCCGTTATTAAGCTCCAATTGTATTAAGTTTTGTCCATCTGCACCTGTTGGTGAGAGACCCTGTAAAATGCTTGCATTAAACTTAACACCTTCATTTCCATTGTAGTTATTATTCAGTGTTAAAGGTGCTCCAGGCGATGTTGGCATATTTGTGCTATTTTTGTACTTCTCTGTATTGGTAGGAGTATATACAATATTGTATGGCTCTTCTTTTGGTTGTACTAAAATTTCATATTCGCCAGTTTTGCCATTAGCGGTTACATATTTAGCATCAAATTCGCTGAATGAACCATTTGATTTTACATCAAAATATTCATCTGCGCCGTCAAAAACTCCGTTTGGATTATCAGCTATTTTTTCTGTGTAAGCAATACCTTTTATTTCATACCAATCGAAAATATAGTCCACCCTTAAATCGGGAGTATCAACCAAATCAGTATTCACAGTTACAGTCTCTGTTGTCCCATCAATTTTATCATAAACATCGACTTTGTGTGCCATTAACTTAATTGGTAAAACACTAATACTATTTGCTGCCAATTTAGGGATGAGAATTTTAACGACTTTAACATTTGAGAAGTCTGAGTTTGGTGTAACCTTATCATCAGCAGCTGCGGCTATATCACTATAATATGTGATGTTGCCCTCACTTCCTATAATCGCTTGTTTATCGCCGCCAAGCGAATTCCAAATATCCTCTCTTAGTCCTATTTTCATCGTTTTTGAATCACTTGGTAATACTATTGTTACTGTTTTCCCAAGTGCTTCTTCATTGGTGCTAAGCACAACACTCAATTCTAAGTCGTCCGATTCATGGGCATAGTATCGAATTTTACTGTTATCAGTATCTGTTTTTGGATCACCGAATTCTAAATGACCATTTTCATTGATTTGTGGGATTGCACCAATGCCTGCAGTTACAGCAAAAACTCGTTTCACCATTAATTCAGTTGCTAAATTACCCTCTAAATCTTTTATTGCAACCAAACCATTTGCTTCTGTAATACCGTATATAGCATTGCTGTTTGCTGTAATACCTTTTGGTGCAGCTACCCCATTATTTGTGTGAGTATAATCAACCATATCGTTTTCCAAAAAGTCAACGGCTAATAATGGGTTGGTATCCAGATAAGCTTCTGAGAATAGTTGTACCCCTTGTATCTCATCCTCTGGTATCTCCTTTATTACGAGGATAGTGCCAGCTGGGATAGTCACATCACCCGTACCGTTTCCGCCTGAGATATCAAATCTCAACCATTCAAATCCATCCTCATCCTCAACACGAGTTAATGTTTCACTTTGAGGACCTACATATTCAAAATAGTCTGGATTTAATTTAAGATATACGGCGGATCCCACTGGGAAAGGACTGTTGATTAAAACTTCTTCTGCATCGCTTCCTTCATCATTAATTGCGTAGTGCACAACTGTTTCAGCTGATAGGGTTTTAGTTTGTTGTCCGCTCCCAGCAGTCGTATTAAGCGCTGTACCATTCACAGAGCTTAGCGCTGATGTCTTTTTGTCATAGGAAAAAGCTGTAGTGGCTACTGCCTGTTTTTGGTTTTCAAAAAGCTCTGATGTCATATCAAGGGTAAATGTGTCCGTATATTTACCATTTCCATCTAAATCACGAATTGGGACATCACCATTTGCTACTGTAGGTGTTTGATTTAGATAGATTTTCATAAACTCAAATCCACTGCTAACAAGAGTGCCGCTCTCTTGTTTCTTTAACTGCATATAGTCTATTTCGATGCGCACACTTGTTAAATATTGATTTGAAGGAACTTCAAATCTATGTTGCCAGCTATATGTATGATATTCTTCGAATTGCTCTTCTGGTTGCGTATTAGTTGTATAGTAAAGTGTGATTTTTGCATCTTTTGGGATGGGATAAAATTCATCCGCGCTGCCACTCTTACCCCTCATAATCTCAATTTTGTCGATTAATTGAATATGCTTTTCTTGGCCAGCAGTAAAATTAATTTCTACATTCGTAAACACCCTTGAGTCAACTGAATAATCAAGCTTTCCATTATACCATGGTGTAATTTTAGCAATATATACATTGGAAGACCTAGCATCAGGATCGTTTAATTTAAATGTATCCCGATTAAGAGATAGTACACCGGGGAATTCACTTGATAGATCTAACTTTAAGTTATCTATATCTGTTTTAGCTGGTGCTTCAAAATGCAAGTCAAGATCAAGATCATCTTCTGTGGATCCTGTTAATTTATCTCCACTTGCGTTGGAAAGATATATTTCCATAGGCATAGGGTATCTGTTCGTAACTGGATCTTTATCTACTTCCGGCTGTTTAATAACACACTGAGAAAAGCCCATTCTTTGGTCATAATTTCTGTATCGATTGCTTAATATTGTATCACCATCCATATAAATACCTGAGAAAATACCGGTATCAGCAATATGCAGAATAAGCTTGTCCGCATTTTCTAAGCCATTGATAAATAATTGGTTTTTTTCATTCCAAGTTGTTGCTATTTCTTCAGAGGGTACACCGCCAGTTACTATTTGGTAATGGCTGAAAATCTTTTCCTCAGGATATGCAGCAAAAGTGGAAAATTGAGATGCTGTAACATTTTCCGGTATTTCAATAGTTAGGGTATACCCCTCATATCTTTCTGTTATAACAGCATCTGGGCCATAACTGCTTTGTTCAAATATGTTTTTTAAATCAAATCTAATCGATGTTGTATCTGCACTAACCTTACCGTCGTCCTCACCTGAGAAGACAGTTGTAAGTCTATCAGTCATAGTATATGTGGGTATATTGAGTACAACATCAGGAATTGCAACAGACTGTGGAGAGATGCTATAAGTATCATCTGATTTGTCGTCAGTTCCATTTTCCTCTACTACAAGTTGATTATAAGTAATTTTAGATTCTGCGCTGTCAGAAAGTGTGATGTATTTTACACCCTTGTCTTGTAAATCTGCTAAATAATTGTCGCCCATATTATATTTGAGGCTCTGTACATTAATTGAAATTGATTCGCTACTTCCAGTTGCTAAAGAACCCTCCATGAAGTGCCCTTTATTTCCATCAAGTGTAGTAGTAACTGGTGGGGCTGTACTCGATATGCCATAGCCTACTTCCGCAGTCACCGAAGATGTCGCTCCAATCGTTGTCAGACTATCTTTGTTAACAACATGGGTGTCGAGCGTGTTGAAAAACTGATAGGTAAAGTCGCCTATCGGGAGGTGGCTATCTGATAAAATCTCTGTTTTAATGAAAAATTTTTCGGATTTAGTGTTTATAAATCCTCCTGCGTTTCCAAAATAAATATCGCCATTGGATGCAAGCCAGAGGCTGTAAGTCGAGTCTCCCGTGCCTGCTATATGGTCAAATTTATAATTTTCCAATGTAGCTGTTTCGTTGGCTACTGTTGTTTTGCCTACAATGCTTGCTGAAGTCCAATCTGCATCATACAAATTTGGAATATGTCTTTGTGTGATCTTGGTTGCGCCTTTAATATTATCAGTTAATGTAACACCAAATTGAGCGGTTTTTTCCTTTTTGGCATTTTCTAATAATGTATTACCCACTGCCGCCGCTGCAGTAATCATATTTCCATCTACATCTTCATGATATGAGGTATTACTCTGTCCAGATTTAAGTGATAATCTAATTTCAAAACTTCCTGAACCAGCATCCAATGCAAAGTTACTTTTGGGTATCGTATATATTAATAAAGTATTGTTATCATCTAATGTTATATTCGCTTCGACTGCATTACCAACATCGCTTTTATCCGCAATCTCAAATGGGAAGTCTTCAATGTCATTTGGATTGATGTCGATTATGAAAGTACGGTCTTTCTGTATTGGTTTAACATAATCGTATTCTACTTCATACACAAATGATTCAGCTGTTGTATAATCCCATAGTGGATTGCCAGCACTATTATAATCTTTAAAAGTAGTGCTTGTAATTGTGGTTGGATCGCCTGTAAAATCGGCTTCATCCTCAACTTTTACTACGATTGTTGGCAGAGTTACACCTTCTGACAATATATATAGTGCCCCATCAACACTGCCGGTGTAAGTGTATGTTCCCTTTGCATTCACATCGAAAGTTTTATCAGGTGTCCATATTATATCAATACTCCCAGTTGTATTATCTAAAAAAGTTACTGAAAGTTGTGGGAGTATCGGGGTATCTGCCGACCCTACTATAATGCTTTGAGATTTTATGCTATTGCTAATATCTGTTACCGCTATTATAGACAGTGGTAAATCAGCCAAAGGTAGAGGTCCTGATTTTAGTAACTGATCCTCCTGTACTTCAACAGTAATTTCAGGCAGAATTACATCTACTGCCAATTCATATTTTGCCTCGTCAATACTGGCGGTGTAGGTGTATGTTCCCACTTCGCTCGCATCAAAATCTTTATCAGGCGCCCAAGTTACGGCAATGCTCCCAGTTGTATCATCTTCAAAAGTTACTGCGAGGTCGGGGAGTGTTGGAGTATCCGCCGAGCCTACTGTGATATTTTGAAGCTTTATGCTATCTTCGAGTGCCTCTACTGCTGTTATAAGCTGTGGTGAAGTATCAGCAGCCTCTACTATAACAGTAATTTTAGGCAGGCTAACGCCATCTGACAACACATATTCTGCTTCGTCCATCGATGCAGTATAAGTATAAATGCCTACTGTATTCACATCAAACTCAGTATCAGCTGTCCATGTAACATCTATACTTCCAGTTGTATCATCGGAATATGTAACCTTTATTTTATTAGGTAGATTTACAGTTGTTTCACTACCCTTTATTATCGTTTGCGTTTCATCGTCTTGGCTTAAGCTTATACTTGTTATAAGCAAGTCCGCTGGTGGTTTTTCACCTTTTCCAGCGCCTGCGTCTGCGCCTTCATCAGCACCATCGCCTGTGCCTGCGCCTGTTCCTGCGTCGGTGCCTGCGCCTGCGTCAGTGCCTGTGCCTGCGTCGGTGCCTGTTCCTGCGCCTGCGTCGGTGCCTGTTCCTGCGCCTGCGTCGGTGCCTGTTCCTGCACCTGTGCCCGTTCCTGCACCTGTTCCTGCGTCTGTTCCTGTGCCTGCACCTGCGCCTGCGTCGGTTCCTGTTCCTGCGCCCGTGCCCGTGCCTGCGCCTGCGCCTGTTCCTGCACCTGCGTCTGTTCCTGTGCCTGCGCCTGTTCCTGCACCTGCGTCTGTTCCTGTTCCTGTGCCTGTGCCTTCCGCACCAGCTAAAACAGGTGTTGGATCGGGCGTTGGGTCAGGCATTGCGGCAAATGGTTGAACTATAACGCTTGATATCATTATGATGGATAGCATCGCTGCAAATACTCTTTTTCTTAGTTTCATTTTGACCTCCGTTTTTCCATTACAAGTGGATTATGTATACACTTATATATTACTACTAATTAATCGTCTTGTCAAACAAATCTTAGGCTATTTAGCCAAAAATAATTCACATTTATAGTATTTTTTAATATAATTACCTTTCTTTTCTATAAGTGGATATTGCTGTATTCTGGAGGTTTTGAGGGTTTATGGTTGTGTGATTAAAATATATTGTGCATATTTAAATACAAATTGGGCTGTCGCACAAAGTTCTGTTGTGCTCTATAAAAAAATAATTTATAACTTATATCCGATAAATTTTTTTTACAAATAAACACATTTAGCACACCCTGTGAAGGGTGTGCTAAATGCATATAAAGCAGTTTTTTCCTCATTTATATTTCTATCAGATATATTGAGGTAAATACGAGATTTTTAAAATAGTGATGTTTAAACCACTTACTCTATCACTTCTTTGAGTAAATCA
>CAYJIJ010000054.1:0-15391 GCA_964370185.1 uncultured Oscillospiraceae bacterium
TTGAGTTTAAAAACACAGGTCTTTTCCATTTTTCTGTGCAAGACCCTGATATTGAGGGCATGATTGCAAAGATTGTGGCTAATGGCGGTAAACAACGTATGCCAATCAAAGAATATTACCCAGATGAAAAGCCATATAAAATGTGCTATGTTGAAGATCCTTTTGGTATTGTATTTGAAATTTATACCCATAGCTATGAGGTGACTTATTCAAAAGGCGCTTACTAATTATTATTAGCATCCACTTTATAAGTAAAAGCGGCTATCGCAATAAGACTTTTCTTCCCATTTTATACAGCTAAAATCAACAAAAAATCGGTGTGTCACATGATGAACACACCGATTTTTTTATTCCACTTGCACATGCTATCCACAGTTTGTAAATGCTATGCGACAACCCCATTTTTGATTACATTTGCTATTCATTCTAAGTGGAGTGCTATGCGATTTGCTCTTTGGGGATTATATGCGTTAAACTTCGATTATTTGTCGGTTTTTGCAGTGCATTATATCGAAAGCGGAAGATGGGAGGGTGATAAATGCTCTATCCGCCAACCAGATTCAGTGTTTATCATAATAACACTGCTTTTTTTATAGCTTATAGGTAGTAAATTAGCTTCTAAGGTCACAAAATCATCTGCATAATAGCTCACTACATTAAATTCAATCTCTTCTTCATCAGCGGATACAAGCTCGTATCTGTCAAGGTACCATAGCCAAGTGGGATCGCCTGCCCCAGCAGTATCGGCATGATATAGGTTTCCATCATTATTTATATATGTAATCATGCCGTTCATAGTATTTAGAGTTTGAAAAAAATCATCGGTGAATACACCAGTCATCTCCTCGTAAAAGTCGTTGTAATCTCTGTAAAACACACCTCTGTATTTAAGGTATAAAGTATCATTTTTCTCTATGGTTTCTGCTTGGGCATCCTCCATTATATAGTCGTACTTAGCATCATATCCTGGCAAATATGCATACTCCAGTATCTTTGCCATGCCTTGATCAAATAATTCCCACTGCTCGTCGGTAAGGAAATCTACATCTTCTTTTACATCGCCGATAATTTCAATATCACCATAATTCAGCTCAATTTGAGTGTCGGTTGCAGGGGTAAAATAATCCTCTAAATTAGCAAGATAGCGCACATCTTCACTGCTATTATCAACAACTAACGCCTTGCTCTCTCCTTCGCTAAACCTCGGTGGGTCGGCAAATTCATCCCAAATATACCAAGTATAATAGATGAATAGGGTATCATTTGCCCCCTCCTTACTGCCTGTAATGATTATATTGCTTGGGCCACCACCAAGTCCTCCCAGATATGCATATGATTCTTTTTCGCTGTTGTAATTAGCGCTTAGTGTGTCCGTGATTACATCCTCTGTAATAGGTAGCATCTTGGTGATTGTATTAGCCACTAAATCTTTAGGAATTCCATCAAATTTTACATAATAATCATTTTTGCTTATTTCCTCTTGATTTATAATATCCGTAATCGCTAATAGCATAATGCCATCATGCTCTAAAAGCTCACTGGTGCTATATGGTGTAAAATTACGGCTAAAAATACCGGTTATATAAAGATTTGCAAAGTATTTATCATAGAGGGCACTGTTTTCCTCAGACATACTTGGAAGCCCATCCCCAATGCTTTCCTCAGCGGCAGGAGTAGAGGAGCTTTGAGCAGCTTCAGGGACTTGGCTATCGGATGGCTGAGATGAGGAGGATACACTATCTAAATCAGAGCAAGCGGACATCACTATGGATATGATAATCAATGACAAGAGTAATTTTACTTTTTTCATATGCAAAATTCCTTTCAGCTAATATTTGTGTGATATTATTTTTGGTAGATATTTCTTTTTAAATTCACAAAAGTGTTTATGATAATTTTCATAAGCACACTTCTTTAATCTTATATCGACATCATCACCTTACATACTAACTAAATTTCTTAATTTTTCCATATTACACAACAATTTCTCCATTCCATCCAATCTGCAATAGCCTTAGTTGTAATAATCATCATCGTTAAAAATAAAATGCAGTTGCTAATTTTGTAAGGTGAGAGATATATAATTATCATATGTAAAATCATCTCTACTCAGTATTTTTAATATTCGGTTATTATTGCGATATATAAACACTTAAAAAATGAAGGATACTTCATCGCCATCCGGCTATGAAATATCCCTCTAAATTAATTATTTTGTATCCGTTCTGTCCTTTTCCCTTACAATAAAGCGCACAGGTGTGCCCTCGAGTGCAAATGCTTCCCTTATCTGATTTTCTAAATATCTCTGATAGGAGAAGTGGAATAAATCCGCCCTATTTACAAAGAATACAAAGGTTGGTGGCTTGGTTGAAGCTTGTGTCATGTAATAAATTTTAAGTCTTCTGCCTTTGTCGGATGGTGGCTGTACCCTTGCAGTTGCATATGAGAGGATGTCGTTTAATGTACCCGTGCTTATTCTCATTGCATTATTTTGCGATACTGTATTTATAAGCTCATAAAGCTTGTTCACACGCTGCCCTGTCTTAGCTGAAATGAATATAAATGGCACATAGGACATAAATGAGAAGTCCTCTTTAAGTGTTTTTAGGTATTCGTTCATTGTGTGGTTGTCTTTTTCAATGGCATCCCATTTATTCACAGCCACAATACAGCCCTTGCCCTGTTCATGCGCATATCCTGCTATTTTGGAGTCCTGCTCGGTGAAGCCCACTTCTGCGTCAATCATAATTACGCAGACATCGGCTCTATCCACCGCCATATAGGCTCTAAGCACACTGTAATGCTCAATGGCTTCGTGCACCCTCGCCTTTCTGCGTATTCCAGCAGTATCTATAAATACATATTTACCATAATTGTTTTCTATTACACTGTCCACCGCATCACGTGTAGTGCCTGCAATATCGGATACTATTGCCCTGTCACTGCCTGTGAGGAAGTTTATCAGCGAGGATTTGCCCACATTTGGCTTGCCAATAATGGCTACCTTTGTAAAGTCTTCAGCGTAATCATCGACATTATCAAAATCAATATGCTCATACACCGCATCTAAAAGGTCACCCGTGCCATGTCCATGCACTGAGGAAACCGCTATCGGATCGCCCATACCGAGATTGTAAAACTCATAAAAATCGGCAGGTGGGTCGCCGAGTCTATCCACCTTATTTACACAGAGCACTATTGGTTTACCGCTCTTAATGAGCATAACCCCAACTTCGTGGTCGGTCGCTGTGATGCCTGTGTGTATGTCCACCACAAAAATTATTACCTCTGCGCTATCTATCGCAAGCTGTGCCTGACGGCGCATCTGCGAGAGTATAACATCGTCACTATACGGCTCTATACCGCCTGTATCAACGAGCATTACTTCTTTATTTAGCCATTCGCATGGCGCATAAATTCTATCCCTTGTAACACCCGGAGTGTCCTCCACTATCGAAAGACGCTCACCTATAAGCTTGTTAAATAATGTGGACTTGCCCACATTCGGTCTTCCTACTACTGCTACTATCGGTCGCATATCTTTCACCTCCTTAATTTAAATGTTAATTATACTATGAATTAAATTTTACTGTTTATTATGGTGGGTATTTTGCACTCTACCCATGTCTATAAATAAATGAAAATTAGGCTTCATCTTTATCATATCCATAGATATCTTCTTCACCTATCATCGCCCCCAAAAGCTCAAAGCCGTCGGGATCAATTATATTTACTGCCGTGCCAAGCTCCTTAGTGAATTCTTCCACCGTGTAATCATCTAAAAATTTATCCTCTTCATGCTTTAGCATCGAAGATGTAATTATAAGCTCTTCGCCGAGCTCTTTGCCTTTTAGCTGTTTTATTATATCGGTAGCGGTGAGCAGTCCTGTGACAGTTATGCTCTCACCGAAATATTCATTTTTTATAGCATATACACTAACTTTTAGCCCCCCATATATCTCCATAGCCTTATTTGCACAGGATAGGATATATGGATAAGCGTCCACCCCTGTGGCTATCGACACTGTTCTCTCTTTATCAAAGTCGTTCGCCATGGCGCAGGCATCCTCAAATTCAGCAAGAAGTAATGTTAGCAGTCCCACTCCGTTTTCAAGTTGGTTAAACTCGCCGTAGTAGTCGTATTCGGGAAGCTCCCTTTCCGCTCTTAAAAAAAGCTCATCCGAGGGATATGCAACGCGTTCCCCATGCTTTTTAGTCATCTTCTCGGCAAATTCTTCTATAATATCTATCGCCTGTGAAGCATTATCTTTTTCATATGGCTTTATATATGTGAGCTTGTCCCTGTATTTTGTAAGGCCCACTGGCACACAGGCAATGCTCTGCACACCTGGATATAGCTCTCCCAAATCATTTAAACTGCGCTTTAGCTCTTCGCCATCGTTGAAAGCAGGACATAGTACGAGCTGTGTATTTATTTTTATCTCTGCATCTGCGAATTTTTTTATGTATGAGAGCACCTCGCCAGAGCGTGGATTCTTCATCATTTTGACCCTTAAATCGGGGTTTGTAGTGTGCACCGAAATATTTATCGGGCTAATTCTCATTTTGATTATCCTATCCACTTCGGCATCATTTAGATTGGTGAGGGAGATGTAATTTCCGAATAAAAAGGATAGTCTTTCATCGTCATCCTTAAAATAGAGTGTTTCCCTCATATTAGGTGGCATCTGATCCACAAAACAAAAGATGCAAGCATTTTTGCAGGAGTGCTTTTTGTCCATAAGATAGCTCTCAAACTCTATTCCGATATCGTCATATTCCGACTTTTCAATCCTAAAACTTCCACTCTCACACAAAACATCGAGCTTTTTATCGGTCATATAAAAGCGATAATCAAGCAAATCGTTTATTTCATTTCCGTTTATAGATATAAGTGTATCCTCAGCCTTTATTCCGACTTTTTCAGCTATAGAATTTTTTTCTACTCCGTCTATCTTTACAGCCACAGCCCTACCTCCTTGTTATCTAAATTGCCCTGCCCCTATAATTATCAAGTATCATACAAATATGGAAAATATAATCAAACGAATATCCGCAAAGTGAAAAAGAGAGGTGGATACCTGCTCCACCTCCGTACTTTACACACCTTTTATAGATAACTTTGATTACTCAGCGTCATCCATTTTAATTACTTCTCTGCCTTTGTAGAAACCACAACTACCACAAACTCTGTGTGGAGTTTTTAGTTCTCCGCAATGACTGCACTTTGAAAAAGCAGGTGCATCAAGTTTCCAAACATTGGAACGTCTTTTATCTCTGCGTGCTCTCGACACTTTTCTCTTTGGTACTGCCATGTCAGCACCTCCTTTATTATATAATTTATACTTTTTTTATAAGGATAATATCATCATGCCACAAGTTGAGAAAATTTCTCCATATAGTATCACTAAGATAATACCCTGTAAAAGAATTCTTAATCAAGCAAAGTCAAAAGCTTTGCAAGCCTTGGGTCAACTTCTTTAGTACTGCAACCGCACTGCGTTTCATTTAAGTTTTCACCGCATTTTAGGCATAAACCCTTGCAGTCTTCATTGCATAAATTTTTTGCAGGGAGATTAAGTATCAAATCACCTGTGAGAAGCTCGCTTAAATTAAGAATTCCACCCTCTGCTACTATATATTCGCTCTCGGGATCATCATTAAACAGCTCTCTTACTAATTTATGCGCAAAACTTGGACTGTAATCTCTGTGAACTTCACAAAGGCAGCGGTCACAAATAAGGTCTGCGGAGAAGTTTGCGGAGTAGTCGAGTGTAACTATTCCTGTGCGATTTTCCGCTTTTCCTTTTATGGATATCGGTTGGCTAAAGGGCTTTGTTCCCCAATGTTCCACATATGAAAGGTCGAGACTGTAATCAATTATTACGCTCTCACCCTCCACCTCAAAGAGGCGATTAAGATCTAAAACCATACTGACACCTGACCTAAAAAAGATTAGCCGACAAAAAAGGGCGTAATTACCCCTTAATGCAAAGGTTACTTAAGTATTATATACATATGGAGTGCTTTTGTCAATAGCCGATAATCATTTTGTGGGTAAATTTTAGATGTAATTTATTTTGATTTTAAAAGTGGAATGTAAAATTGATTTATAAATGGGTCCCCATACATCTTATACCTGCGCCGACTGCGCAAGAGATAAAAAACAAATAGCTCTACTGCCGCATTTATCTTCGCTATTTTGTTGCATAATATATTTTATTATAGTATAATAAGCTGATTTTATTATTAATGTATGATTTTTAAAGGAGATTTATGGATAACAACACACATTTAAAGCTTGGAAATGCACCTATGAGGGGGCTTATTATATCAATGTCCCTCCCTACAATTTTTTCAATGCTTGTAATCGCTATGTATAATATAGTAGACAGCATATTCGTAGCCAGAATAGGCGAGGACGCCCTCACTGCGCTTGCACTCGTATTCCCTTTGCAGACGCTATTGATAGCGGTATCCACAGGCACTGGAATAGGTGCTTCCTCCTATATTTCAAGGCTTCTTGGGAGCGGAGAAGCTGAGAGAGCGAGGAATGTAGCAACTCATGCGGTTATACTTGGCATTCTTTCATGGCTGCTATTTGCTATATTTGCTATATTCGGCACCGATTGGTATATAAATGCACAGACGGATAATCCCATTGTTCAGCAGATGGCATATGACTACGCTTTTACAGTGGTCGCTTTTTCTTTTGGTAATATAGTAATGATTGTGATTGAAAAATTACTCCAATCAAGCGGACATATGATGCTCACCATGTATATGCAGCTCATAGGTGCTATAATAAATATTATCTTAGACCCTATTTTCATCTTCGGCTACTTCGGTATGCCTGAGTTCGGTGTTTTTGGGGCGGCGCTCGCCACTGTTATAGGACAAGTTTGTGGCTTAGTGTTGGGCATTTACTTTATAATAGTAAAACCTGTGGCTTCTAAACCTAAATTAAAAGGTTTTAAGTTTAGCTTCTCCGATGTATTTGAAATATATCGTGTGGGCTTTCCTGCAATGGTAATGCAGTCGGTATCGGCATTTATCACAGTGGTGCTAAATGGCATACTCATGAGCTTTTCACAAACAGCAGTTGCCGTGCTCGGCATTTACTTTAAGCTACAAACATTTGTATTCATGCCGCTTTTTGGTTTAACACAGGGGCTTATGCCGATTTTCGCTTATAACTATGGTGCTAAAAACAAAGAACGACTGCTCAGTGCGTTAAAAAACGGTCTTTTCTTTGGGCTGACTATAATGACCTTAGGTGCAATTGTACTCGCAGCATTCCCAAGGGAGCTCCTATCCATATTCTCGGCGACAGAGGAAATGTATGAAGTGGGAGTGCCTGCAATGAGGATAGTTTCACTTGCATTTGTTCCTGCCGCAGTTGGTATTACCATGTCCACCTTCTACCAAGCACTTGGATATGGGCTTTACAGCTTGACATCCTCAATGGTAAGACAAATAGTTGCACTGCTTCCCTTTGCGTATTTCGGCTCTAAGATTTGGGGGATGAATGCAGTGTGGTTTGCCTACCCATTCGCAGAAATTTTCAGCTCCATTGTTATTGCAATAATAATGATAAAAGTGTACAATAGTGATGTTAAGCATTTAACGCCTTTAGAGAGCACTAAAAGCTAAAATAAGGAGAACATTTTTATGAGTGAAAAATTATACTGGGAGGGTGGCTGTTTGCTTGCCCCTGTGCCCCCTGCAATGGTTTCCTGTGGGAGTGTAGAAAAACCAAATATTATCACAATAGCTTGGACGGGTATTTTAAATTCAAAACCACCGATGACATATATTTCTGTAAGACCCGAGCGCCATTCCTTTGACATAATCAAGGAAAGCGGTGAATTTGTCATAAACCTCACCCCAAAATCCCTCTTAAAAGCTTGCGACTGGTGCGGTGTGAAAAGCGGTAAGGATTTTGATAAATTCAAGGAAATGAACCTAACACCGATAGCTGGCAAGAATGTTTCTACTCCAATTATTGCCGAGGCACCTATAAGCCTTGAGTGCAAGGTTAAAGACATCATTCCACTGGGCTCACATTATATGTTTATAGCTGATATAGTAGGCATTCAGGTGGATAAATCATTAGTGGATGAAAAAGGCAGGCTCGACATAATGAAAGCAGACTTACTTTCCTATGCACATGGACAGTATATCTCGCTCGATAAAACTGTTGGCACATTTGGTTATTCCGTGAGAAAAAAGGCGTAATAACTTCTAAACAAAATGCACCAGTAATCCAAGTGCATTTTATGAAATCACAGTGGAGCTTATAGCTGTGTTAAAGGCTTGTGCAAAACGCTGTGGCTTAACTAAATATTATTTAGAAAATTATACAAATAATTGAAATAGTCCGATATTTCTTGACAAAGATGTGATTATGTGATAATTATATAATATATATAATTAATGTTTTGTGATATACTTAAATAATAATTATATAAAATAATGTTCAAAAGCTGTAATAAGGAACAAGAGCGTGTGACTACTTTCTTAAGAGAGATGCCGTTTGGTGTAAGGCATTGTGAGTGTGCATAGTTTATCATCCTTTAGCTGTTTTGCTGAAGCTAATTTAAGCAAAACCGTCTCATCCCCGTTAGCGGATGCGATTAGTTTTCTAATCACCGAGTGGCTCACTAAAATGGGCAACAAGAGTGGTACCGCGGGGTTTTTTGCTTCGTCTCTTAGTATTGAGGGGCGAAGTTTTTTAATACCCAATAAGGAGAAGTAGTATGTTTATAAATTTTGTGCTGTCATATTTTATAAGATTCGAGATTATTATTATAGTCTCAGTCTTTGGTTGCCATAAGCACGGATTTAAAACAGCTTCCGCATAGAACAGCTGAATTTTAAACCTTTGTTTATGGTCATATGACTAAGCAAAGGTTTTTTGTATATTTGGAGGAGCAGTAATGGACATAAAAGATATTGAACAAGCCGAAAAACGGCTAAATGGAGTAATTCACAAAACACCGATAGAGCTCTCTAAGACTTTTTCCGAGATTGCAGGATGTAGGGTGTATCTTAAATATGAAAATCAACAAAAGACGGGCTCTTTTAAAATAAGAGGAGCTTATAATAAGCTCTCCACCCTCTCGGAAAATGGCGAGCTGCCAAATGCGGTAGTAGCTTCTTCTGCTGGAAACCATGCACAGGGTGTAGCGTTTGCGGCAAAAGCCCTTGGCATACCTGCCACTATTGTGATGCCTCGTTCAGCGCCTATTGCAAAGGTATCCGCCACTGAGGGATATGGTGCGGAGGTCGTATTACACGGAGATATTTACGACGACGCCTACAACAGAGCTTTAGAGCTAAAGCAGGAGAAAAACGGTGTATTCATGCACCCATTCGACGATGAGGATGTAATGGCTGGGCAGGGCACAATTGGGATGGAAATCTTATCCGATTTACCCACCGTTGATGTGGTGGTAGTCCCTGCTGGTGGCGGCGGTCTGCTCGCAGGCGTTGCTTGTTGCATTAAAAATATCAATCCGAGGATAAAGGTTGTAGGTGTACAGGCTGAGGGTGCTTCTGCTATAAGGGATTCGTTTAAACTCGATGCTCCCCTCCCCTCCGATATAGTCAAAACAATTGCAGATGGTATCGCTGTGAAAACACCTGGTAATCTCACCCATGGATATATAAATGAGTATGTAGATGAAATAGTCACCGTGACCGACGATGAAATAGCAGAAACAATACTGCTTCTCCTCGAGAGAACAAAGCAGGTAATAGAGCCAGCAGGTGCAGTTTCACTCACAGCAGTGCTCAATAATCGCATTGATGTAAAAGATAAGAAAGTTGCTTGTATTCTCTCAGGTGGTAATATTGATGTGAGCTTTATACATAGGGTTATAGAAAAAGGTCTTGTAAAGCGTGGCAGGAGAATGAAATTCCACACCGTGCTACACGATACACCTGGTAGCCTTGTTAAGCTTTCGCAGACAATCTCCGATTTAGGAGCAAATATCGTAATGGTATCGCACGACAGAGTGGATGTAGATTTAAGCCTTGACGAAGCTATTATACATGTTGGATGTGAAGTTGGAAGCATGGAGCATGGCAAAAAGCTTATCAAAGGGCTTGAAGCGGAGGGGTACCGAGTCACCCTTGACTAATTACTGCCACTTTAACTAATAATATCTATAAATATTTATCTTAATAATGCAATAAAAAACAACAGGAGGAAGAGTATGAAATTAAATGGTTCTGAAATACTTATAAACACCCTTTTGGAGCAGGAAGTTGATGTAATATTCGGCTATCCAGGTGGTGCGGTGCTCAATATATATGACTCCCTTTACCATCACAGCGATAAAATTCGCCATATCGTTACTTCCCATGAGCAAGGTGCCTGTCATGCGGCGGATGCCTATGCAAGAGTTACTGGCAGACCTGGTGTAGTGCTTGCAACCTCGGGTCCAGGTGCATCAAATATCGTAACAGGTATCGCAAATGCACATATGGACTCCGTGCCAATCGTTGCGATTACTGGGAATGTTCCAAACGATTTAATCGGCAGGGACAGCTTCCAAGAGATAGACATTGCGGGCATTACAATGCCAATAACTAAAAACAACTATATCGTAACAGATGTATCACAGCTTGCAAATGTGGTGAGGGATGCCTTTAAAATTGCAATGTCTGGCAGACCCGGCCCCGTGCTTATCGACATAGCAAAGGATGTAACCGCCGCTATGGGAGAGTATGAGCCAAAGCCTAAGATGGCAAAGCGTCCGCTTCCTATTATAGAGGAAAGCGAAATAGAAGCAGCTGTTAAGATGATAACAGAGAGCAAAAAACCGATGATATATGCTGGCGGTGGGGTTACTTTCTCCGACGCTTCTGAGAATTTAGTGGAGTTTGCTGAAAAGATAGACTGTCCTGTTGCTACCAGTATGATGGGGCTTTCCTGCATTCCCTCTACACATAAACTTAATCTTGGAATGATTGGTATGCATGGTACACCTGTTTCAAATATTGCAACTACCGAATGCGATTTGATAATTGCGGTAGGTGTGCGTTTTAGCGACCGTGTTGCAGGCAATAGGGAGCTCTTTGGTAAAGATGCAAAGATAATCCATATAGATATAGACCGCTCGGAGCACTGCAAAAATGTATATGCAGATTTATGCATATATGGCGACAGTAAAAAAATCTTGGACAAACTCACCGAAGCGGTATATAATAAAAAGCATGACGAATGGAAAGCTTATTTAGAAGAATACAATAAAGCCCACCCACTGCATAAAGCATATGGTGTGGACGGTGAAGCCAATCTTAGGGATGTACTCGAGGAAATTGACAAAAATTCAGGCGATGATACAATTATAGTTACCGATGTAGGACAGCATCAGATGATTACTGCACAGTACTACAATTTTAAAAAGCCTCGTACATTTATAAGCTCCTGTGGGCTTGGTACAATGGGCTTTGGCCTTGGTGCGGCAATAGGCGCAAAGGTTGCATCACCCAAAAGCGATGTAATTCTCATCACAGGTGACGGTAGCTTCCATATGAATTTGCAGGAAATGGCATGTGCTGTCAGTGAAGAATTAGCTGTAAAAACTTTTGTTATAAACAATGGTGTTCTCGGAATGGTTCGCCAGTGGCAATCGCTATTTTATGCTGGAAGATATTCAAATACCACTCTACAACGCAGAACCAATTTCCCAAAACTTGCCGAAGCTTTTGGCGCTAAAGGATATAGGGCGGAGAGCTGTAAGGAAGTTCAAAGCACTGTAAGGGCGGCACTGAGAGAAAAAGGCCCAGTTATTGCAGAATTTGTGATTAATATAGACGATGGTGTTTTCCCGATTATTCCACCGGGTAAATCGGCGAAAGACATGATTTTATTTGAATAGGAGGTGCCCTGATGGAAGAGTATAAAATTATATCAGTTTTGGTTAAAAACCGTTTCGGCGTTCTCACGAGGGTATCAAATGTTTTCTCTCGAAGAGGAGTTAATATAAAGCAGCTCACTGTTGCAGAAGCAATAACTCCAGGGGTTTCACGCATAACCATTTTAGTGGTGGCTGGCGATACAGATTTCAGCCAATTTGACAAACAGCTTATGAAAATTGAAGATGTAAAAGCCGCTGTGACACTTGATTACGACGCTGCAATAAGCCGCGAGCTTTTACTTGTGAAATTTAAATATGATAAAAGCAACCAATCAGCCATACAAGAGCATTTGCAAAAGTTTTCTGCCAAGATAATCAGCTTTGATAGCGAGGTTATTGTAGGCCGTATGGAAGGCAATACAAGGCGTATAGACGAATTTATTTGCGGAAGTAAGGATTATGAGATAGTAGAAATGTCTCGCTCCGGTGTGACCGCTCTTGATAAATTAAACAAGACATTCAGAATTTAAGGGAGGATTTTTAAAATGGCAAAGATGTATTATGATTCAGATTGTAATCTGAAATTACTCGAGGGCAAAACAGTGGCGATTATCGGTTATGGTAGTCAGGGTCACGCACATGCACAAAATCTAAAGGACAGCGGTATCAGAACTGTTGTAGGTCTACGACCTAATTCCGCAAGCGTTGCTAAAGCTAAAGCTGACGGACTTGAAGTATATGAAACAGCGGAAGCTGCAAAAATGGGTGATGTAGTAATGCTACTTGCTCCCGACCAACTTCAAACAGAAATTTACAACACTTCCATCAAGGACAACCTCGTGCCTGGAAACTCACTTGTATTTGGACACGGTTTTTGCATTCACTTTAATCAGATAGTTGCTCCAGAAGGTGTTGATGTATATCTTGTAGCTCCAAAGGGCCCTGGGCATACAGTTCGTTCCCAGTACCTTGAAGGCAGAGGCGTTCCCTCCCTTGTTGCTATACATAAGGATGCAACTGGCCATGCACTTGATTATGCTCTTGCTTATGCTTCTGCAATCGGCGGCGGTAGAGCGGGTATCTTTGAAACTACATTCAAAGAAGAAACAGAAACAGACCTCTTCGGCGAACAAGCTGTACTTTGCGGCGGTGTTACCGAGCTTATGAAGGCTGGTTTTGAAACACTTGTAGAAGCTGGATACTCCCCTGAAATGGCATACTTTGAGTGTGTACATGAAATGAAACTAATTGTTGACCTAATCAACGCTGGCGGTTTTGACTACATGAGATACTCCATCTCTGAAACTGCTGAATACGGCGATTACATGATTGGTAAGAGAATTATCACAGACGATACAAGAAAAGAAATGAGAAAAGTACTAAGAGAAGTACAGGACGGCACATTCGCTGGCAGATGGATCGCTGAAAACAATGCCGCTGGCAGAGCTAACTTCCTTGCTATGCGTCGTGTAGAAGCTTCACACCAAGTTGAAACAGTTGGTAAAAAGCTAAGAGCGCTTATGAGCTGGCTCAAGAAATAATAAACACAGCATTATATCCCTCATCGCCTGCAGCGGTGAGGGATATACATAAAACCCCCTACTTTTTGTTTATTATATTTTTAAGAAATACAAATTTTAGGGATGTCACTAATTTGAGGAAATTATCCTTAAATTAGTGACATTACAACTTTTGAAAATAAGAAGTTAACGAAAGGAATGATTAAAAATGCCATTACCAAGTGAAAAAGTATTATCGGGTCCTGAGGCGGCACCTCAGAGGTCGCTTTTCTATGCACTGGGTTTAAGTGAAGAAGAGATGACTCGTCCGCTCGTTGGTATATGCTCGGCATATTCCGAAATTGTACCGGGGCATACCCATTTAGATAAAGTAACAGATGCAGTAAAAGCAGGCGTATATGCCGCTGGCGGTACTCCATTAGTTTTCCCAGCAATAGGTGTTTGTGACGGTATTGCAATGGGGCATGAGGGCATGAGATACTCTCTTGCTTCCCGTGAACTCATTGCCGACAGTGTGGAAACTATGGCTTTAGCCCACCGTTTTGATGCACTCGTACTTGTGCCAAACTGTGATAAAATTGTGCCTGGAATGATGATGGGTGCACTGAGGGTAAATCTCCCTGCCGTGGTACTTTCTGGCGGTGCGATGCTCCCTGGAAATGTCGATGAGGTTGATTTGAGTTTATCCGATATGTTTGAAGCAGTTGGCTCATACAAATCGGGCAAAATTGACACTGAAAAGCTCACTGAGATAGAGCAAAATGCCTGCCCCACCTGTGGCTCATGCTCTGGGATGTTCACTGCAAATTCCATGAACTGCCTATCAGAAGCACTCGGGCTTGCCCTCCCAGGAAATGGCACTATTCCTGCCATTTCCTCCGAGAGAATAAGGCTTGCAAAAAAAGCAGGTGCGGCGGTAATGAATTTGCTTAAGAAAAACATCCGCCCAAGGGATATTGTAAATATTAAATCAATCAGAAATGCACTTGCTTCCGACATGGCTCTCGGCTGCTCTTCAAACAGCGTGCTACATCTGCTTGCAATAGCTAATGAAGCACATGTGGATGTTGATTTAAACATGATAAACGAAATTTCTGAAACCACACCAAATCTATGTAAACTTTCCCCAGCAGGCCCTCACCACATTGCTGATTTACATACAGCTGGCGGTGTACAGGCAGTAATTAAAGAACTTGCTAAGAAAAATTTGGTGGACACTTCGCTAATCACCGCAACTGGTGAAACTGTTGCAGAAAATATTGCAAAAGCAGTAAATAAAAACAATAAAATCATCAAAGATATCGAAACTCCAAACTCTCAAAATGGCGGTATAGCAATACTATTTGGCAACATCGCTAAAAATGGTGCAGTTGTAAAACGCTCCGCTGTGGCACAGGAGATGATGGAGCACACAGGTAAAGCAAGGGTGTTCGACGGTGAAGAAGAAAGCATCAATGCAATATTTGCAGGCGAAATCAACGCAGGTGATGTAGTAGTAATCCGCTATGAAGGCCCTAAAGGTGGCCCAGGTATGAGAGAAATGCTCTCCCCCACTTCGGCACTTGCAGGCATGGGTCTTGATAAATCCGTTGCACTTATAACCGATGGGCGTTTCTCTGGTGCTACAAGAGGTGCGGCTATCGGACATGTATCCCCCGAAGCATATGAGGGCGGTGAAGTAGGCCTTATAAAGGATGGCGATTTAATAGAGATTGACATTCAAAAAGGCAAGCTCAACCTACTTGTATCCGACGAAGAACTCGCCGAGCGCAAAAAGACATTTGCCCCACGCATAAGAGAAGTAAATGGCTGGCTGAAAAGATATAGAAAGCTTGTTTCTTCTGCAGGTGAGGGTGCTATTTTAGCGAGTTATAAAGAATAGATAATGTAAATATTTTCACCCCTCGCTGGGGCGATTTAGATTGCCATTTGCTCTCGTCACTTCGTGAGACCTGAGCAAATGGCAAATTTATATTAGGCTTCGCCTACTTATTTATGGGG